>VBLP01000143.1:12716-24625 GCA_005887925.1 Deltaproteobacteria bacterium | reverse complement strand
CCACGCCGCGCACGAGCTGGGGATCGTCCACCGCGACCTGAAGCCGTCGAACATCATGGTGATCGAGAACAAGGGGATCCTGCTCCCCAAGCTCCTCGACTTCGGGATCGCCAAGTGGAACCGCCCCTCCGAGGTGGCGCCTGAGCCCGGCACCGAGGAGGACCGCGATTCCGGTCGCGACGACGTCAAGACGACGCGTATGCCGGTGCGGCCGCGCCGCGCCGGCCGGGTGGTCAACCTGGATGATTCGGAGCTCAGGCGCCAGCTCACTCCTCCGAATGGATGCCTCGGCTCGCCTCCGTACATGGCCCCCGAGCAGCGGTACGGTGCCGACGGCGTCGGGCCGGCGGCCGACATCTACGCGCTGGGCGTCGTCGCCTACGAGATCCTTAGCAAGCGCCTGCCGTTCGCCGCGGACCGCACGGACAACCACGAGCCGCACCAGAGCGCGCCTGTGCCACGGCTCGGCGACAGCTTCCCTCCTCTTCTCGATCGAGTCATTCGGTGCGCGCTCGACAAGAATCCCCGGGCTCGCCACAGCAGCGCGCTGGAGCTGGCCGAGGATCTGCGGAGGGCACTGCGCGCGAGCATACGGGAGCAACTCCGAATCTCGGCGCAGCTCTGGCGCGAGAAGTGCGGGCCGTCAGGTCTGCTGTGGGGAGCCGACGTGCTGGAGGACGCCCTGCGCAGCGTGCCCCGGGAGACGCTCGGCCCGCTGGAGTGCTCGTTCATCGCCGAGAGTGAGCGGAAGATCCGGCGCACTCGCTGGGTTCGACGGTTGCTCGTCGCGTTCGCCACGGTGGTCGCGATCGGCGGGTTCCTCTACCGCGCCGCAATGCAGGCCCGGCTCGCCGAGGAGGTCAGCGAAGCCGCCGTCACGCAGGCTGAGCTTGAGCAGGGCCGGTCCGCGGTACTCCACAACGACATGGTCGGAGCACAGCAGCACCTCGGCGAGGCGTGGCGCCGCGGGGAACGCAGCGCCGCGACCGCTTTCATGTACGCCAGGGCGCTGCAGCCGCTCCGTTCCGAGCTTGCTCGGCTGCAGACTGCTTCGGGACGGATGTGGTCCGCCGTGTTCTCGCCGGACGGTGAGCAAATCGTCACGACCGACGATGCTGGTGCGCAGATCTGGAACGCTGCGAACTTCCAGACGCTGTCACCGCTGCCCCACGGTGACGCGGTATACAGCGCTGCGTACACGCGCGACGGGGCGCTTGTCACGGCCTGCGGTGATGGCGCGGTGCGGATCTGGGACCCAGCGAAGGGCAGATTGGTGCGCAAACTCCGGCTGCGAGACCTCGCGCCGCGGTGGTACCTGGTCGTGACCGGCGGCGATCGGGTGGCGGCGATTGATGGGGACGGCGCGAACGCGGCCGTGTGGAACATCACGACCGGCGCGATCCTGGCCAAACTCAGGCTCCGCGGCTCCAAGTTTCCCTCAATCGCGCTCTCCCCTGATGGTAGCCGTCTTGCCGTGAGCGCCGGCGACGATGTGAGCCTGGTCGACGTCGGGAGCTCGGCCACCTCGGCTACGCTTCTCGGCCCACGGGTCCGTGCGCTCGCCTGGGATCCCACCGGGTCGCATCTGCTCATCGGCAATGCCAGCGGGGAGGCCTCGGTCTGGAGCCCGCGCGGCGGGCGGCTGGCTCTGCGCGAGATCGCCGAGGCTGTGTCCGCCGTGGCGTTTTCGCCCGACGGCCGGCTCGCCGCCGTTGCGGGCGACGACGGTACAGAACAGGTATCTGACGCTACCACGGGCCGGATAGTGACTCAGTGCAACTACCTCCACGCTCGGATTGCCTCGCTTGAGTTCGACGCGACCGGGCAACATCTCGCCGCGGCAGGTGCCTCTGGCGAGTTGGCAATCACTAATACCAGGAACGGCATGCTGATAACGGTTCTCGACGGGCCCAGTCAGCAGCTGCGCGTCGCGCGCTTCGATCCGAGCTCACAGCGCGTTGTTGCCGCCTCGTGGGATGGGACGGCGCGGATCTGGGATGCGCGATCACCCTATCGTCGCTGGGACGCTGCTCCGATCTCCACCGGCTACGGCCTGTTCGGCGGCGTCGCGCCTGACGGTCGCTTCTTGGCCATCACATGCCCGGGGTGCGACACACGCGTTTGGGATACGGCGGACGGTCGACTGCTGGCCGCGCTGCCGGAAGTCGTCGCACCCGGCGACGATGCTCCCGTTCCATTTCCGGTCGTATCTGCGGCCGGTGATCGCGCGGCGCTCGCGCGAGGCAAGGCCGCCGAGCTCTATGAGCTTCCAGGCGGCAAGCTGCTTCGCTCCGTCGGCCACGCCGCCGCTGTGACCGCGGTGGCGTTCGGCGCCAACGGCGAGCTGGTGAGCGGTGACGCAGCAGGCGCCGTGCTGGTGACGCCGCCCAGCGAGGAGCCGTTTGCGCTGCCGTCATCCGGGGCCGGGATCGACGCACTTGTCACGCTCCCGGGTGGACGGCTCGCTGCCGCCGACGCGGACGGACGCGTCCGGGTGTTCGACCGTGGCGTGGTCACCGCCGAGCTCAACGCCGGCATCCGCGCGCGCACACTTCGCCCGTCGCCGGACGGTCAGTACCTGCTCGTCGTCCCGAGCCACCTGGGACGGGCAGCATTTCCCGTGCTATTCGGGCACGAGCCGAGCACGGCGAAGCTCGACGCCCCGCAGGTCTACACGGCGCGTTGGGTCGATGATGGGCATGCGATCCTAACCACCCATGCCGACGGTGCAGCACGGCTCTGGAGCCCCGATGGCACGCTCCGGCAGACCTATCGCGGTGGTCCGCGGTTTCTCGCCGACGCCGACATGTCCCCGGACCGATCGATGATCGTCGGCGGTGGCGGCGACGGACTGCTCCGCTTTTGGGATGCAGCAACCGGCCGGCCGCTCTGGACCCTGGCCGCCCACAAACCGTACGTGATGGGGCTGCACTTCGAGGCTGCCGACATCGTCACGCGGGGCATCGGTGGAGAACTGGCGCGCTGGCACCTACCCGCGTCATCCGATGTGATCGGGCCAGCAAGATCATGACCTTCAGACCGTGACCCTGGGCTATCGTTGCTGCCCATGAAGCAACAGCCTCGTCAGAAGCTCGTGGTGCGACGCAACACCATCCGGCAGCTCACTGGTTTCGATCTCACGAAGGCGCGTGGGGCCGACGGGGTGGTCGCTTTCGATAGCGAGCCAGCATCGTGCGTGACGAAGCCACCCGCGGCGCTGCCGAAGTCGACGGCCTGCGCCGGCGGTTAACCTGCCGGTCCATCGTGGCGCTCCCACCCGCCTCACACTGGGCTCACTCGGCATCTCGACACAGGCCGCTTCTGCACGCCGCGCTTGAGGCATGGCCGGAGCTCGATGCCGGCTGCGGGCGGTATGCCGTTGGCAGCATGCCGGGGCATCTATGGGCGGTGCCGAACAACCTGCACTTCGTGCTCGCGAACTGGGCGTGCCCAACGATGCGCGCCCGAGGCCCCAGTACGCTGCTCCGGTACGTGCGGCCGGCAGTAGCGGTGGCCGAGGTCGAGCACCAGGTCGGCGAGCAGCGGCGCCGGTGATCGCGGTGCTGGCGCGGCGGTGGCCGAGCAGCGGGCGGCGGCCGAGGTCGAGCACCAGGTCGTCGGCGAGCAGCGGCGTCGGCGATTGCGGCGGGGCGCGGCGGGGGCGCGGCGGTGACCGAGCAGCGGCGGCCGAGGTCGAGCACCAGGTCCGGCGGCGAGCAGCGCGGCGCCGGCGATCGATCGGTTGATCGCCGAGTACGAGGCAATCCTGAGCCGCACCAGGGGGACTGTCACCGGCCCAGGTCGAAGGGCTGCGCAAGCTGTTTCGCAATAATCTCTATCGTGGCATTCGCCACCACGGCCACCCGCCGGGATCGGTCACGCATCGACGCGACGGCGGCGATCACGTGTTCGACGTCGCGACCGAGAACGGACAGGTCGAGGCCTACCGGGTCTCCAACGCCACGCTGGCCGAGGCGGGCAGGAAGTACAGCATCTCGTGCATCGCCTGGTACGTGACCTTGCTGGTCGACACGATCATGATCATCGTCGGGGCGATCGGGCTCGGCGTCGTCGGTGCCTCTGTGGTGACCAAGTTCTTCGCCACGTGGGTTCCCAAGGTCTTGCCGACGCTCATTCCTGCGATGAAGATCGCGCTGGCCGAGGCAGAGACCTCCGATCCGAGAAGCTCATCGATACGATCGAGGCCATCTACCAGTGCGGCGGGTTGGCCTCCGCGCTCGCCGAGACCATCAGCGGTCTGCACTGGTGGAACTGGGTCTTCATTATCCTCGACGCGGTGGCCAGTCTCGTGGCGCTGTGGGCCATCGGTGGCTGGTACCTGACCGTGATCATCGCCAACATGGCGTCTTCCATCTTCCAGTTCGTCGCTGCCCTGGAAGACGAGCCCGCCGGCGGCTCTACCGCCGGTGCTGTGATGGCCTGAGCGACCGACGTTCGAGTCGGAGCTGGTCCCGTGCTTCGCCGGACTGTTCGTTCGTGAACCGCGCGCTTCATGGTACACTAGCAACGATGGGGGTATCGCATGTGAGGCCTCGGAGGCGGCTCGAATGAAGGTCGGCGAAGGCCATGCGCTTCTGATCGGGAGTCAAGTGCCCCCACTGACGGGAACCGATCACGATGTACAGGTCATGGAGCGCGTTCTCCACGCGAGAGGTTTTGCCTGCGACGTCGTCATCGGTTCGCGCGCCAGCCGTGACGGCATGGTTGCGGCCATTGCCAGGCTGCAGAACGCCGCACGGGGTGGACCGGTGGTCTTCTATTACACCGGTCACGGCGGTCAAACGCCGAATCCAGATCACGGAGCGCATCCTGCGCAGCCGCACACGCTCCAGTATCTGGTGCCCGTCGACGGTCGTCCTGTGTTCTCCGAGGAGCTATCGACATGGGCGCGCGCGCTGCGGACATGCAGCGACAACGTCACGTTCATCCTCGATTGTTGCTTCTCCGGCCAGCTGGTGAAAGGGCCCAGGCCTTTCCCCGAGCTCGATGCGCGGATCAAGGTCACGCATCTTCGCGATGATGTCGTCATCGCGCTGCACCGCGACCTCGGAGATATCGGCCGAGATCTTGCGGTACACCCCCCGGACATCGTCCGCGTGTTCGCAGCTGCCGAGAACGAGCCAGCTCTCGAAATCCGGCTATGGAAGGAACCGGGCTACGATGATGGCGCGGCCGGGGGGTTACTGACCGCCGCGCTGCGACGGGCCCTCGATGGGGAGACCATCCCCGTCAACTGGCGCGCATTCATCCGCTGGGCGCGTGAGTGGATGAAGGGATACACGCGGACTCACCGGCCGGACGTCGACGGTCCGCTACGCCGCGCGCTGTTCGGCACCACCGAGGTAGAAGAGCCACCCGGCCTTGCATTCTTCCGTCAGGATCGCATCCCGCACGTGCGCGCCGGATCGCTTCACGGCGTGCAGGTTGGCGATGAATACACAGTTTCCGGCCTCGGACTCGACGGCCGCATCGTGTCGGCCGCACTCCGGGTCACTGAGGTATTCACGGATCACGCGCGTGTCGAGGTCTCGCCACTGGAAGCGACCGCGCGCATCCCGCTTGGAACGCCCGCGCACACGGTCCGGTGCAGCGCAGCTCGCCGGTCCGTCGTGCTCCGCGGAAACGAAGGCGCCATCGAGAATCTCAGGCGGCAGGTGGCGGAGTCACCGTACGTGATCGAATCGAACAGCGACGACGGAGCGATCGCGGCGGTGCAGCTGCGTGACGGAGCGCTGTTGATCACCGATCGGCTTGCCGCCGTGGAGGCCCACCTGCCCGGCGAGGACGCCATGGCTACGCTTGGCTACCTGGCGAGGGCGGCCGCCGTCCGCGCACTCGGTGCGCCACCCGGCGCCGCGCTGGCTGCGCCACATCGGGTTCTCTGGGGTCGAGTGATCGGGGGCAGGCAAGGACCGGCGCTCCCACACCATGGTGCGACGATCCACGCAGGCGAGCGATACTGGATCGAGATCGCGAACCTGTCGAAGGTCGCTCTCTACTACGCCGTCCTCGACATCGGTTTCCTGGGCGAGGTGAGTCTCATGACCGTTGCGACCGGAGGTCTCTACTTGCCGGCTGGAGACCGCGTGGTGATCGGACAGGATTCGCGCGGCACCCTCGTGGGCGGAACGCTGAGCTGGGCCGATGAAATCGACGGCAGCTGCGGGCTCGAACGGTTCGTAGTAATCGTCGCCGATCGGCAAGTCGACTTCTCGGGATTTGTCACGCGCAGCACCGCATCATGGAGCGACGGTGTACCGGTGTACGTCGACGACGACATGGCAAAGGCGGCGGTCGACCAGGTATGCCTCGCCGTGTACCACATCGAGCTCTCGCTTCTCCGATCGCCCTGCGCCGCTGGATAGTCGATCACGCCGCGCGCTGCGAGCCAGCAGCGAGCACGGCGACGGTACCAGCAAACCCCTTCACACCGGCATCGACACCAAATCCCCACACGAATGCAGCGAGGTAGTCACCGAACGTTCCGAACGGCTTGTCGACATAGAGAATCTGCATAGCAGAGAATGTTGCAATGAATGCAGCAATGGCAAGCACAGCAAATCGGACCATGCGCTCACGTTTCGCGATTCGCGCCATTTCTTCGGTGCGACTCGGTGTTACGACGATATCGAGAGTGGCAATCTCGATATGTTGTACGCCGGCAGATATGCGATATCTGCCACCGCGAGGGAACGTATATTCAATGCGCGGATCCGCCTCGCGCTTGACATCCGTCGTCTTTCCGGCGATGGTCCACTCGACCTTCTCTCCTCCAGCCAAGCCCGTCAGGCTGACCATGGCCGGAAGCCCGGCACGCGGTGCGGACGGCGAAACCACGATCGTTGTCTTCGGCGTCTCTCCCGACTTGGCCACAGGCAGCTTCCCGAGCACGGACCGGAGTGCACTCTGGGCCGCCCGCAGATCCCCCGCGCGCAGCGGTACCTCCACCTTCCGGAGCTCATCCTCCAGCGGCACCAGATATATCTGGCCGACCTCACCTGCACCTCGCGTCGCGGCCGCCAGACGCTCTTTCGCAGTTTCGTAGTCAGCTCGGGCAGTCGCAAGCGCCTCTGAAAAGCGCATGTCGCTCTTCCTGAGCTCTTGCTCACATTCTTCCAGCCGTGCATGCACGTCGGTGGGATCGAGCAGCGACAGCGCGTCTTCGATCTCGACCCGAAGCTTTTCGAGATCAGCTCGGTACACCAGATCTGCAACCGTGGGCAACGTGCGCTCGATCCGACGAAGCATACGTTCTGCATGGTACGCGTTGTCGAGCGCTGGTCGAACGCGCCGCACGAGAGCAACCATCCCGGCGGCCAGCCCCACGCCGATTAGAATCGTGAGCAGCGGAAAGTACCAGTCATCGCGAACCACGATCGTGACCGGCACTCGCTCCGGCCGCTCGAACGCCGATGACTGCGCGAGCATGGTCGCCGTGAACCGTCCCACCTTGTCGACCGAGACCTCGACGTCGACCACTCCCGGCGAAGCGGCGGCCACCGTCAACGGTGCGGTAGCTTTCCAGGTGATCACACCGTGGTCTTCGTTCGAGCCATCGACGACCGGTGCCTTGTCGAGTGTCACCGAGATCGCGCGGTTGAGCGGGTTCACGACCACGACTCGTCCAGCGTGGCGAGCGATGGTCAGCGGGCTGGCCCGCTCGATGGAGAGCGTCATCGGAGGCGCTGGATCCGGAATGATACGAGGAGCCAACGCCATGCGAAGTGGAATCGCCGCGCGCTCCGATACTCCCGCGCCGGCCAGCGCCAGATAGACCGTGTAGTCGCCGCCCCGCTCGAACGCAGCCGTGTGGATCGTCAGCGGCAGTGGCACTCCGAGCGCAGTGACCTGGATCTTGTCTTTCGGCACCTGCACCGCCGTGGGCGGTATTGCGCTCGTACCACCGGCGATCATGATGACCGACACCTCGACGGTGACAGTCGTCGATGACGTCAGCAGAACATGGACTTGTTGATCTGCGACTGCTGGATCCAGCGCGATCTCTCGAGATGATTCTACCGCGAATGTGCCCGCGCTCACAGCACGAGCAGCAACCATCACAATGATGACGAGTCGTACTGCCCACGCGAAGATCGCACGTTGCATGGAATCGAGAATAACAAGACTTCCCATCGCGCGGTGGAGGTTGCGCACGACGGACCGGATCGCGGATAACAGCGACGCCTGCGGAAACGACGCGCCTGGAGTCGATGTCGGCTGCCTGCCTCTGCGGCGACGCACACCGGCATCCGCGCCACGTCGGCCACGTGCCAAGCGCATACGCCATGGCTGAAGAATTACGCAGAGGCGGGCGTTCGCCAGGGAAGCCTGGATGCAAGGGAAGTAAGGCTGCCTACATTCTGCCGCCAACCTCTCTCGGACAACGCTGAGCCTGGGTGGACGTTCAGAGTCGTCGCCGGCCTCGGCGCGGCTCATCCGGCCTGCAGGCGCGGTATTCTGGCGCCACGGTGTTCGGAAGTGGCTTCGCAGTATTGATCGGGACGGGGGATCCACCACAGACCACCACGGACGTCGAGTATCTCGAGTCGTCGCTGGTGACCCGAGCGGGCTACGACCGAGCACGCGTTCGCGCGCTGCAGGACGCCAGCGCCGATGATGTCCGGCGCGGGCTAGACGCGCTGCTAGCGCTCGAGCGGGATGCGACCGCGATCTTCTACTACTCTGGCCACGGTGCCTATCGAGAGGCAGCCGGGACGCGGCACTACTTCCTCTGTCCGCGTGGCTACCGCTGTTCGTGTTCTTTGATTGCTGTCACGCGGGTGGACAGTTTCCGGACGACGCGACCACGAAGCGAGCGTCTGCACCGAGCCCGGTGAAGACCAGGCTGGAGGGTGCACCGGGACGGTTGGTGATGAGCTCGTGTACCGACAGCCAGCAATCATACTGCGACCACGAGCTATCGCATTTCACACGTTGCTTGGTCGACGCGCTGTGTGGTGACAGGGTGGCCGTGAATCACGATGGCAGCATTGGCATACTCGATGCCGTCCTGCATGTCATCAAGAGCGTCCCGGAGCTTCGCAGCGATCAACATCCGGTGCTCTGCAACGTCAAGAGCCTGGGAAATCCGACCATCAGTCGACCCCAGCGGAGCTCGCTGTCACCCCGCAAACCGCTCTTGCCACGCGGAGACTCGCAGGGAAATCTCCTGAAGTGGTAACACGTGGCGAAAGCGCTCGAAAAGGAATTATGCAAGCGGCAAGCGCGGGTAGAACAGCTCAAAACTCCGAGACCGAACGAGCTGGTCGAGCACATGCTGGATCGTGAGGAGGCGGTCGCGGCGTTCGAACGCCGTATGACCGAGCTCGAGGTGGAGCTCACGAGCTTGGGTGCGAGGCGGTCGTGATCAGTGACGCGCGGCCGGAGCTCGTGAACGCGCTGAGCGAGATCGGTGCCAGACTCGAGCGCGCTCACGAGGAATATGGCGGTGTGTATCCAGCACCAGGCCGAGACGAGCGCGCAAAGAACTGCATCGCCACACGCGAGGAGCTCAACCGCTGTGCAAGTACACTTGATCTGCACGATGCGCACGAGCTACTCGAGGCGTCGCGACGGCTGTACGACGACCTGGGCGCGAGCATCCGGGACGTCATGGCAGTGCACAAGAAGGGTGCGTTTGCGATCCACCTCGCGCACAAGATAGATGCTAACCTGCTATCGAGATCATTCAAGAGCTTCCTCGCGAGCGGACGCGATGATCTCGCCGAGCTCAACTTGAGCTCTCGTTCGGTGATGGCGTCATTGCGCGGCATCCTCGATGAGCTCGGACGTCTACTTTCGGTGGCTCCGGATCGCGTCATCGGCAAGATTCGCGAGCGAGTGATCAAGGAACGGAAGTCGTTCGGTCTCGTGCTGCGAGATGCGCAGGACCTGCTGGATGCGGACGAGGTCGTCGAGCAACGGTGGCAACCGCTCGTCGACAGCATCGATCGAGGGGACCGCGATACTCCTCGCCCTGTACTCGGTACGGCTCGACAGCCCTGGCTGTTGCTGTGCTTCCTCACCGACCGGCCGGCTGATGTGAGCAAGCACGAAATCGCCGGCGCGATGCCGTCGGCCAGCGTTCGTCGGGCGGCGCCCATCGAGGCACGTCAGCTGCGCGACGAGGCATTCGATCCGCAACTTCTTCACCGGATCGACGTGCCTCGTGCGTTCAGCGGTCCGGAGATCGCGCGCTGCGTGGGTCGCATTGGCGGGATCTGGCCGGTGCGAATGCGTGCCGACTGCGAGAATGTGTCGGAGCGAATGTCGCTGGGTGACTGGCTCGAGGAACTGTTTCACTCATCCGGACTGTCCTGGGAAGGAATCGCGAATGGCTAAGACTCCGACATACAGGGGCTCTCCAGTGCCTCGCGGCAAGCTGAGTCTCGAGCACGCGCTACTCGAAGCCTATGTACCGGGCCCTGGAGTGGTGGAGGTGGTCAATCTCGCGCTGCGGCTGGACCGCCCGATCCTGATCAAGGGCGAGCCGGGAACCGGCAAGACCCGGCTCGCACAAGCTGTGGCCTACGAGCTGAAGCGCCCGTATTTCGAATGGCACGTCAAGTCCACGAGCCGCGCACAGGATGGTCTATATACGTTCGACGGTGTCAAGCGGCTACGCGACGCGCAGCTTGCACAGACCAGTACCAAGGCGGGAAAGGCGGCGGCAGCTCGGCTTGCGAATCCAGATCTGACCGACTACATCACGTACGGAGAGCTCGGCAAGGCATTTCGATCGAAGACCCCTGCCGTGGTGCTTCTCGACGAGATCGACAAGGCGGACATCGACTTTCCCAACGACCTCCTGCTCGAGCTCGACCAGGGTCGATTCCTGATCCACGAGACCGGCCAATGGGTGCGTGCTACTGCCAGGCCGCTCGTCTTCATCACTTCCAATACAGAGAAAGATCTGCCTGACGCATTCCTGAGAAGATGCCTATTTCACTATATCGATTTTCCCGACAGGGACGAGCTCGAGAAGATCGTCGCGGCGCATTTTTCCTCGACACCCGACATCGTCGAGCTGATCGGGCTGGCAGTCACCAGGTTCCTGGCCCTGCGTGCCGAGATGACCACGACGGTGACCGGCGGTAAGCGAGCGTCCACCAGCGAGCTGATCGACTGGTTTCGCGCACTCAGCTCGGACGCCGCCGGCAACAAGCAACGATTGGCAGCGGAACAGCTGCCGTTTCCGAGTGCGCTCATCAAGACGCTTGCCGACCTCGAGCGGGTTCGCAAGAAGACCTCATGACCGCCCGCCGACATCCACTGTTTGCTGTTCTCGACATGTTGCGCGGTATACGTATGCCGCTCGGCATCGCGGACTACATCGATGCGATCCGTGCAGTCAACCTCGGGTTCGGAGTCGGCGAAGATGCGTTCGTGCGACTCTGCGTGATGCTGTTTGCGAAGACGGCTGCGGATCGCGAGGTGGTCCGATCGTGCGCCAGGTCCGTGGCGAGACAGGCGGCGGCCGCACTCGCACGAGAGGACGCCGCCGATGCGCAACCGGACGATGTCACCGCCCCTGGCGATGACACAGCGCCCGCACCTGATCCAGCTCCGGTGGTCCCGACACCGGTACCGCTGCAAGCAAGTGCCACGCCGGCCCCGCCCGCCACGTCGCGAACAGCGATGGTCGCAGCCGGGGTGCGCACCACCGCTGCGGTCGGCCACCGGCTCGACGAGGTCGCAGTCGTCGCCGCCAGGATGGCAGGGCGACTCCCGGCGGGCGACTACGCGCCGGTGACCGGCCGCGCGCTGCAGCAAGGCTGGCGAGGGCTCCGCATGGCAGTCCGGAGCGGTCCGCGGGTCGAGCTGGACGCAACCGCCACGATCCAGCAGACCGCGCGCGACGGCATACTGGCAGACGTTATCCTGCGGGC
>VBLP01000143.1:0-12658 GCA_005887925.1 Deltaproteobacteria bacterium | reverse complement strand
GCTTCACGAGGTTCGCACGTATTACTTCCACAACTGTCCGGGCGACGTGCTGGACACGACGCCAGCCGCCGCCGGCCCGGGCAAGAGCCTCGCACGCGTGCTCGATGAGCTGCGGTCTCCGTGGGCGCGCGCGATCGTGTTCAGCGACGCTGGTGCGGCGCGCGGCAGGTTCGATCGTGATCGTGTCGAGGCAACCCGGGAATGGCTCGACCGCGTTCGCGCTGCCACACCGCTGGTCTGGTTGAATCCAATGCCGACATCGCGCTGGCTTGGCACCAGCGCGAATGCGATCGCTCGCAGTGTCCCGATGTACGAGCTATCGACGGCCGGGGTGATCCAGGCGATCCGCATGTTGCGCGTGCGCGAATCGAAGAGGGCACATCGTGACGGTCCACGGAGGTGACCAGGCGACTCGTCGGATCGGGGCGTTCGCCGCGCGCTTCGGAGATACCTACGTCGACTTCGCCTGCCACGCCGCGTTTCCGGTCGCGCTGACCCCGGACCTTGGATATGTACTCTGGTTGTTCTTGCAGCGCGGCGTGGCGCAGCCGCTCGCCGTGCCGTGGATCGTCGTCGCTGACGTGCTGCTGTCCAGCCTGTGCGCAGAGGTCGCGCCGGGGCTCTACGAGATCGACCCGGAGACCCGGGTAGCGCTGCTCGATCGTCTCGAGCGGCGCTTCGGCCGGCAGCGCATAGAGGATCTGTCTCAGCTGCTCCACACCTATGTCGAGCAGCGGATGAACCAGGATACGTCGCGCGATCGACGGCTCGCCCAGGCCCAGCGCTGGACCGCGATGGCGCCGGTCGCGGGGGAAGAGATGGTTCGGGAGATCACGGCGACGATCGATGCGGCGATCGAGACACGCGACCCGGGCGAGGCCCTGTACATGCGTCGCGTGGTCGAGGCGATCGGACAGTCTCACCCCGAAGTGATGGCGCCCGTCCTCGCGTACGCGATGCAGATCGAACAGCGCGCCGCCGCGCAGCCTGTCGGCCGGCCGGACAGCCCGCCCGCCGCACGCCCGGTTGGCGGTCATGCGCTGGTGGTGGGAGCGGTGGCAGCGTCGGGTCGGAATCTCCGAGCTGTCGATCACGATGTCCGAGACATGACGCGCATGTTTGTCGCGCGCGGATTCGAGGTCGATGTTCGCACCGGCAATCGAGCAACGCGACAGGGGATCCTCGACGGCTACGACGCGCTCATCCATCGCGTCCGACCCGGCGACGCCGCGGTGTTCTACTACACGGGCCATGCGTTCCGCGCCTTCGTGGAGGCCTGGGAGCTGTCGATCCTGGAGGCGCGGCTCACGCGGCGGACGAGGAACGTCACGGTGATCCTCGATTGTGGTCATGCATCGCAGATGAGTCGCAGCGGGCCCGCTCACGCGCCTCTTGACGATGCACTGACGCCCCAGCCTCACGAGATGGAGCACCCGGCCGCGATCGGCGACGCGGTGCCTCGTGCGCTCCCCCACCCGTTGCGGCTAGGGTTCGCCGCTCACCTCCGCGCGCTGCGAGCGCGCTATGGAGCTGCCTTCGATGCCGTCGATCCGGCCGGCAATCCCGACGTGGTACGGCTCGCTGCGTGCGGGCCAGACCAATCTTCCTTCGAGTACATCGGCGGCGATGGCGAGTACCATGGAGTCTTCACCGAGGCATTGCTGCAGGTGCTTAGCGAGGTCGGAGACACGCCGGTCAGCTGGGCGGCGCTCGAAAGCGCGATCCGCTGGCGCGTGCAACACCGGTTTTCCATCCAGCGTCCCGACATCGAGGGACCCGCGCGCCGCCGGTTGTTTTCGCTAGAGGAGGACGAGCTCGGCGGTGCCGTGGCCATCGCTTCGGTGGCGGGCCGATTCCGGCTCGATGCCGGGCGTCTGATGGGTGTCGTAGCGGGTGACATCTACGGCGTGATGCCACCCGGATTCCCCAGCTACCGTGCAGACAAGGCGGTCGCGGACGTGCAGGTCGCCGAGAGCTTCGCCACGTTCGCGACTGCAGCGCTGCTCGGCTGGCGGAACGGCCACTCCGAACTGCCGCGGAACGCGATCGGGATCGCGATCGAGAAGGCTACCGTGCGGCGCCCGGTACAGGTCGTCGTTCCCGCTCCGGAACGGCAGGTGATAACCGCCGAGATCGAAGCAACCTCGACCCTGCGAGTCGCCGAGGCCGACGATCCCACGATGCTGGCATGGCTGCGGATGGTGGATGGCATGCTCGTGATCGAGGATCAAGTCGGTCCACTGGCCGCGGCAGCGCGGTATCCGCAGGAGTTGTCACACACCGTCAGGCACCTCGCGAACCTCGCCGCGGCGCAAGGACTCCGCGAGCTCGAAGGTGAGCACGGTGTCGATGCGCAGGATCTCGACATCGAATGGGGTACGATCGATGGGAGCCAGATGCAGCCGCTGCCGCAGCGCGGCGGTGCGCTCACCCTGCGCGACCGGATCTATGTGAGGGTCAAGAACAGGGAAGAACGCACGCTCCATGCGCACATCTTCAGCATCGGAGTACGCGGCAAGATCACCCTGTTGACGGCCTTCGCGCCGTCGGGTGTCGCGCTGACAGTCAGAGATCCCGAGCTGGTACTCGGACGGCGAAGCGATGGCGCGCTGCTGGGGCTCGGTCTCGGCTGGCCCCGAGATATGCCGCGGAGGTTCCCGAGGATCGCCGAGGTCGTCGTGATCGTCACATCGCGCGCGGCCAGCCTGCGGGTGCTTGAAACCGAGGAGCTCGTCGTGTCACGCAACGTCGGCGAGCCGAGGGACCTCGATGGCTACTTCATGAAGCGGCTCTCGTGCCTCCTTCACCCGCCGGAGGCGGCGACGGCGCCAGTCTCGTTCGTGATCGAGGACGCTCCGCAGCGCCAGGAACCGGCCCGGGACTTCGTTCCTGATATAGCGGACAACGAGAGACCATCAGGGCCTCGCGCATTGCCAGCGACGGATCAGGACTTCGGCCTCGTGATCGGGATCGACGACTATCCTTACTTTCGTCCCTTGCGCGGCGCCGCGGCGGATGCAACGCGCTTTCACAGCTGGCTGTGCGCCGCGGACGGCGGCGGCGTCCCTTCGCACCACGCGAGACTGATCCTGTCGGATCCCCGAAGGCATGCGCCGTCGCAGGTCCAAATCGATGAGTCGCTCGTTGAACTGCTGCAAGCCGCCGAAGCCCTCGGCGGCGGTCGCCGCCTCTACGTCTATTTCAGCGGACACGGTGGGATCAGTCTCGAGGAATCGGACCACGACATCGCGCTCTTGCTCGCGCGCTGGTCAAGGGACCTCCCGGGCCTCGCGCTCAGCACCGAGCGCTACTCCCGCAGTCTTTCTGCCACTGGTCTGTTCGATGAAGTCGTGATGTTCATCGATTGCTGCCGCGATTCCGTCATGTCGGTCACCGGCGTGGCGCCCACATTCCGGGTGGTACCGAAGACACCGCGGCGCTCGACGCGAATGTTCCGTGCCTTCGCGGCCGAAGCGGGTCGGCCGGCCTTCGAATTCCCGAACGCCGACGCGTGGCAGGGGCTGTTCACGCGGTGTCTGCTGTCGATCCTGGAGCACTCGAGCGGACTCGGTGCCGACGCGCTGAAGGACTTCCTCGAGCGTCAGCTCGAAAACGAAGCCAGGGCACTCGGTGTGTTTCAGCGCGCGTACGTGGAGAATGGCCTCCATGCGGAGAGTTGCTTCGGGCAAAGTGGAAAGCTGCCAGCTCTGGAGCTGAGGTCGTCAATCGACGAGGACAGTTGATCCCACCGACGGGTGAGAACCACCTGCGGGGAGCGGTATCGGAGTACGTCAAGCACTATCACCGCGAGCGCAACCACCAAGGTGTGGGCAGCCGACTGCTCACGCCCGCCGGACCGGCGGTGCGACCAGCGAACGGGAACGCGCCGATCGAACGCCGCGAGCGGCTGGGCGGACTGCTCAACTTCTACTACCGGCGCGCCGCATGACCCCGCGATCGACTTCTGGCACACGACGGGGCAGGGACCGATGTTCGGCTCTCAGTACTCGGCTCGAAGCCTATCGGCAGAGGCATCTCGGCCCATCAGGGAGAAGTACCGGTCACCCTCACCTATAAGTTTCGAGGTCTCGCACGATGGCTTGCATGGTCCATCCTCGAGCAGATCGACGATTCCGGGGATGTATCGGTAACGCTGAACTCCGATACGGGGCATCTTTGCGATCTCAGTAGCAAGGGCGACGAATTGCAAGACCTCCAAGGAGGCCAGGTTGCAGCTCTCTGCGCCGAGCCGAAGGGGATGCGCGGCGAATCGAGCGAGCACTACGTGTTCGTGCATCGCAAGGACGGCTGGTGGCGCACGGAGCAGCCGATGATGTCGTGGTCCTACAACGAGAAGTACTGCGGCGGCGGGATGTACGTGCTGTGGAACGACAAGGGCCCGCGGACCATCATCGGGATCGCCGCCGGCCACAACTGCCTCGCGTGCGGCAAGCAGGGCTACAGCGAGTCGATCACCGAGCTGATGGTGCGCGTCGAGACACGCGGCACCAAGCCGCTGGTGTTCGCGCCGCTCGTCGTCGGCACCCGCGACAAGACGTGGCGGATGGACGAGTTCTCCGGACCGGGCGTCGATCCGAAGATGCTCAACGAGCCCGACTGCAAGCTCGGAGGGAGCGCGACGTCGCTGACCGAGAAGTGGCCGTCCGACGACGAGGTCATCCTATCCGGAGGGACCGGCACCGGCGGTCCGGTCGATACGACGATCAAGATCGGCGTCGATGCTCCGCTCGCGGCACCCGGTCGCTACCGGTTCGTGCGCTGACGCGGTAGTACTGCGGCGTGCAAGTCGTTCGCGCCGGCCGTGCGCTGGGTCGGGCTGGACGCCGCGCGCGGGCCGACCGGGATGTCGCCTTGTTGCGCGCGCCGGCGAACTGCAGCTGGGCTTCAGGCCCCCGTGACACGCTCCACGAGGATCCGTCCTTCGACGGAACGGATCTCGTAGTTGAACCGCTTGAGAAAGCTCAACCCTAACTAACAGACCATCGATCCCGAACCCGGCGGGGAGGTCGTGGACATGTATCAAGAAGTCATTGAACCCGAAGCCGAGCGACTCGAAGCGCTTCACCCGCAACATGTAGCCCGGCTCCTTGCCGATCGCCGAGCGCACAGACGTGATGGCCTCGCCCTCGACCGGGCTGTAGCCCAGTTCGTCGACGGTGTCCGGCGAGATGTGCGTGTGCGACGCCGCGGTGTCGAGCGCCAAGTTCAGGATCCTGTCTCCATGCTTCCCGAATACCCGAGCCTTGACGATGATCAGATCGTCATCGGGATCAAAGCGCCGAACCTTCATGTTCAGCGCACGAAGTCAATCGCGTGCGCACGCACGCGGCCGGTGTAGAAATGGCCGACCGTTTCGTACTTGAGCCGCGCAGCATGCATCTGCTCGAACGGCGCGCGGCGACTCCGCGCCACGGTGAACTCGTCGGTCTCGTCGTTCCAGTCCATCTCGACCAGCGCCACCCACTGGTCGGGGTAGCGCTCGCAGATCTGCTTCCAGGTCAGCAGCTCCGTCAGCGTCTCGAGCGCGATCGCGTGGGCTTCGCTCATGGCTCGAGGATCTGCCAGTGAGCCCCGAGCGAGTGGCCGCGAAGAAGGCCCTCGAGCAGAAGGCCCTCGAGCAGCGCAAGCATTGAGCGACGCCGCGCACGCGATCGCCGCGAGCTTTCCATCGAGCTGCCCAAGCTCGTCGCGCGGCGCGCGCGTGTGGGGCGCGCCGAGGAGCTCCTGCTCGTGGATGAACCAGGTTGAGCAGTGGTTCTCGATTCTCCAGCGCAAGCGGCTTGATACGCGAGCGCTCGCGCCGTGAAACGCTGCGCCGGTCGGTCCTTCAGCCGCGTCCCTGTGATGCGTGCGGGCGTTGTCAGCCGTGTGGCCGCGTGATGTACTCGCCGCGTGACAGCAGCGCCGGCGAGGGGGTGCACTGCGAGCGGCCGATGACTACGAATACGACGTCTTCGTCAGTTATCGCCGCGCCGGCAACGCCCAGCGATGGGTCGAGAAGCACTTCGCCCCGACCTTGCGCGACTGCCTGGCGTACGAGCTGAGGACTCCCAAGGGTGTGTTCTTCGATGCCCAGCTGGACGAGGGAATCACGTGGCCGCCCGCGCTCGGCCACAAGCTCGCGCGGTCGCGGATCCTGCTCAGCCTGTGGTCCAGGCAGTACCTGCACAGCACGTGGTGCGCGATGGAGCTGGCGCACATGCGCGCCCGCGAGGCAGCGCTCGGGCTGCGCACCGCCCGGAACCCCGGCGGGCTGATCGCGATCGCGATCATCCACGACGGGGAGGAGATGCCGCCGGCGCTTCGGGATATCCAGACGTTCGAGATCCCGTACGAGTACTTCAACACGCGGATGCGCGAGGACAGCAGGGAAGCCGCCGGGCTCGAGACGCTGCTGCGCGACAAGGCCCCGGCGCTGGCCCGGATGATCGAGAGCGCTCCGGCGTTTCGCTCCGGCTGGGCCACGAAGGCCGCGAAGCGGTTCTACGCGGCCTTCAAGGCCCGGACGGCTCCGTCTCAAACCGAGCGCGTCTCGTTCACGCGCGGGCGGCGGCGATGAGCATCATCACGTTCTACTCGTACAAGGGCGGCGTCGGTCGCACGATGGCGCTCGCGAACGTGGCGGTCCTGCTCGCCAGAAAGCACCGCGTGCTGGTGGTCGACTGGGACCTCGAGGCGCCTGGCATCGAGCGCTACTTCACCGAGTTGGGGATCCGGGCGGAGGGCCAGGGGCTGCTTCCGCTCCTGACCGACGTCGCGGCGCGCCGGCGCCCTGCGTACCGAGACTACACCTGCGAGGTGACCGCGCCCGACGACGGAATCACGCTCCGCCTGCTGCCGTCGGGTCGCGAGGCCGACCCCGAGTACTACCGAAGGCTCGAGTCGTTCGAGTGGGCGGCATTCTATCGCAGCCGCGGCGGCGACTATCTGGAGCGGCTCCGCGGGCAATGGCTATCCGACTTCGACTTCGTGCTGATCGATAGTCGCACCGGGCTGAGCGACGCGGGCGGCGTGTGCACGATCCTGCTTCCGGACATCGTGGTCGCCATGTTCACGCCGGCGCACCAGAGCCTGTACGGGGTCCGCGACGTGATGCGGCTGGCCCAGCAGGCGCGCCACCGACTGGCCTACGATCGGGGCGCGCTGAGCGTCGTGCCGGTGGCGTCGCGGGTGGACCGCACGCATCCGTTGTACGCTGACTGGCGCACGCGCTTCGCGAGCGAGCTCGGCGAGTTCCCGTCCGCGTGGTTGCCGCGCGACGCCGACCTCGCCGTGGTCCTGGATCGACTCGCGATCGGCTACGAGCCGGGCGTGTCGCACGGCGAGCGGCTCGTGGCGCTGTCCAGCGATCTCGAGGTGGCACAGCTGCGCTCGAGCTACGAGCGACTCGCGACCCTGCTGGCCGGCGACCTCGCAGACCTGTCGCCGGTCATCGGTGCGCCTCCACCGGACCCGCGGCCCAGGGCCACGCTGCGGTCACTCCGCCCCTCGGGCCCGAGGAGTTCGCAATCAGCTCGTGAAGCGGCTTGGCGCCTGAACAGGACCGCGGCGGCGGCCGCTACGACGAAGGCCGCCGATTACGAATGGGACGTCTTCGTCAGCTATCCGCGAACTCCGCACGTCACCGTATGGCTGAGTGAGCAGTTGCTGCCCCGGCTGCAGGGCTCCATGGCGTCGACGCTCGATCCTGTCCCGAAGATCTTCATGGACCGCGCGGAGGTGGCGACCGCGGAGCGCTGGGCGGCGGCGCAGCGATCTGTGCTGGCTCGGTCGCGCGTGATGCTCGCAATCGTGTCAGCGTAGTATTTCCGATCGACGTGGTGTCGCGCGGAGCTCGAGACATTCCGACTGCGCTCGGCGATCACGGGTCAACCTCTGATCGCTGTCTCTGCGCTTCATGGAAGTGCGATTCACGAACGCGCACTGCTGTCTCAACTCAAGGAGCAGTTCACGGTAGTCGACCTGTCTGACCTCTTGGTTCTCGAAGGAGGCGTACAGAACGCCATACAGCGGTTGGCGGAGGTCCCGCTTCACGGAGCAGAGGGCGCTTCTGCACTCGCAACGTCTGGAAGGTCTGGAGATCTCCAAAGGATCATCGATTTCCACGAGAGAGTCCGGCAGCTGCGTGATGTGCTCGTCGACCGTCTGCGCGCAGCACCGCCCTTCGATCCCACCTGGCCGGTCGTCGAGCCAGACGCAGCTGCGCCAGTGAAGATCAAGGACAACGTCCGCCGCCCAGGGGGCCACCGCGAACCCGAGGATCGAAGGCGGGGCCAAAAGCGACCGGCATCACGGCGACGCGTACCCGTACGGGCAGTGCGTGACCCCGGGCGTTGATCCGCCTGGCGCGATGCGGCGCCAGGCGCGATGTGCCGGCTCTTGCGGCATCGTGCCCCGGAGGCGCGCGTCACCAGCGACCGCGAGACCGCGAGACCGCGACGCCGCGACGCGACACGCGGCGCCCCGCGGCACATGGCCGGCGTTGCCGCGCGAACGTACGTGGCTGCTCCGGTGGACTGCAGGGATTGGTTCGACCGTGACGCCATGCTCCGAAGCACTCCAGCGCCCGGTGGCGGGTTAGCTCCCGGTTAACTCGACCGAACGAAATGGACCCTCCAGCCATCGTCGGCTAACATTCCTGGGGATGGCAGGAGGGGTGGCCCGAGGTGTGTGCGTCCACACGGACGATGCGTCACACCGCGGCTGTGTTCCGTATGTGGATCGACGTGCGGCGGGAGAGCCGCACATGTGCGCCGATGCGACAGCACACCTGGGCGGACTCATGCCGGCCAGATCCGCCGGGAGGACCGGATGAGACTGGAGGAGGCATGGGAGCTCACGAGGAGACTCGCCAACGAGCTCAGCCAAGGCCTCCCGAGGACGTTTTCGCTCCACCCCGAGGCCCGCGAGCCCGCGCTGCGCGTGGCTGTCGGCGTCTCCCAGGGACGATCGGCCGACGACGCAAGGATCGCGATCCGGGGCTGGACGAAGGAGGACATCCAGCGCTTCGACGCCGCCGTCTTGCAGCGGCTGTCGCTTCCGGAATCGGAGCTCGACATCGTGATCACGGGCAGGATCTACGCCGGGACGGCGACACTTCCTCCGGCGATCGTCCACCTCGCGCAGCCATGTCGCCCGGTACGTCCCGGTGTTTCGATCAGCCATTTCGCCGGTGACACAGGCACCCTGGGAGCGCTCGTCGAGGTCGATACGCCGAGTGGAACCGAGCTTCACATGCTCAGCAACAACCACATCCTCGGGAACTGCATCAGCGACAGCAATCCCGATGCCGCGACGCTCGGCGATAAAATCGTTCATCCCGGCGGCGACGAGGGTGGACAGTCAACGGTCGTCGGGTGGCTCTCGAAGGTCGAGCCGCTGCGACGGCAGATCAACCACGCAGACGCAGCGCGGGCGCTGTGCGACACGTCGATCGACTGGGATCCAGAGGTTCCGTGGATCGGACGTATCTCGGGGATGGCCACGCACGTCCTCGGTAGCGAGGTGCGCAAGGTCGGTCGCTCGACCGGCCCGACCAAGGGAAGGGTCTCCGCAACCGCGTTTTCAGTCCCGATCGAATATCCTGACGGAGTTTATTATTTCGATGATGTTGTAGAAGTGGTAGACACGACGATGCCGTTTAGCCGCGACGGCGATTCAGGCGCTGTGATTCTGGACACGGACCGCAAGGCGGTCGGCTTGCTCTTTGCTGGAGGACAAGGTGTCACCTACGCCAACGCGATGTTTCGTGTGAAGGCAGCACTCGGTTTTTCTGGTTTCAAGGGAGCATGATGTAATGTCTACTACATTGAGAGAAGCCGAAGGTGTAGCAATAGAGCTCGCTCCCGCGCTCAGGGAATTCCCCTGGTTTCATGGCGTTGCCGTGGAGGAAGATTCATTCGGCTTCTTCGTCTGCGTGCGCGTCAGCCCGCAGATCTCGGTCGACGAGGCCCGATCCAAATCACTGATTCCGTACGAGAAACATGGCGTCCGCGTGCAGTTCAAGCAGCAGCAGATGGCGCGCGCTCTCCCTCTCGGTGGGTTGGGCGCATCACCCCGTGTGAGATCCGGCCCCACTCGCTGAGAACGCCCGTTCCTGGTGCGTGCAAGATCTCACGCCGAAAAACCGCGGCGTGCAGGCCGTGCGCGATCAGATCTTCGTGCCCCTGCGCGCGCGGGTCGTCGTGACAGATGTGCGACCCGTGCTGGCCCGGAAACTCTCTGGCCCGAAACTCTCTGGCCCCGGAATCTCTCTGATCGAACTCCCTTTCGGACACAACCGTCGGTCCGCCGAGGCGAGCATCTCCGAGCCGTGTTGTCGTTCGTGGAGCGAGTGCTCGATCGAAGGGATGCTGGCGCGGAGGCGGCGTAGTATGGGAGCACTGTTCATCGCGGCGACGGTGTCGCCGCACTCGGGGAGGGGCCGGCATGTCCCATGACTTCAAGCGCAGCGGATCGACGTCGAGCACGGCGATCGGTGGCAGTGCGTCGGTCGCGGCGCCGGGCAAGCGAACGCTGACCGAGGGCGCCTACGGCGACGCGGTGCAGCGCAAGGCCTCGCCCGTCGAGATGGTGCAGCGCCGCGGCGCGGGGCCGGCGACGGAGCAGGTGCATGCGGCGGCCGCGCGCGGGATCGAGGCGCCGGCGACGACGCTGCCGTTCGCCGCGCAGATCCAGGCGTCGTTCGGGCCGCGGCACGACGTCTCGTCGATCCGGGCGCACGTCGGCGGCGGTGCGGCAGAGGCGACGGCGGCGATGGGCGCGTCGGCGTACGCGACGGGGAACGAAGTGGTGTTCGGCGGCGCGCCGGACCTGCACACGGCGGCGCACGAGGCGGCGCACGTGGTCCAGCAGGCGCACGGCGTGAGCCTGTACGGCGGCGTCGGCCAGGCCGGCGACGGGTACGAGCGGCACGCGGATGCGGTCGCGGACCGCGTGGTCGCCGGGCAGTCGGCGGCGGATCTGCTGGACGGGTTTGCGGGGAAAGGCGGCGGAGCGGCGGCGGGGGTGCAGCGGCGGTCGCTGACGGGCGACCTGCTCGCGCTGTTCGGGGCGCCGGCGCGTGCGTCGACGGCGGCGCCGGTGCAGATGGCGCTGTCGGACACGCTGCGCTCGAGCCTCGAGATCTACGGGCCGGTCAACTACAACGCGATCATCGAGATGATCCACGCCGCGCCGGCGGCGGAGCGCCAGGCGGCGATGAACGACGCGACGCTGCGCGACCTGATCAACACGCGGCTCACTGCCGAGTGGGCGCAGACGGTGTTCTCGTCGCTGATGGAGGGCTCGCAGAAGTGGAAGAACCCGACGGGCAATGACTTCTTCGACTTCTTCGTGACCCGCAACGGCGATGGCCCGCTGCCGAACACGGCGACGATGAACTGCTGGGAGAGCATCCTGTATGCGGCGTTCCTGGCGCGCCAGGTCTCGGCGAGCTGGATCCGCACGTTCTACAACACGGCGCTCGGCGCCTCGGATCCGAACCAGATGATCTGGCAGCAGCTGGGATTCTCGACGTCGCTGCCGACGTACGCCGCGCCGTCGACCAGCGGCACGGGCGGCGGCGTGGGCGCGGGGTCGGGGACCACCCGGACACCGAGCGTGGGACAGCTGCTGTTCTATCACACGGGGGGCGCAGTCCCGGGTCACGTCGCGGTGTCGCTCGGCGGCGATCAGGCGATCAGCCTGTGGAACCAGCCGAACAACGTCGACGCCGTGCAGCGCATCCGGGTGACGGATCTGGCGGGTACGGTGTATGTCGGTAATCCGCCGTGGTAGCTCGCCTCGTGCATGTCGCCGCAATCGCGGCGCTGTGGATCGGCTGTGGTAGGCCTGATGCAGCGCCCGCCCCGGACCCGAATCGGAAAGTCGCTCCCATGACCTCGCAATCGTCTGATGCCCTGACCGTGGTGTCTGCCACCGTGATCCCGTGGAATCGGCTGCCGGGGGCGGCGGTGGTCGATGTCGGGCCGCCGACGGGCGGTGCGATCGAGCTGCCGGGACCGCGCACGCGGCCGGTCAGGCCGCACCTGGAGGTGTCGGCATCGCCGGCGGGGCTGGCGGCGCGGGTGGTGCAGGGCGATGGCAAGGTGGCCGCGCTGGCGATCCGCGACGACGAGGTCATTGCCTTGCCGGCGCCGCCGCGCTCGGTCTCGGCGCGCAGCGACGGGCTGTGGGCGCTGTTCGACGACAGCCTGGTGCACCACGATCGCCAGGGTCACGTGCAGCGCAGGGTGGCTGCGTCGGGCATGGGGCTGATCGGAGCGGCGCATGATGCGGTCTGGCTGGTCGGCGCCGAGCAGGCGTGGCTGGTCGAGGCGGGAGGCACGACGCACGGTCCGTTCGCCTGGCGCGATCCGCTCACGGCGCTCGCGACCGGGGACAGGCTGTGTGCGCGGGACCGGCGCGATGGCCGGAAGCTGATGTGCCTGGCGCGCGATGGCAGCCAGGCGAGCGTTGCCCTTGCCGGCGAGCTGCAGCCGCTGGAGCATCCGCTCCTCGTCGAGGCAGACCGGCTGATCACGCTGCAAGGCGCGACGCTGCGCGTTCGCCGTGCAGCCGCGATCGCGGGCGAATGGACGGTCCAGGCTGCCGGCATCGACGCGGCGAAGGCGGGCTTCGTGGTGACAGCGGGAGG
>VBLP01000024.1 GCA_005887925.1 Deltaproteobacteria bacterium | reverse complement strand
CCACCGACATCGCGGCCATCGGCAGGTTACGTGCGGCGTCATCGGCATCTGTGAGCATCGGGATTCCCTCCGGACCGATGACATGTGGTCGGAACACCGAGCCGAAACCGAGATCGATCGGCTGGCGGGCCCAGCGCGCGACGGCGGCGTCCAGCGCGATGACCAGCACGAGGAACGGGCACTCATGGCGCGCGCGGGCACCGGTCGCGTAGTGTGGCCATGTGTAGCGCTTGCGTTCCTCGGTACGCAGCTGCGCCTCGACAATGGCGCCGAGCAGCTTGGTGCGCTTCGCCACGACGAGCACGGCCGCATCGGCGCGATACTCGACGGCGCGGGCCTCGTTGAGCGTGGCATCGTCGTGTCGGACCTCGGCAGCCGGCGGAACTTCGATGCCGAGGAACCGGGTCAGCAGCTCGGGAATGAAGTCGGACCGCTTGCGGAGCAGCTCCAGCAGGCCTTCGTGAAGTGATGAGTTTCGCCGTGTGCCAGCCCGCGGTGGCGGGCGCGCTGGCGTGATTTCGCCCGGCCTGTCGCCCGCGTCCGGGGATGGAAAGCGATGCGAGCGGTGCGGGTGGACGGGTCACGCGCTGCATCGGCGCTATCATGGCGGCCATGGTGCGCGACCTCCTCGAGCTGGGCAGCTCGCTCGGCTTCCTCGATGAGATCTCCGACGGCTTCCTGCAGCAGCCGGACGCCGTCGATCCGAGCTGGCGTGCGCTGCTGACCGATGGCGCCGGTTCCGGCGACGGTGCCCGGCCGGGTGACGGTGCGCGGCCTGGTGACGGCAACGGCCGGAGCGCGATGCCGGCCGAGACTCGTGCCGAGCGCGAACCGTCCGGCGCGCCGTCCGGCGGCGATGGCCGGGGCAACGGCCAGCCGAGCAACGGCCGTTCGCAGGCGATCACGGCGCAGCAGATCGCGCCGCGCGATGCGAGCTCGGTGCGGCCCGGCGTCGTGACGATGTCGCCGATCGCGGCGCAGGCGACGCCGAGCGTGTGGCCGCTGGTCAACGCCTACCGCAGCCGCGGCCACTTCAACGCCCGGCTGGACCCGCTCGGCCTGCTCGAGACGGCGCGGCTCGAGCGCGTGATCGAGGCGACCGGCATCCACGGCCTGCCGAGCGCGACGCTCGCCGAGGTCCTCGCGCACCTGCGCAGCGTCTACGCCGACACGGTCGGTCTCGAGTACATGCACATCACGTCGCCGGCGCGGCGGTCGTGGCTGGCCGAGCGGATGGAGACCCAGCTGCGCGCGCCGCTGCCGGCCGAGACCCGGATCCGCATGCTGGCGCTCGCGATCAACGCCGAGCAGTTCGAACGGTTCTGTCACACCAAGTACCCGGGAACCAAGCGGTTCTCGCTCGAGGGCGGCGAGGGACTGATCCCGGTGCTCGACGCGGTGCTGAGCCACGCGGCGCGGCTCGGCGCGATCGAGGCGGTGCTCGGCCTGTCGCATCGCGGCCGGCTCGCCACGCTGGAGCAGATCCTGCGCCGGCCGGGCCGCGACCTGTTCGCGCAGTTCGAGGACGTCGAGCCCGAGAAGGCGATGGGCGGCGGCGACGTCAAGTACCACCTGGGGTTCTCGACCGACCGCGCCGACGCCAACGGGCACGTGATGTACGTGTCGCTGGCGTTCAACCCGCGCCACCTCGAGGCGGTCGATTCTGTCGTGGTCGGCCACGTGCGCGCCAAGCAGATCCGCCATGGCGACTTCGAGCACCGCCGCGTGGTCGGCGTGCTGGTCCACGGCGACGCGGCGTTCGCCGGCCAGGGCCTGGTGCCCGAGACGCTGCAGCTCTCGGGGCTGCCCGGCTACCGCACCGGCGGCACGATCCACGTGATCGTCAACAACCAGGTCGGCTTCACGGCGTCGCCGGCGGAGCAGCGCTCGACGCCGTACTGCACCGACGTCGCCAAGATGCTCGAGTGCCCGATCTGGCACGTCAACGGCGAGGACATCGACGCGCTCGCGCGCGTGGTCGAGATCGCGTGCGAGTACCGCGCGCAGTTCGCCTCCGACGTGGTGATCGACATGTACTGCTTCCGCAAGTACGGCCACAACGAGATGGACGAGCCGGGGTTCACCCAGCCGCTGATGTACGAGCGGATCAAGCAGAAGGCCTCGCCGGTCGAGGTCTACGCACGGCTGCTGGTCGAGCAGGGCGCGGCGTCGCCCGACGACATCGCCGCGATGACCCAGCGCCGCATCGCCGAGCTCGACGCCGAGCTCGAGGCCGCGCGGGCCGCCAAGCAGCGCCCCGACGCGCCGTCGATGACCGCGATGTGGCGCGGCTACCGCGGCGGCATCCTCGAGCACCCCGAGGACACCGACACCCGCGTGCCGCGCACCGTGCTCGAGCACATCGCGGCGAGCATGGCCGAGCTGCCGCCGGGCTTCGCGCCGCATCCCAAGATCGAGCGGCTGATCGAGCAGCGCGCGCAGATGGGCCGGGGCGAGCGGCCGATCGACTGGGGCATGGCGGAGCTTCTGGCCTACGGCTCGCTGCTCCATCAGCGGATCAACGTGCGGATGAGCGGCCAGGACTGCTCGCGCGGCACGTTCAGCCACCGCCATGCGATCATCACCGACATCAAGACCGGCCTCGAGCACCTGGTGCTCGGGCACATCCACCACGAGCAGGGGCTGTGCCGGATCTTCGACAGCCCGCTGTCGGAGGCCGGCGTGCTCGGCTTCGAGTTCGGCTACTCGCTCGACTATCCCGACTGCCTGGTGATCTGGGAGGCGCAGTTCGGCGACTTCGCCAACGGCGCGCAGGTGATCATCGACCAGTTCATCATCTCGTCGGAGGACAAGTGGAAGCGGCTGTCGGGCATCGTGCTGTTCCTGCCGCACGGCTACGAGGGCCAGGGCCCGGAGCACTCGAGCGCGCGGCTCGAGCGCTACCTGCAGAGCTGCGCCGAGCACAACATCCAGGTCGCCCAGCCGACCACGCCGGCGCAGATGTTCCACCTGCTGCGCAGCCAGGTGCTGTGCCCGGTCCGCAAGCCGCTGGTGGTGATGACGCCCAAGAGCCTGCTGCGCCTGCCGGCGGCAGCGTCGACGCTCGACGAGCTCGCGACCGGCCGCTACCGCCGCGTGCTCGACGACGAGGCGGCCGATCCGGCCACGGTGACGCGGGTCGTGCTGTGCACCGGCAAGATCTACTACGAGCTCGCCGACGAGCGGGCGCGGCGCGCCGATGCGACGATCGCGATCGTGCGGCTCGAGACGCTGTATCCGTGGTGGCCGCACCTGGTCGCGGCCGCGACGGTCGAGCGCTACTCCAGGCTCGCCGAGGTGTTCTGGGTCCAGGACGAGCCGAGCAACATGGGCGCGGCCCAGTTCGTCGCGCCGCGGGTCCAGGCGCTGCTGGGCGGGCGGCCGATCACGTACGAGCTGATCAGCCGCGCCGAGAGCGCGAGCCCGGCGACCGGCTCGCACCGGGCGCACGTGATCGAGCAGCACGAGATCCTCGCCCGGGCGTTCGCCCGGACATGATGCGGATCACCGCAGCCGGGTAATGCCGAACGCGTCGAACAGCTTCTCGTTGCTGACCAGCGTGAGATCGTCGGACCGTGCCTGCGCGATCAGCATGCGGTCGAAGGGATCGCGGTGGTCGCCGAGAAGCAAGCCCCTGTGCCTCTGGTGAGGCCGGCGTCCAGCTCCGCAGATCCTGCGCCGCGCCGGGTCGCGCCTGCGGGGTCGACCGAGTAGGCTCCCCGCATGCCGGATCTCGTTGTGCCTCCGCTGGGTGAATCGATCACCGAGGCCGTGGTCTCGGTCTGGCTCAAGCAGGTCGGCGACGCGGTGGCGGCCGACGAGCCAGTCGCCGAGCTCGAGACCGACAAGGTCACGGTGCAGCTGCCGTCGCCGGTGACCGGGGTGCTGGCATCGCAGGCGGTGACCGTGGGCGCGACGGTGCGCGTCGGCGACGTGATCGGCACGGTCGAGGCCGGCAAAGCCCAGGCCTCGGCTCCGAAGGTCCCGGCATCGGCGGCCGCGGCATCGGCGGCCGCGGCATCGGCGGCCGCATCCGCATCCGCCGCGCCCGCCGCGGCGTCCACAGCCGCCCAGACCCCGCCCGCAGCCGCTGCATCGACCTCGTCGGCTTCCGCGGCGGCAGCGCCGCAGAAGTCATCGACACCGGCAGCCGCAGCGCCGCAGAAGTCATCGACGCCGGTCGCTGCGACACCGGCAGCCATGTCGGGCGCGCCGGCGCCGCCGAGCGCACCATTCGCGCTGCTCAAGCTCACGCCGTCGCAGCGCGCGGCGGCGCGCGAGGTGGGTGCGATCCTGCAGCGCGCGCCGGCTGCCACGGCGGCGCCGGCGGCGGCGGTCTCGGGCCCCAGCGGCGAGGACCGGCTGGCCCAGGTCGATCCGCGCGACGAGGTGGTGGCGATGTCGCCGCTGCGACGGCGGGTCGCCGAGCGCCTGGTCCAGGCCCAGCACGAGGCGGCCGCGCTGACCACGTTCAACGAGGTCGACATGACCGCGGTGATCGAGCTGCGCACCCGCTACAAGGACAGCTTCGAGAAGGCGCACGGCACAAAGCTCGGCTTCATGTCGTTCTTCGTCAAGTCGTGCGTCGCGGCGTGCAAGGCGTTCCCGGGGGTCAATGCCGAGGTGGTCGGCGGCCACATCGTCTACAAGAAGCACTACGACTTCGGCATCGCGGTGTCGGCGCCCAAGGGCCTGGTGGTCCCGGTGCTGCGCGACTGCGACGCGCTGTCGTTCGCGGGGGTCGAGCGCGGCATCCTGACGCTCGCCGAGCGGGCGCGTACCGGCAAGCTGTCGCTGCCCGAGCTGTCGGGCGGCACGTTCAGCATCACCAACGGCGGGATCTACGGCTCGATGATGTCGACGCCGCTGCTCAACTATCCGCAGACCGGCATCCTCGGCATGCACAACATCATCAAGCGCGCGGTCGTCAGCGGCGACCAGGTGGTGGTGCGGCCGATGATGTACGTCGCGCTGAGCTACGACCACCGCGTGGTCGACGGCCGCGAGGCGGTGTCGTTCCTGGTCGCGGTCAAGGAGCGCCTCGAGGCGCCGGACCGCATGATGCTCGAGGTCTGAGCGGCCGATGCCGCGCTGCATTCGCGGGACACGAGGCCGTGCGCTCTCTGATCCTGGTCGGCGCCGTCTGCGGCTGCATGGGGACCGGCCGGGTCACGGCGCGGCGCGCACGGCGATCGCGGCGCCGGAGGTCGGATCGGCCGGCGCGGGCAGGGCGGCATCGCCGATCCGGGCGGCCGCGGTGTGGGCGACGCCGGCGATGAAGCCGCCGGGGACCGCGGCGAGCGCCGTCACTTCCTCGCGGCCGTCGCCGCCGACCGGCCAGGCCTGGACGACGGCGCCGGACGCGTCGAGCTCGGCGATGAAGGCGTCATCGCCACCGCCGGCGGTCAGCGCCAGGTTGCCCAGCCGGATCGCACCGGAGTAGAAGCCGGCGACCAGGACGCGCTCGCCCGCGGAGGCGATGGCGCGCAGGCCATCGAAGTCGGCGCCGCCGACCAGCACGGCAGACAGCGCGGTGCCGCGACCATCCCACCACGCGACCAGGCCATCGGCAGGGCCGCTCGCGGTCAGCTCGGTCGCGGCGATGCGCACGGTGCCGCGCGCGGTCGCGGCCACGGCGATCCGGCCGGCCGCGTCGATCGCGACGCCGGCGACCGCGTCGTCGTCCTTGCCGCCGAAGCTCTGGACCCAGCGGCGCGCACCGGACGGATCGAGCTCGGCGACGAAACCATCGGACCGCGACGAGCGCTCGTCGAGCGGCAGCAGCGGCTCGCCGAGCAGATCGGCGCCGGCGTTGAACGTCCCGGCGATCGCGATGCGGTCGCCGGCGGCGGCGATGGCATGGATCGCGTCCGCGCCCGGTCCCCCCACGCGCACCAGCCAGGCGACCCGCTCGCCGACGAGGCGGGCGGCGAACCCGTCGGATCCACCGGCGCTCGACACGATCTTGTCGGCGATCCGCAGCGTGCCGGCGAACGAGCCGCCGACCAGCGCGCCGTCGGCGGTCGCCGCGAGCTGGGTGATCACCGCCCACTCGGTGGCGTCGATCGCGAGCTTCCACGCGACCGCGCCGGTCGCGGCATCGAGCGCGGCGACCACCGCACCGGGATCGCCGCGCATCGCCAGGCCGGCGACGCTGCCCGCGCCGCCCAGCGCGGCGAGGACGTGCGTGCCCGAGGCGACCAGCGGCCCGCCGTAGCCGGGCAGCTCGGCGCGCCAGATCGGCGTCGCCCCGCGCGACGGGCGCAGCGCCTCGATCACCGTCGAGGCCGCCGCCGCGCGGCCGCGCGGGCTCGCCGGCGACGCGGACGGCGGGTCCGGTGGGCGCACGGTCAGCGCGGCAAACACGACCGCGCCATCACCGGCCACGCCGGACAGCGCCGCACCGGGCCGCCCGATCTCGACGGTCTGATCGGCGACCCGCGCGGCGCCCGGCCCGCGCACCGGCGGGCACGCGGCCAGCGCGAGCACCGCCAGCGCCGCGGCGGCGCGGCAGATCATCATCAATAGGGGGCTTTCCCGCCCCCTCTGCGCCGGCGAAGCCGGCGGGAGCATTCACGACTGGCGACCGCGCGTCGCGTCGCGCGGTCGATCAAACCTTCTCACCGCGGGCGCGCAGCTCGGCGATCACGGCGGGCAGCCCCAGCTTGTCGATGCGGCGCATGCCGCGCGCCGTCAAGCGCAGCGTGATCCAGCGCCGCTCGTCCTCGAGCCAGAACCGCTTGCGCCGGATGTTGATCTCGTAGCGCCGCTTGGTGTGGCGGTTGGAGTGGCTGACGTTGGCGCCGACCAGCGGCTTCTTCCCGGTGACCTGACATTCGCGCGACATGGCAACCCCTCTGAGATTTCCCTCTGAGACTGGGTGAAGATCCGCGCAGGCTAGATCTTCGACTCCTTGAACTCGACGTGCTTGCGGACGACCGGGTCGTACTTCTTGAACACCAGCTTGTCCGGTGTGCGCTTGCGGTTCTTCGACGTGGTGTAGAAGAAGCCGGTATTGGCGGTCGATACGAGCCGGACCAGCTCGCGTCCTGTCTTGGCCTTCTTGCCCATGGTTTGCTCCGGGGGTTGGGACTTATGGCATGGCAAGCGAGGGCCTGGCAAGCCCGGCGGCGCCCCCCGTGAGCAGGGCGCTAGTCGTCCTCGTCGCCGTCGATGGTCTGGTCGGGGGCCTCGGTGCCGCCCTCGGTGGTCAGCCGGGTCGGGCCACCTTCTCCTGGGATAACCCCCGGCAATGTCGTGGTTTTTCGCTTGGCGCGCCGCTGGTCGATCGACATCGCGACCAGCGTCATGTCGTCGCCCTGCTGGCCCTGGTCGCCGCAGTGGCTGTCGATGTCGGCCAGGATCGCCTTGACGACGTCGTCGACCTTGCCGCGCGCGGTGCGGATCCGCCGCGATAGCTTCGACAGGCCGTAGTCGTTGCCCCGGGCGTCGCGCGCCTCGAGGATGCCGTCGGACACCATGATCAGCATGTCGCCGGAGTGGAGCTGGACCCGCGCCTCGCCGGCCTCGAGCTCCTGGGTGACGCCGAGCGGCGGGGTGTGGGCGCGCTCGGCCTGGAGCGGGAACACGCGGTCGCCGCGGCGCAAGAGCGGCACGCAGTGGCCGGCGTTGGTGAACACCAGGCTCCGGTTCTCGAGGTCGTAGATGCAGTAGACCAGGGTGGCGAACATGCCGTCGTCGCCGAGCTGCGCGATCTCCTGGTTGACGCGGCGGAGCAGGCGCGCCGGGGTGCGGGCGATCGCGGCGCGCGAGCGCAGCTCGGAGGTCAGCCGCGCCATGT
>VBLP01000624.1 GCA_005887925.1 Deltaproteobacteria bacterium | reverse complement strand
GTCACGTTCGGGTGCGCGTCGGGCGGGACCTCGGCCGATGGCATGGTCAGGACGAGGCTCTTCTCGGGGGCCGCCAGCATCACCCGGATATTCGGCCGCTCCTGGACCAGCTCCTTGTAGATGAGGTTCGAGCTGCCCGCGAGCGTCAGGTTGCCCTGGTCCTTGCCGATGCCACCGCCGGAGTGACAGGCCACGCAGCCCCGGGCCGAGAAGATCGGGACGATCTGGTTGGTGAACGACACGTTGCTCGGCAGCACCGGCGCCCCGGCGGTGACCTTGCCCTCCGCGATGGTGACGACGTTGGCGGCCGCGGTCAGCGAGGGCATGTCGATGGTCGCCGTCACGCTCACGCCCTGGCTGAGGCCGACGAGGCCAGGCGGCACGTCGAAGAACACCACCCAGCCCGAGCTCGAGCTGGTCGTCGCGGCCGCGGCCGCCATCATGTTGGCGTCCAGGAAGTGCGGGCCGTTGGTGCCGGCGATCGTGAAGTTGCTGCCCGCGACTCCGGAGGCCGCCTTGCCGGTCGCGTCGACCAGGTGGAGCAGCACGAGGCCCTTGGCCGGCGACGGCGCAACGCCGAACCCGCTGGCCAGGCCGGCGATGAAGGCATCGCTGGCGGCCGGCACCTTGATGCCATCGACCGCGGACGAGATCACGACGACCTGGCTATAGGTCGAGTGGTGCATCGGCACTGCGACGAGCATCCCGAACGCCGAGTTCGCGGGGACCTCGTCGAGCGTGAACGACGCGCCCTGGTGGGTCACCTGCGGCAGCGGCACGAGGCCGGAGATCGTGATGTCGGTGATCGTGTCGACCGCGTTGCCGCTCTGGAAGTCGACGACCTGTCCCTTGACCGGGACGGGATTGCCCTCGGGGGGGACCGAGTCGCTCGTGAACGAGCAGCCCGAGACGACGACCGCGGCCGAGATCATGCAGCGTGCAAACATGCGTACGTGCTCCTTCCCGGTCTGGAGCTAGTGGGCACAGCGTGTGATGTGGTCGCAAGTTTCATAGCTTGTGCGCTATGTAGGCGAGATCCGGTGAGGGTGCGGCAATGCCTCGCACCGAGGCCGTATGCGCGAGCACGGATTCCGTGATCTGCGTACGACGTGTGCACACCGGCGTCAGCGGCTGCGGTGGATCCGGGCGTTCCACAAGAGGACCGCGGCCACCGTCGGCGCGCACACCGCGATCACGGCGAGCGCGATGTCGAGCAGGCCGCGCTCGCGCGGCAGGTCGTAGGCGATCGCCTGGAACAGCGTGACCACCGCGTCGGCGGTGATCGCGGCGGCCAGGAGGTCGGCGAGCACCGCCCGCCAGCGGTAGCTCAGGGCGAGCAGGGAGCCCGCCAGCACGAGATCGAAGCCGACCCAGCCCCACTGCCATGCCGGCGACGGAAACCACCGCGCCGCGCCCGGCAGCGCGAGCAGCGCGGTCCACACCACGAGCAGCACGGCGAGCACGCGCATCACGATCGCGGGCCCGCGCAGCAGGGTCTCGAGCCCGAACCGGAACAGGCCGCCGCGCGAGAACGCGGTGAGCGTGTCGAACATCGCGACAAAGCCACTGCCGCTGTGCGGATACGACAGGAAGATCGGGTCCTAGGCCCGCGGCTTGAGCTTGGCCTTGAACGCGCGCAGGCCGTCGAAGTCGTACAGCGTCCGGCCCCAGCGCCGCGCGGCGCGCAGCCACGGACCGATCTCGCCCGACAGCGGGACCAGGCCGAGCGTGACATACGGGATGCGCTCGGTCGCCGCGGCGCGCATCCCGGCGTCGATCAGGAGCTCGACCGTGCCGTTGGGGGCGCTCGGGTCGCGCAGGAAGTCCTCGAAGAACCACCCCGGCCGCGCATAGATCGGGATCGCGCACAGAAGCCCGATCGCGCGGCCGTCGCGCTCGGCGATGAAGTAGCGCCGCTGGTCGCAGAACGTGAACGGATCGACGTGGACCAGGAACCCCATCGGCGCGATCTGGCGCGACGCCAGCCAGCGCGCGATCAGGCCCTCGAGGTCGATCCGCGTCGGGTGCCCGGGCTCGAGCTCGGCGAGCGCCGGCGAGCGCACCGTCACGCCCTTGGCCTGGGCGCGGCGCAGCTGCTCGCGCAGGCTGCGGCTGCCCGAGACCACGCCGGCCCAGTCCGCGGGCGACCAGATCGGCTGATCGCCGACCCGCAGCGACGACCACTGCGCGGCGTCGTGGAACCGCTGCTCGGTCGCGAAGAAGGACACCCGCCGGCCGGCGGCGACCGCCGCGGCGGCGAACCGCGCGCTGACCTCGGCGAACCGCTCCGGTGGCGCGACCGGCGAGCCCGCAGCGACCCACGCGCTGCCGGTATCGACGTAACCGACGCACGCCTCGCCGAGCGCGTCGTCGCCATCGAACCAGTAGCGGAAGCCGGGCTCGAGGATCTGGAACGACGTCGCGTTCCAGCCGTGGCGCTTGAGCAGCGCGGGCACGCGGAGTCGCTCGTTGCTCACACCCGCGCTCCGGTTCATCGCCGCCCCCGCCCCGACTTCGTGCGACGGGTGCGCGCGCGCTTGCCGGCCGGCGGCTCGAAGAACATCGGCGCCGGCTCGCGCATCGAGCCCAGGGCGCCCGCCGCCCGGTCGAGCACGCTCGCGGTCGCCCGGAGCTGGACGGCAGACGCGCCGCGCAGGCTGGCGACCAGCCGGGTCTGCGCGAGCTCGGGGGAGCGGCGGAGCAGCGCGCGGCCGCGCTCGGTCAGCGTCAGCTCGCTGCGCCGCGCATCGCTCGCAGAGACCCGGCGTGCGACGTGGCCGGCGTCGACCAGCCGGCCGACCACCACCGACACCGAGCTCTGGTCGGTCAGCGTCCGGTCGGCGAGCTCGCGCAGCGATGCGCCGGGGTACTCGGCGAGCTGCTGCAGCACGAACAGCTGCGCGCCGGTGATCCCGAGCGTGTCGTGGACCACCGACGACGACAGCCGGATCGCCTGGGTGATCCGCCGCAGCGAGTTGACGATCCGGTTGAGGTGATCATCCGGATGCACGACCATTTCCATGGGAGCCCATGTATCACATCCCCGCGGCGCGCGCCGGTGATGACCGCGGATCAGCGCCGCCGCAGCCCGACCTGCACCGCCTTGGACAGCTCGCGGAACAGGAACGGCTTGCCGAGCACGTTGATGCCGCCGAGCTGGTCGCACTGCTCGACGGTGTTATCCGTGAGGTGCCCGGTCAGCACGACGACCGGGAGATCGGGGTCGTGCTCGCGCAGCCGCGTGATCACCGTGATGCCGTCCATCCCGGGCATCCGGATGTCGCAGATCACGAGATCGGCGGGGTGACGCTCGAACAGCTCGATCGCGCGCTCGCCGCTGTCGGCGAGGTAGATCCGGTAGCCGGCGGCTCGCAGGCCGGTCTCGATCATCTCCAGAACGTCGACTTCGTCGTCAACGACCAGAATCGTGCGCTCGGCCATCTGACCCTCAGCCCGCGTAGGAAGCAGGGCCGTGGCACCATGCTCTCAGGATGTGGAGGCAAAAAGGGCGCATCGGTGCAGCTTTTTGCTGCATAAATCGTCGGTCGGTATTCACTACGTCTGCTCCAGGAGATCGGCTCAGCAGTGGTTCGGGTCCGGACAGAACGGTGCGCAGCCGACCGCGAGCAGTGCCTTGACCGTGATCATCGCTCGATCATCGTATCACTGCGAGGATCTCCGAGCGGCGCTCGTCGCTCGCCGCGATCTGACCGCTGCTGTGCGTCAAGCCAGTCGGCCGGGGTCCCTGTGGCAAAGCGGCACGATGCCCCGCGCGGGGTCCCCCCGTAGGCGATTCGCTGATGCACGGCGCCGCACCGCGCGCTGGCGTCACAATCACGGGCCGAGACAATACGGTTGGCGCTGCAATTTCCAGCATGTCGCTTGCTAGCGACAAAGCCACACCGTGACTGCTGGCCTGCTGTTCACGGCTCGATCGGATCGCCATGGAGCCAGCAACCCGGTCAGCGACCCCGACCGTTACAAAAGAGGAGCGCCGCGACACGGGAGGCGAGGACGATCTCATCGACATCGGTATCGGTGATGACGTCCTCATCGTCGACGATACACCGGCCAACCTGGTCGCGATCGAGGCGGCGCTGGAGCCGCTCGGCCGCCGGCTGGTCAAGGCAACGACGGGAGTCGGCGCGCTCGCCCGGCTGCTCGAGCAGGACTTCGCGCTGATCGTGCTGGACGTCGCAATGCCGGGGATGACCGGCATCGAGACCGCGCGGCTGATCCGGGCGCGGGAGCGCAACCGCGGCACGCCGATCATCTTCGTGACCGGCATGGCGTGGGAGGACGAGGCGATCGACGAGGCGTACGAGGCCGGCGGCTTCGACTTCCTGGTCAAGCCGATCCGCCCCGAGGTGCTGCGCGCCAAGGTCCGGGTGTTCTTGAAGCTCCAGGAGCGGACCCGCGCGCTGCGCCGCCAGGCCGAGCAGCTGCGCGCGTCGCAGGCGCGGCTGTACGAGCACGAGCTCGTCGCGCAGCGCAACCGGTTCGAGTCCGAGCTGCTCGACGAGAAGGTCGAGCGGCTCACCGAGGGCGACCGCCGGCAGCACGAGATCGCCGCGCTGATCGGCAACGAGCTGATCAACCCGCTGCACACCCTGCGGGTCGCGTTCGACCTGCTGCGCGAGCATCCCAACGCGGACCGCGGCGAGCGGATCTACTCGCTGATCGAGCACTGGCTGGGCCACGTCACGCGGCTGGTCGAGGGCCTGATCGACGTCGCGCAGCTCGCCGCCGGCCAGCTCGCGATCACCCCCGAGATGGTCAACCTGACCGAGCTGGTGCGCCACGCGCTCGACGAGTGCCGGGCGATCACCCACGCGCGCAAGCTCGCGGTGCGGATCGAGGCCGATCCGGCGGGCGCGCTCGTGCTCGGCGATCCGGTCCGGCTGCTCCAGGCGCTCACGACGGTGATCGACCACGCGGTGCGCTCGACCCAGGAGGGCGGCGAGCTGGTGATCGCGGCCGGGCTGGCCTCCGGCGAGGTCGTGCTCCGGGTGTCGTATCCCGGCCGCGGCTTCGGTCCCAGCGCGCTGCCGCGGATCTTCGAGATGTGCGTGGTCGAGGACCAGGACGCCGACGCCGGCCGGCTGCGGCTCGGGTTCTCGCTGGCGCGCCGGCTGATCGAGCTCCACGACGGCTCGATCCGGGTGTCGAGCAGCGGCGTCACGCAGGGCGCGACGTTCGAGGTCCGGCTGCCGCGGCCGCCGCAGGACGTCGAGCTGACCTCGCTCGAGCTCGGCGATGTCCACCAGCTGCCCACGGTGCGCATGGCCGCGCTCGATCACCCGGCCGACGACGCCGACGACGACGTCGCGTGATCAGCCGGCGGCCGCGACGCGCGACGTGCGCGCCTCGAGCATCTGCCGGATCGTGCGCGCCAGGTCGGCCTTCTGGTACGGCTTCTCGAGCACCCGGTCGTGCGGACCGACCGCGCCCGAGCGCGACAGCCGGTCGGCGCTGTAGCCGGTGACGAACAGCACCGGCAGGTCGCTCCACCTCTCGCGCAGCCGGCACGCCAGCTCCGGGCCGTCGATCCCCGGCATCACCACGTCGGACAGGAGCAGGTCGATGCCGTCGAGCGACGCGGCGATCCGCAGCGCGTCCTCGCCGTCGCACGCCGCGATCACCTGGTAGCCCAGGCGCTCGAGGTTGCGCTGCACCGCGCGGCGCACCGCCGCCTCGTCCTCGACCACGAGCAGGGTCTCGCGCGCCGGCGCCGCCAGCGGCTGCGCGGCGGCGACGATCGCGCGCGGCGACGCGCCGCGGGCGCGCGGCAGGAGCACGGTGAAGGTCGAGCCCTTGCCGAGCTCGCTCTCGACCTCGATCTGGCCGCCGTGCTGGGTCACGATGCCGTGCGCGACCGCCAGGCCCAGCCCGGTGCCGCGGCCGACCTCCTTGGTCGTGAAGAACGGCTCGAACACCGAGCGCTTGGTGACCTCGTCCATCCCGGTCCCGGTGTCGGACACCGCGATCCGGGCGTAGGTCCCGGCGCGCACGCGATGCCGCCCGGCGTCGCCGTCGGACAGCTCGATGGCCTCGGCGGTGATCGTGAGCGTGCCGCGCACGCCCATCGCGTCGCACGCGTTGATCGCGAGGTTGAGCAGCACCTGCTCGACCTGGTGGCGGTCGGCGATCACGTCGCCGATCTCGGGCCCGGCCCGGACCTCGAGCCGGATGCCGGCCTCGGCGACCCGGCGGATCATGCGCTCGACGCTGCCCAGGATATCCGACACCGCGACCTCGGCGCGCTGCAGCGACTGCTTGCGCGAGAACGCGAGCAGGTCGCGGGTCAGCGCCGCGGCGCGGTCGGTGGCCTCGCTCGCGTCGCGCAGGACATCGCGGGTGTCGCCGGCCAGCCCGTCGGTCTCGGCGAGCGTGGTGTGGCTCATCCGGATCACGGTGAGCAGGTTGTTGAAGTCGTGGGCGATGCCGCCGGCGAGCTGACCGACCGCCTCCATCTTCTGGGCGTGGCGCAGCTGCTCCTCGAGCCGCTCGCGCTCCTCGAGCTCGTTGCGCAGCGCCGCGGTGCGCTCCTCGACCTTGCGATCGAGCTCGCGGCGGGCCTCGTCGGCCTCGGCCAGGGCCTGCTGCAGCGCGCGCTCGCGCCTGGCGTCGCCGTCGCGCAGCTCGAGGATCCGCACGGTCGCGACGTTGCGGCTGACGTGGACGATGAACGCCACCGCGAAGCAGGCGGCCATGCACATCACGTTCGGCTGGATCTCCGACGCCGGCAGGATCATCCAGGCCATCACCGCCCAGGCGACGATCTCGATCGCCGCGTTGGCGAGCGCCCAGACCGCGGACAGCATCGTTCCGGCGGACGCGATCAGCAGGATCCCGACGCAGAACGAGAACAGCGGGTTGGCGCCCATCGCCCCGGACATCAGGATGTTGCCGAGCACGCCGAGCGACACCGCGGTCCCCGCGATGTGGACCTGCCGCGGCGACAGCGTGGTCCGCCGGCAGATCAGATACAGCGCCAGGCTGATCGCGATCAGGACGACGTCGTAGATCACGCACGGGATCTGCGACGGCTCGGGGAAGATGAACGGCGTGGCGATCGCGAACACCGTGAACAGCAGCGCGACCGCCATCATGGCGGGCCGCAGGCCATCGGTCGCGATGCGATCGAGGTCGCCCTCGAGATGCGCGAGCCGCGCGGCCAGCGAGGTCGGTGCGGACCTGGCGTCGGGCGCGTTGCGATCGCGCGCCGGGCTCATGACGCGACCATCGCGCGCCGTCGAGCGGAGCTCGCCCGTGGCGTACGCGGCGGAGGATGTCGCCAGGGTCGCGATGATCGGGAATTCGCCCCGGCCTGCGTACGGGTCAGGTAGCGGTGGGGGTGTACGCGCCGGCCGGGGCCGCCGTGCGTGGTATGTCCGGCAGCGGCGTACATCTCATCACGCAACCGAGATGGCCCGGGCCGTACGCAGCTCGAGCATCTGGCGGATGGTCCGGGTCAGCTCCTCGAGCTGGTACGGCTTCTCGAGCACCCGATCGCCCGGCGGCGGGACGATCGCTGCGCGGGCCGCGCGAGGTGATGTGGCGAGCGTGGCGATGGTCATCAGTTTCTGTCGTCCGTCCGACGACGACGGGTACGGCCGGGGATGCCGGTGGCGTGCACGAAGTGTCCGGCGCGCGGCGCTGCGAACGCTTCGCAAGCGCGGACGGCACACTTGCCCGACCGGCGTAGGATGATGTGATGACGAACCGCTCAGACGATCGCGTGCACGGCCTGGCGATCGGCGGCGTCCGGGTGCCGGGCCTGATGTACGGCACTGCGTGGAAGGAGAACGCGACCGAGTCGCTCGCGCTGGGCGCGCTCACCGCGGGGTTCCGCGGCATCGACACCGCCAACCAGCGCAAGCACTACGACGAGGCCGGCGTCGGCCGCGCCATCGCACGCGCGCTCGAGGCCGGGATCGGCCGCGACGAGCTGTTCGTGCAGACCAAGTTCACCCACCTCGCGGGCCAGGACCACCGCGTGCCGTACGACCCGGCGGCGCCGGTCGGCGAGCAGGTCGCGCAGTCGTTCGCGAGCTCGCTCGCACACCTGGGGGTCGCGCACGTCGATAGCCTCATCCTGCACGGTCCCTCGCTGCGCGACGCCCTGGCGCCGGACGACCGCGCCGCGTGGCGCGCGATCGAGGCGATCGCCGAGACCGGCGGTGCGCGACTGATCGGGATCAGCAACGTCACCGCGCGGCAGCTCGACGAGCTGGTCGCGCTGGCGCGCATCCCGCCGGCGTTCGTGCAGAACCGCTGCCACGCCGATCGCGGCTGGGACCGCGCGGTCCGCGCGCGATGCGCCGAGCGCGGCATGGTCTACCAGGCGTTCTCGCTGCTCACCGCGAACCGCGACGTCGTCGCCGGCCGCACCGTCCGCGCGATCGCGGCGCGCCACGGCGTGACGGCGGCGCAGGTGATCTTGCGGTTCGCCTGCCAGGTCGGGATGGTGCCGCTGACCGGCACGACCAGCCCGCAGCACATGCGCGACGACCTCGCCATCAGCACGCTTGCCCTGGCCGACGACGAGATCGCGGCGATCGACGCCGCGGGCGAGCGCTGACCCCGCCGGGCGTCAACCGCGCGGCCGGCGCAGGGCGCCGGTCACGATCCCCGAGGACTGCCTGACCAACGCGCTGTGCAAGCCGTCGCATTGATCGGCAGCTGTGCCCGCTGCGTCGGCTCCCGGACCGGATGACAATGTGGAGGTGCGGCGATCGCACCGGCGTGCCGCGTTGGCAATCCCGCGGACCGCTCGCTCGCGATGACCGCAGGTTAGCGCCTGGCGCAGCCCTTGATCTGCGCGGCGACATGACTCGCTCGCGTGCGGTGATCGTGCTCGGTTCGCTCTTTGCCAGCTTGTTCGCCGGCGCCGGCCCGGCCCTCGCGGATCCCGCGGCCGGCGATCGCCCGGTGAGCTCCGCGCCGCTCGACGAAGACGAGCCGCCCTATCGCTGCAAGGACCACACCGCGCCGGTCGTCGTCACGCTCAAGGCCGACACCGACGTCAAGGATCTGATCGCGTGGGTGATGGGCTTCACGTGCAAGAAGTTCGTCCTCGACCCGCGCGTGACCGCGACCGGCCGCAAGGTCACGCTCATCGCACCCAGGCCGGTGAGCGCCGGCGAGGCGTACCGCATGTTCCTGGCCGCGCTGACCACCGTCGGGCTCACCGTGGTGCCGCACGGCGACGCGCTGCGGATCGTCGACGCCCACACCATGAAGAGCGAGCCCGTGCCGCTGGTCAAGAGCGGTTCCCCCGGCGAGCTCGACCAGCTCGTCCGCTACGTCTACCGCCCGAGCTACATCGCCGCCGAGCCGCTGCGCCAGGCATGGCAGGCGATGAAGTCCGACGGCGGCGACGTGGTGGCGCTCGGGGCGTTCGTGATGGTCACCGACTACGCCGGCCACGTACGCGAGATGCTGTCGTTCGCCAAGCTGGTCGACGTCCCGGGCGGCAGCGACGGGATCTACACCCTGCCGGTGCGCCACGCCGACGCGACCAAGCTCGCCGAGAAGCTGACCGCGATCCTGAGCCTGCCGGCGGGCGGTGGCGCGCGGCCCGCGGTGGCCGACCCCGCCCGGGCCGACGCCGGCAAGCTCGAGGCGACCGCGACCCCGTCGAAGATCATCGTCGACGAGCGGACCAACACGCTGATCATCGCGTCGGGCGATGCCGGCTACCAGCGGCTCAAGGCGCTGGTCGAGCGGCTCGACGTCGCGCTCGAGATCGAGGGCGGCAGCGCGATCCACGTCTACCCGCTCGGCGGTGCGATCGCCGAGGAGCTCGCCAAGACGCTGACCTCGGCGATCAGCGACGGCCGCGCGCCCCGGCCCGGCTCCGGCGCACCACCGCCTGCACCCGGCGCCACCGCACCCGGCGCCACCGCAGCAGGCGCCCCTCTCGACGCCCTCGGCGCGGCGCTCGAAGGCCAGGTCCGGGTGATCGCCGATCCGCCGACCAACTCGCTGATCGTGATGTCGAGCGGCCGCGACTTCCTCGCGATCAAGGAGGTGATCCGGCAGCTCGATCTGCCGCGCCGGCAGGTCTACATCGAGACCGTGATCCTCGACGTCGACGTCACCGACCGCACCACGCTCGGCGCGGTGTCGCACGGTGGCACGCTGGCCGGCGGCACCGACGGCCCGGCCCTGTTCGGCGGTGTCGAGACCAAGGACGTCAACTCGCTCGCGCTGCTCGGCTCGCTGCAGCAGGCCACCGGCCTGTTCGCCGGGCTGGTCGGCCCCGCGCTCCCCGGCTCGCAGTCGCTGTTCGGCCAGAGCATCCCGTCGTTCTCGGTGCTGTTCCGCGCCGTCGCCGACCAGAGCAACGTCCACGTCGTGTCGACGCCGAGCATCATCGCGGTCGACAACATCGAGGCCAAGTACTCGGTCGGCACGTCGATCGCGGTGCAGAAGGTCTCGTTCACCGGGATCACCGGCGGCGCGACCCCGCCGGGCGCGCTGAGCACGCAGATCGACCACGAGCCGCTGCCCCTGACGCTCAACATCAAGCCGCACATCTCGAAGGACGACACCGTGCTGCTCGAGGTCAAGCACGAGTCCAAGGAGCTGATCGACGACAACAACAAGCTCGGTCCGGACTGGAGCATCCGCAGCTTCGACACCCGCGTCGTCGTGCGCGACCAGCAGACCGTCGTGCTCGGCGGGCTGACCCAGGAGCGGATGATCGCGAGCACGACCAAGGTGCCGCTGCTCGGCGACATCCCGCTGATCGGCTACCTGTTCAAGACCACGACGCGGAGCAAGCACCAGACCAACCTGGTGATCCTGCTGACGCCGTACATCATCCGCGATCAGCGCGATCTCCAGGCGATCCAGCAGCGCAAGCTGCGCGAGCACCAGGAATTTGCCCGGTCGTTCGCGGAGCTCGAGCACATGACCTACGAGGCCCGCATCGACTACGGCAAGAAGCGCGGCCTGCTCGAGGACATCAACCGCGCCGTGCTCGACGTCGAGCAGGACCAGGCCGGGCGCGCCGCGATCACCGGCGCCGGCCCACGCGGCGTCGAGGCCGGCAGCGTCGACATCCATCCCCCGACCGCGCCGTGACCGGCTCCATCATCGCACGTCAGCGGTGCGGTGCGCGCGCGACCGTGTTCCCGCCGGCCCGGAACCGCCCGCCGAAGCCACCGACCACGACGTGCCCGGTGCCGTGGAAGCGATACGGGTGGGCGTGGATGAACACGACCCGCGGATAGAACGGGTCATACCACCAGTATGGGCCCCAGCCGGCCCACAGCGGCCACGGCTCGGCGTAGGCCACCGTCTCGGGCTGGCGATCGACGCGGTCGAACGACGTCCGCGACGCCACGGCCTCCGGCGGGATCGGCGTCTGCGCCGCCGGCAGGCCAGCCGTCGTCGCGTTCGCGGTCTCGGGTTGATAGACGTAGCTCGAATTTCCGGCGCAGCCGAACATACTCGCGATCACCAGTCCGGCGGCCCCGGGAAAGCCCCCTCTGGATCGACGCGAGCGCGGCGCTCGCCCGCACCCGCATCGCCCTGCCGATCGGCCGCACCGGGGCCGGCGAGCTGATCGTCTGCGTCCGCGACCCCGGCGCCGCGCTGCATGCCGAGATCGCCGCGGCGGTGGCCGGACGGGTGGTGATCGCCGTGGCGCCCGCGCTCCAGCTCGAGCAGCTCGTCCAGGCGGCCTACGCTGCGCCCGAGCCGGACGAGCACAGCGTCGAGGTCGACCTGTCGACCCGGCCGATCGCGATCATCCACGACATCGCCCCGGCCCCCCCTGACGAGGTCGATGTCGACCTCAGCACCCGACAGATCCCGGTGATCGGCGACCCGCTCGCCCACCTCGGCTCGCTGACCCTGGTCGAGCTCGACGACGTCCGGGTCGCCCGCGACCCCTCGCAGAGCGGCCAGCACGCGGCGCTGCCGCGGACCGCGACCGGCTCGTACCTGCCGCCGCGCACGGCCACAGGCTCGTACCCGTCGCGCGCCACGACCGGCCCGGACGCTGCCGTTCGGATTTCGCGGCCCGACGCTCGACAGCGCGACCAGCGCGATCGACCGCGCGGCCTCGCTCGAGGCGGCCGCCGACGCCGCGATGCACTGGCTCGCCGGCCGGTTCCGCCACGCGGTGTGGTTCACCCTCCACGAGGGCGCGGCGCTCGGCGAGCGCGGCCACGGCGACCAGCTGACCATCGAGGTGATCCAGGCGATCGCGATCCCGCTCGCCGCGCCGTCGATCGTCCAGCTCGCCCACGACACGCGCCGGCTCGCGACCGCGCCGCCGCCCGGCGCCGGTGCGATCCAGGACCGCCTGACCCGCAGCCTGGGCTATCCCTCGGCGCCCGCGGCGCTCCCGGTCGAGGTCGACGCCCAGGTGGCGTGCGTGATCGCGGTCGGCGACCCGGTCGATGACCCGGCCACCGCGACGCGTGATCTCGAGCAACTCGGCCGCGCGCTGGCCAGGGCGCTGCAGCGCATCGCTGCCCGGTGATCGGTTGGGCAACCGCGACCGGCCGAAGCCCCCGGCGCAATGGTACGCTAGCGGGGGGTGAGCAGTCCGTCGATCCTCATCGTCCATCCCGACCGCCGGACCCAGCGCATCGTCCAGCGCGTGCTGGGCGGCACCGGCTACCGCGTCGACGTCGCCGACGACCTCGAGCAGGGACAGCGCCTGCTCGGCCACCTCGCGCCGGTCCTGGTCGTGATCGACGGCAGCGCGATGACGGCCGCGGGCGTCGAGCCGTTCCTCGCGGCGGCGCGGACGCGCGGCGCCGAGGCCTGCATGACGCTGGTCGACGCCGCCCAGGTCGCCGAGGCGCCCCGCGTGCTCGGCCTGGGCGCGGTGACCAACCTCCTGGTCCACCCCATGCCGGTGCTCGGCGAGGAGCTGACGATCACGGCGCAGAAGCTGATCCGCGACGACCTGTTCGGCGCCGAGAAGTACCTGCTGTGGGGCACCGCGCTGCGGACGACCACGCTGACCCGGGCCAGCCAGCGCGCCCACATCGTCAGCGATCTCGCCGAGCAGATCCGGTCGCGCGGCCAGAGCGCCCGGGTCGCGTCGGTGGCGATGCTGGTCGCCGACGAGCTGATCTCCAACGGCGTCCACAACGCGCCGGTCGACGAGCGCGGCACGCACTACCGCGCCGACCTCGCGCGCGGCGGCGAGATCGAGCTCGACGCCCGCCACCAGGTCACCCTGCGCTGGGGCTGCGACGGCCGCTACCTGGCGATCGAGGTTACCGACCGATTCGGCAGCCTGGACCGTGACACCATCCTGCAGGCCCTGGTGCCCAGCGGGGTCAAGGACGCCGGGGCCGGCGCCGGGATGGGCATCTCGCTGGCCTACCGCTCGTGCGACCACCTGGTGTTCAACCTCGCGCCGGGTAAACGGACCGAGGTCATCGCGCTGATCGACGTCCGCTATCCACACGGCGAACGCGTGCCGGCTTCGTCGTATAACGTATTCGTGGAGCGCTAGATGAAGTCGCGCGGTCGTATGCAGATCGGATCCAAGGGCGAAGCGCTGGTGATCTCGGGCCCGATCGACGAGTCGTCGCGGCTGCTCGAGCTGCTCGACCGCTCGCGCGACGGCCGCCTGGTGCTCGACCTCGGCGGAGTCACGTTCATCAACTCGCTCGGCGTCCGCGACTGGATCCGCATGCAGGCCGCCGCCCAGCGCGCCGGCATCGCGATCGAGCTGCACCGGGTCGCCGAGCCGGTGATCCACCAGCTCAACATGATCATCGCCACCCGGGGCGCGCGGGTCGCCTCGTTCTTCGCACCCTACGCCTGCGATCGCTGCGGCCGGGAGGACTCCCTGCTGATCGACGCGATCGCGCACGCCCGGGCGCTGGCCCAGCTATCCCCGCCCACGATGCCGTGCGCCGAGTGCGGCGCCGACATGGCGTTCAACGATTTCCCCGAGCGTTACTTCTCGTTCCTCTCGGTGTAAAAGCTCCTCGTGCTCGAGTCGTTCGCTCACTGGGTCCAGGATGTCGTCCGCGCCTTCGGCTACCCGGGGGTGTTCCTCCTGATCACGCTGGAGAGCACCCTGGTGCCCATCCCGTCGGAGATCGTCATGCCGTTCGCCGGGTTCATGGCGTCGCAAGGTGAGTTCTCGCTACCTGTGATCCTGGTCATCAACAGCGTCGCAGCGGTCGTCGGCTCGGGCCTGTGCTACTGGATCGGCGTCGTCGGCGGAAAGCCGTTCCTGGTCCGCTACGGCAAGTACTTCCTGGTTCGCCAGCACGAGATCGCCAGGACCGAAGCATTTTTTGCCAGGCACGGCAACAAGACGATCCTGATCGCCCGGTTCCTTCCCGGGATCCGGCACGTGATCTCGGTGCCGGCCGGCGTCGCCCGGATGCCGCTGCGCGGGTTCTTCGTGCAGACGTTCCTGGGTGCGACGATTTGGGGTGGCGCATTGATTGTACTCGGCTACTACGTCGGTGCGAACTGGGAGACCTTTGCCAGACCTCTCAAGCATATCGACCTGCTCATCGCTGCGATCCTCGTGCTAGCCCTTGTGGCATTGGGAATCCGGTTCGTGGTACGTCGACGGCGCGAAGGGCAGTAAGAGCCGTGTCCGTCGCATCGATTCCCCCCGACCGTCCCCGGTCACGCCGAGCCAGGTAACCCTCCGTGTCGTACCCCGGTCGCACTCCCACCGAGCCTCCCGCGCTCTCGTCGACAGCCCCCGCGCTGCCCACGCATACGCGCGCGCCGACGTCGCCGGGCGTGCTAGGGTCCAGCGGCTTGGCGCTGTCAGCTCAAGTTGTGCAGGCTCTCGGAGTCAGCGTGCTCGACCGACACGAAACCGAGCTCGTCGAGCAGGCGATGGCCGCGGTGGCCGCGCACTCCCCCGCAGATGCCCTCATCCTCCAGGGCCTGATCGTCGAGCTCAAGGCGACCTCCGACCTGCTCGACCGCCAGCGCCCGCTGCGCCGGCCGACCGCGCTCGGCGGCGAGGCGCGCAACGAGGGGACGCTGATCGACCACCTGTGCACGATCGACGGCCTGTCGGGCGACCTCGCACTGCCCCTCAAGGCGACGCAGTCGCGCACCTATCTGCTCACCAAGATCAACTTCCTCCGCGGCTTCGTCAAGGCGACCTCGGTGCTCGGCGACGTGCCGGGAACGGCGCGGATGACGCACGATCTGCGCGAGGAGCTCGCGCAGTCGATCTACACGCTGCTCGCCGAGGAGCTGTTCCTGGCGCTCCTGCGCAAGCCGGACGTCAGCCGCCGGACCAAGCAGCGCGCCGCGGATCAGCTGATCACCGTGTGGGACGATGCCGCCCTCGAGATCGACGACTTCGCGCCGCTGCTCGAGTCGGCGTGGCACGCGCGCAACCGGATCAACAGCGCCTACGGCACGCTGCCCGCCGCCACCGAGACGTTCCGGCTGGTCACCGAGGACTGCAGCCCCGAGGTCCTCGAGTTCTTCGGCCGCGAGGGCATGAGCGCCGACGAGAGCGCCGCGTTCGAGGAGTTCCTGTTCAACATGACCAGCGAGGAGCTCGCCACGCTGCGCCGCGCGATGCAGCAGCAGCACCTGTCCGCGGTCAGCCCGGCCTGGGCCGCCGAGATCCTCGGCCGCCAGATCGAGGAGCTCGAGCACCGTCACGAGATCGATCCGATGGCGCTGTACCGCAGCTACCAGCGCCGCCAGCTCGCCGCGGACTTCCGCCTGATGTCGAACTCCCCCGGCCCCCGCCGCACCGCGGAGGGCTACCTCATGGTCTACCTGCTCGATCAGCAGTAGCGGCGGCAGCCGCGGGCGGCGCGGCCGGCCGTTCTGCGGCGGCGCTGGCCGAAACTATCGGCGGCGTCAGAAACCCGTCACGCCGTCGCTGCGGGCTGGCGCGGCGCGCTGTTCAGGTGCTTCTCGATCAGCCGCGCGAGCGCCGGGATCGCCTCGATCACGTTCCGCTTCGCGCCGTCGCGCATCCGGCCGTACATCTTCTTGGCGGTGGTGTGCGACGTCCGCGCCGCGCGCCCGTCGGTCACCGAGAGCAGGTCCTCGGCCACGTCAGCGCCGCGGGCGATCACGTAGTCGGAGAACGACGACGTCTTGTTGACCGACCAGCGGTCGTAGTGCGGCTGCAGCTTCTCGAGCCACTCGTCGAGCATGCTGTCGACGACCTCGGGGATGAAGCGCTTCTTGATCGCCTTGATCGTCGCGTAGGCGCTCTTGATGATGAAGCCCTTCTGCTTGACCTGGGCGTCGATCAGCTCGACGCAGTCGTCGATCACGTGTGGGCGAACCGGATCCTTGGCGAGCAACTCGACCAGACTGGGCATCCACCTCATCCTTGCTAAGCGATTGCGCGTACCATAGTGCGTGCTCGGCGAGCCGTCCAGCGCCGCCGGTGCGCGCAGCCGACCGCGCGCCGCTCAGGGTCCGGGGAACGACACGCCGAAGCGCGCACAGCGGATCCGCATCTGCGCCTGGTCGGCGGGTGGCAGCTTGGCGTAGCTGGCCTGCGCCGTCGCGGCGTCACCGTCGACGCACGACGCGGACACCATGATGCGCAGCATCCGTACGTTGCTCGGCAACCGGGTCAGCAGCCGCGACGCGATCGTCTTGGCCTCGTCGTAGTCGCCGCGGTCGTACGCCCGGTTGGCTTCGTCCATCGCCGCGTCGAGCTTGGGCCCCGCGAGCGGGATCGAGTCGTCCTGCGCGGAAGTGCCCGCCGGCGGCGCGGAGACCGGCGGTGGGCTGGGCGGTGCGGCGACGCTGTGGACCGCCGGCGGGGTCACCGGCACCGGCGCGGCGGGCCGCGCGGCGCGCTCGGGCTCGTCCATGCGGGCCGCGGCCGGCGCGCTGCGCACCGCGCCGGTGGCCGCGGTCTCCACCGGCCCGGGCTGCGCCCGGACCTCGACCAGCAGGTACACGCCGAGGCCGAGCACCAGGAGGGCGCCGAACGACAGGACGGCGTGACGAACAGTCACAGAGACCCAGATAGCACGCAGCGCCGTCCCGTGCCGGGCCGCGGGCGCTCCGGCCGTCGCCGGAGATTTCAGGTAGCATTTGGTCCCAGATGGGGACAGCTCCGAAGGCGCCCAACGCGTCCGAGGCGCCACCGCTCGCGGTCAAGGTCGGTGACGTCGTCCTCGAGCGCTATCGCATCGTCGAGCACATCGCGTCCGGCGGCCACAGCGTCGTGTTCCGCGGCCAGGACGAGCGGCTGTGGCGGCCGGTCTGCATCAAGGTGTTCTCGGGGATGGGCGGCAAGTCCGGCGTCGGTCGCACCAGCTACGAGCACTTCGTACAGGAGGCGTTCGCGCTGTCGCGCTTGACCCATCCCAACACGCTGCGGATCTATGACTTCGGTCACCTCGGCCCCAAGGACGCCGAGGGCATGCCGCTGCAGGTCTGCGAGTACATGAACGGCGGCACGCTCTCGAACATCGTCCGCGAGGAGGGCCGGCAGTCGCTCGCCGAGACCGTGCGCATCACCCACGCGATGTGCCTGGCGCTCGCCGAGGCCCACGGCCTGGGCATCGTGCATCGCGATATCAAGCCGCAGAACATCCTGTTCGGCACCGTCGGCGCAAGCCGGCTGCCCAAGCTCGCCGACTTCGGCATCGCCAAGTGGAGCGCCGACGACGACAACAAGGAGCAGCGCGCCGAGGACACCGCGATCGTCGCCGGCCAGAAGCTCGCGATGTACTCGCCGAGCTGGGCCGCCCCCGAGCAGCTCGCCGGCCAGCCCGTCAGCCCGGCCACCGACATCTACTCGCTCGCCTGCGTCGCCGTGTACATGCTGTCGGGCAAGGCGATCTTCGCCGACGAGGACGTCTATGCCGGATACCGCAAGCGCCGCCACGGCGGCGAGCTGGTCGGCGCCGCGCTCGCGCCGTTCGACGTGCCCGCCCCGGTCGTCGACGTCCTGGCCAAGGCCCTGGCGTTCGATCCCAAGAGCCGGCTCCCCGGCGTCGAGGAGCTCGCGCGACAGCTCGCGGCCGCGATCGAGCCCGCGGAGCCCAGACCCGCGACCGAGCCTGCGCCGGCCGCGCCCGCGCCGCCTGCAGCCGCCGCGCCGCCCACCGCCCCCGCCGCGGCGCCCCCCGCGCCCGCGCCGGTCCCGCCGTCCGCGCCCGCGGCTGCCGCGAGCCGAGGGTCGCCGCCGACCGTTCCGCCCTGGATGCTGACCGCGCCGGTCCCGCAGGGCCCGCCGCGCCACGTGCCGCTCGCGGAGCTGCCCCAGCTCATCGGCGATCGCCGCGTCCACTACCTCCACGCGCCCAACCACGTCGCCGATCTGATCGGCAGCCACAACACCAAGGTCCGCGCGACCTTCATGTCCGGGCCCACCGGCGCGCGGGTGCTGCACCTCAAGGGCCTGACCTGCTTCGTCGCCCTGCTCGGCGGCCGTCCGTCCCCGGCGGTGATGATCGAGCAGGCCGGCGACGTTGCGCTCGTCACGCCCCGCGCGCAGGAGATCGGTCACATCCGGGTGATAACCGGCACTGCCGGTGTGGGGCAGACCGTATTTCCAGTCGGGGCCGAGCTCGTGGCCGTTGCCTCGGATGACTGCATCGACGCGATCTTGTTCGACTTCGGACCAGGATCCGAAGCATACTTCGTCTACACTCGGGGGCGGCCGATTCCGAAGTCGCGCCGAGGCTAGACCCGACATGTCCCATCCGCCGCCTTCGAGCCCACCGGGTCCATCGCGCAAGCAGATATCGGCCGTGCCGTTGACCGACGATTACGCTGACTTCGAGGGCGACCCCACGTCGATCAACCAGATCCCCAGCGCGCAGCCCGCGATGTCGGCGTCGCCCCGGCCGGCCGGCACGCTGCACCCGCCCAACCCGGCCCCCGGCCAGTTCGCGTCGGCCTCACCGTCGCTGTCCAGCCTCGGCGCATCGCAGTACGGCACCAACCCCGGCCCGCCCGGCACCATGATCCAGCCGCACCAGCCCGGCGGCATGTCGATGACCGCGATGCAGGGCGGCGCCGTCCAGGTCTCCGGCGTGATCGCCGCGCCGACCCCCTACGTCTCGCGCAGCCGGATCTACGCGTTCGTCGTCGACGAGACCGGCCTGCCGATCGAGCTCGGCTCCGGCCGGTTCGCCAAGTGCTACCTCGGCGAGGAGCGCTGGGTCGAGTCCAAGACCACGCTGCGCCGCCCCGTCGCGATCAAGGTGCTGCAGCGCGGCGTCTCCCCCGAGGACCAGATGCGGTTCCAGATGGAGAAGGAGATCCTCGAGCGCGTCCAGGGTCACCCCAACATCGTCGAGCTGCTCGGCTCGGGCGAGGCCGACAGCGCCGGGTTCATCCCGCCGATGATCCGCGACCGCGTCGAGAACGACTTCATGATCCTCGAGCTGCTCGACATGTCGCTCGAGGAGCGCCTCAAGGGCGCGCGCCAGAAGCGCCGGCGCGACGACCTGCTCGCCGTGCCCCTGCGCGAGCGGATCTTCCGCGTGCTCGAGTACGTCATCCCCGTCGCCACCGCCGTCGAGTTCGCCCACCTGGTCCGCGACACCTGCCACCGCGACATCAAGCCCGCCAACATCCTGGTCAAGCTCCCCGATCCCAACCTGCGCGGCTCGCAGATGAAGATCAAGCTCGCCGACTTCAACGTCGGCAAGGTCGCCGACCCCGATCTCGACGTGTCGATGACCCGGTTCCAGGCCGTCCCCGGCACCCTGTACTTCCAGAGCCCCGAGCAGGAGACCAACACCTTCGAGCTCCTCGTCAACTGCACCCAGGGCTGGCCCGAGGTCGAGTTCTTCGAGGACTTCTACATCGACATCTTCGAGAACGACTCGTTCGCGCTGTTCAACCGCAACGAGATGTACTCGATCGCGGCCGCCGACCGCGCGCGCAAGAAGCTCCTGCTCAACCGGCCGTTCGCCGAGCCGAGCGAGATCAACGTGCGCGGCCGCGTCGTCAAGAGCGTCGGCCGCCCCGCCGACATCTACTCGCTCGGCGCCGTGTTCTATTATCTGATCTCGGGCGCCTACGCCAATCCCAAGAACCTGTTCGACGCGTTCCGCAAGTTCGTCGAGTACGAGAAGCGCGACGAGAACAACTCGATCGCCGCCTACATCGACCACGAGTACCGCACGATCCAGAACATGCGCGCGCCCAAGCTCGAGGGTCAGGGCGCGCCCGAGCTCGCCCCCGAGGACCGCTTCTTCAGCTACAAGCACTACCTCGACGGCAACGGCGAGCTGATCGACCCGATGATCATGATGATCATCAGCAAGGCGATCGTCCGCAACAATCCCGACAGCTACTGCCTGTCGTACGACCTGCGGACCACCGGGATCTCGGCGATGGTCCACGACCTCCTGTCGCTCTACATCTCCTACGGCATCGACCCCTCGGCGCGGATCGCGTACTCCAACGACGGCTACCAGGCGCCCAAGAAGACCGGCGCGATGCGCCGCGCCTTCGACCGGTTCTTCAAGCGCTGACCGCGCCGCCGCGCCACCGCTACACCTCCGGCCGCAGCAGCGTCACCAGCGACGCCACCGTCGCGACCACGATCGCCGCGAACACCAGCGTGGCGCGGAGCCCCGCGCTCGGCAGGTGCAGCGCCAGGTCCCAGATCCGGAACCGCGCGATCCCCAGCACGCAGCCCGCCAGCGCCACCCCCGACTGCCACGACTGCATCGGCGGCCGCGCCAGCGCGATCACCCCCATCGCCGCCGGCAGCACGAACGTACGACCTGCGGACCACCGGCATCTCCTCGATGGTGCACGACCTGCTCTCGCTCTACATCGCCTACGGCATCGATCCGTCGGCGCGCATCGCGTACTCCAACGACGGCTACCAGGCGCCCAAGAAGGGCGGCGCGGTCCGGCGCGCATTCGACAAGTTCTTCCGCAAGTAGCGCGCTGCCGCCCGCGCCGCCCGCCGCCCTCTGCCACGCGCCGCACCGGTTGGACTCCGCGCCGACCTGCCGTAGCCTTGCCCCATGGCGCACCTGACCACCACCGAGGCCGAGGAGCTGCTCGACGGACTGCCCCTGGTCCCCGCGATGGCCGGCTCGATCCCCGAGATGAAGGCCCTGCGCGATCGCTGCCTCGCCGAGGGCATCCCCGTCCTGATCGGCTGCCCGCCCGGCGCCGGCAAGGGTTGAGGCACCCGGACCCACCTCCTCGTCGAGGAGGACGAGCTCCCCCGCCTCGCCCAGCGGCTCCACTCCGACTGGCGCAACCGTCTCGCCGACGAAGGCCTCGCTCCCGTCGAGCTCACCATGCCCGCCGACGCCGAGCACCCCCCCTGCCCCGCCTGCGGCACCGCCGCTCCGCTCGTCGACGGCGCCTGCTCCGACTGCGGCCTCCAGCTCGAGTGACCGATCGCTCTGCGAGCGCTACCATGCTCGTGCGCCTCGACGTGAGCCGCCGGCGCGTGCCCCCGACGAGCAGGAGCATCAGGCCTCGTCGCCCAGCAACACCTTCTTACCTGCGCTCGGCGCTCGATGTCGACGCGTCCACGGGTCCACGGCAGCCGAACGACGGAGTCACACACCCGAGCCGATGCCCGAGCCACCGCCCGAGCCGCTGCCGCTGCCGCTGCCCGAGCCGCTACCGCTTCCGCCGCCACTTCCACTTCCGGAGCCGCTTCCCGAGCCACCACCGCAGGTCACGACGGTGAACTGCTCATACGGAAAGTCGGTGTCGGCCGGGTCATTCTGCAGCCCGTCGAGATCGGTGAGCAGGATGTAGTGCGTACCGTCCTGCGTCGGCGTGAACTGGAACACCGCGGTCTGGCCATCCGGCGAGGCAGACGACGACGTCACAGATATGATCGAACCGTCGGGCTGCTGGATACGAATGTTGGTCGTCAGGAACCGGCCGTACAGCGTGAACGTCTGAGGCCCGGGCGAGCAGCTGCCGCTGCCGTAACCGGAGCCGCCGAATCCGCCGTCGCGGAACACCGACGGCCATGGCGTCATCAGCAGCACCGCCGGGTAGTTGTCCTGCGCGGTGCAGATGTTGGCCGAGCAGGCGCAGCGCGGCGCCAGGTTCCATGGCTCGGGAAACTGGTTCGTCGCGCGATCGCGCTGCATCCGGTTGGTCGGGAGGTTGCGCGCCTTGTAGAATCGGGTCGGCATCGCGGCCTGCATCGTGACCGAGAAGTCGCCGGTCGCGTCGTTGGCGGTTGCCTTGGTCGTCGCGTTGCCGCGCTCCGTGCCATCGCCCTGGATCAAGGTGGCGTTGCCGAGTAGCCGAGCCGCCGGCCAGCCGTCGCGTTGGTACTTGTGCTGGCCGCACCACAGCACGCCCTGCGATGGCCGCACTTCACCATTCTTGCAGGCGATGATCGCGCTCGACGGGATGCTGAAGTACGTCGTGATGAACGGCGCCGCGGCGATGTTGTTCTGATAGGTCGACGGCGTGTCGGTGAGCTGGCCCGTGCTCGCGTGCGCGCCGGTGTTGCCGGCGTAGCACACGCTGAGCCCCAGCCACGGGATGTTGCCCATGCCGAACGTCTGCTGGAGGATCGTGGTGCCGTTCGAATCGGGCAGACCCTGGATCCAGCCAGGCGCGCCGTGCGCGCCGTACACGGCTCCGTTGGCCTTCATCATGGTCGTGCCGAACCCGGTCGCGAACGCGGTCTCGGTCATGATCAACGGTGCATCGTTCATCGAGTCGATGCCGGTGTAGACCGCCTTCATGCCGGCATTCTGCGCATCCGAGGGCCGCGCTCCCGCGGCGCCCCACGTGCTCTCGATCGTGAGGCAATCATTCTCATTGGCATTGTTGTCTTGACCGGCCGTGCAAGCAGCGCCGTTGGAGGCACGCTTGGCGCCGCTGGTCAGCGTCGACGCTGTTTCGCCGAGCCTATCCACTCCATCGTGCGAACAACCACTTGCGATGGTAAGAGACAGCACACAACCTGCGAAGGCTATACCCTTTGTCTGTTTCATTGCCGTGCTCCGCGTAGCTGCGCATGCAGCGCGCCTGCCCGCCTGCACGGCCGATGCCGGGTGATGCCGATCGCGGCGAGCCGTGGCCGCGGCGACATCGTCGAACCTCGGCGGCCCGACGACCGGTGCCTGCGATCCTACAGCGCCGTGGCGCACGCTGGACGTGTCTCGCGCGGGCGTGATCGCACGCGATGCAGCAAATCCATGCGCTGCGAATCATGCGCTGTCGCGAGCTCATGTGCGACGTTCGTGGCGGTCCTCGGCCGCCGACGTACGATCAGTGCACAGGCGTGTAGACCAGATCGCGGCCGCCCGGTGATGGTGTATGGGCCGCGTCCATGCCGGCGCCGGCATGACAGCCGACGCAGACCGACTTGGGGGGGCCGCTCGTGCCCCTGCCATCGGCCATGACGCCGTTGCTGCCGCTCGAGGGTCGGTCTTGAGGTACACGGCAAATCCGCTCGGCGCAGCCGCCGTGTCGCTGTCGTAGAGCTCCTTGACCGCGGCGGCGCCCTTGGGCCACGCGGCCGTTCCCGTGGCGGCTGTGGCGATCGCGTCGTTGGAACAGATCCGGTTGAAGCCGTGTGGCGACGGGCTGCGCGCCGCATGGACCATCGGCTCGCACGCCCAGGTCTTGTACGCGGCGTCACCGAGCCACTTCTCGATGTCCGCGTGGCCGCTGGTCGGCGGTGTCTGCGCATCGGACATGCTCGAGCCCATCGAATCGCTCGATCCACACGCGGTGACTGCGAGCAAGCTGCTGCGGAGTAGTGTTGCAAGTCTCATAAGCGAGCCTCCGGATGAAACGCGCATGCACGCGCGCGCGATGGCTACGCCGCTGCGCGGCGCCGGTTACAGCGTCGCGGTGCTCCGCGTGGGGTGTCTCACCACGACGCCGTGACCGGACACGACGGCGTCGGCCGACGGCTGCGGTGCTGCCACGATCAACATCTTCGCGATCAGCGCCGATGACAGCCTCGCGGCGATGCCGGCGCTGCTCGGTACGCCGGCCACCGCTGCGGGCCTCGTCGCGCGCTGACATCGATCGAGCTGCGGGTTGCGTACCCCGGCCGCGCACCGTAGATTGCGCCGTCATGTCGACGTCCGATTACGCAGCGCAGATC
>VBLP01000623.1 GCA_005887925.1 Deltaproteobacteria bacterium | reverse complement strand
ATCCCGACCTCCAGGTCGTGATCTGCACCGCGTTCTCCGACGCGAGCTGGGACAATATCGTGCAGCGGTTCGGCCCGACCGATCGGCTGCTGATCCTCAAGAAGCCATTCGATCTCGCGGAGGTCAGTCAGCTTGCGCTCGCGCTGACCGAGAAGTGGCAGCTCGCGCGGCAGGCGCGCACCCGCGTCACCGAGCTCGCCCAGTCGCGCGCCGACCTCGCCGCCAGCCTCGCGCTCGCGCGGGCGGTGCAGGAGGCCACCGCCGACGGCCTGCTCGTCGTCGGACCGGATCGCAAGATCGTGACCGCCAACCGCCGGTTCCTCGAGATGTGGAAGCTGCCGGCCGATGCGATCGCGGCCGACCACCGCACCTACCGGCTCCGCTCGGTGCTCGATCACGTGGTCGATCCCGACGCGGTGATGACCCGCATCAACTACCTGTACGAGCACCCCGAGGAGACCGGCAACGACGAGCTCCGACTCAAGGACGGCCGCATCATCGAGCGCTGGACCGGGCCGGTGCGCTCCGACACCGGACACGCCCAGGCCCGCCTGTGGTGGTTCCGCGACGTCACCGTGCGGCGGCGGCTCGAGCTCGACCGCGCGGTGGTGATCGAGCGGATGGCGGCGATGGGCCGGCTCGCCGCCGGGGTCGGCCACGAGATCAACAACCCGCTGACCTATGCGCTGGGCAACATCGAGAGCCTGCTCGAGTCTAGCGCGGCGAGCGGGACGCCCCCGCCGGCGAGCGAGCTGGTCGAGCGCCTGCAGGAGGCGCGCGACGGCCTCGCCCGGATCCGCGTGATCGTACGCGATCTGCAGAACCTGGCGCGCGCAGAGGAGACCCACGGCGAGGTCGACGTCCAGCAGGTGATCGAGCAGGCGATCCAGATCGCCAGCGCCGAGGTGCGCCACCGTGCGCCGATCGTGCGGCGCTACCAGCCGGTGCCGCCGATCATGGGCTGCCGGATCCGGCTCGGTCAGGTGTTCCTGAACCTCATCATCAACGCCGCGCAGGCGATCCCGGAGGGCCAGTCGGCCAGCAACCGCATCGAGATCGCGATCCGCGACACCGGCACGACGATCGTCATCGAGGTCAGCGATACCGGCGCGGGGATCGCGCCCGAGCACCTGCACCGGATCTTCGAGCCGTTCTTCACCACCAAGGAGGTCGGCGCGGGCACCGGGCTGGGGCTGTCGATCTCGCGCGACATCGTGGCCGCGCACAACGGGACGCTATCGGCCAGGAGCGCGCCGGGCGGCGGCACGACGATGACCGTCGCGCTGCCGCACGCCGAGCGGGCGCCGGCGGCCACACCGCCCGTGGTCGAGCCGGCGCCGGTGTCGCGGCGCGCCCGGGTGCTGGTGATCGACGACGAGCCGCTGATCGCGCGGATCCTGCAGCGCGGGCTGGCCCGCCACCAGGTCGTCGTGGCCAACCAGGCGCGCGACGCGCTCGCACGGATCCAGCGCGGCGAGACCTTCGACGTCATCTTCTGCGACCTGATGATGCCCGACGTCAGCGGCATCGATGTCCACGAGTACCTCCTCCGCGAGCACCCCAAGGTCGCCGAGCGCGTCGTGTTCATGACCGGCGGCGCTTTCACGTCCAAGGCCAAGTCGTTCCTGGCCACGGTGACCAACGAGCGGATCGACAAGCCGTTCTCGCTGTCGCAGATCAACAAGCTCGTCGACCGCCACCTCGAGCTGGCGCGATAGCGCCGGCGTCACCGCGGCGGCCGGCGATACACCGAGGCGATCGGCACGCCGTCGCTGGTGAGCACGTAGATCGGCTGCACGGTGCGGTACGAGCTCCAGATCAGATAGTCGTGGCGGCGGAAGTGCAGCTCGTGGATCACGACCGCGAGGTCGCTGCGCTCGATCCCGGCCTGCTCCCGGCCGGCGTCGAGCAGGGTCGGCGGCACCAGGCCCTCGCGCTGGTACAGCCCCCAGGCCGGCGATGCATCGTGGGTATAGACGTAGGTCGTGCCGGCCGGCGGGGCGGCGGCGGCGAGCGGGCCGAGCGCGCCGCGCATCGCGACGCCCCAGAACTGCCGGTTCATGCCCAGGTCCGCGCCGCCCGGAGCGCCGCCGGCGAGCGCGCTGTACCAGGTCAGCGCGTAGGGCTCGGCGACCTGGGTCTCGGCCGCTGCGGCGAGCACGACGCAGCCGGCGACCGCGGCGATCGCGATCCGCTCGCTCGCCGCCGGCAGCCGGAGCCGCGCCATCGCCTGCACCGCTGCGCGCGCGGCCCACACCGCGCCGACCCCCGCCGCGATGCCGATCGTCGGCAGGACCGGCATCCAGTGCTTCTCGGCGCCGAAGATCGGCGTGGTGCCGAGCACGAACGGCGCGATCGACGCGCCCGCCGACAGCGCGAGCAGGAGCGCCGGCGCGCGCGGCAGCCGGCCTCGCCCGGCGAGCCACACGCCGGCGCCGATCAGCGCGGCGGCGAGCGTCGCGGCCGGCACCGTGAACAGCGTCGTCACCGGCGCGACGTGCCACGGGAACGGCGGCGCGTTCCAGTTGCGGCCGAGGTACTCGTAGTTGTAGTGGATGTGGCCCAGGTGGAACGCGAGCCAGTCGCGGACGTGGTGCACCGGCGAGAACCACAGCCACGGCCACACCGCGATCAGCGTGAGCGGGCCGAGCACCGCGAGCGAGGCGATCACGCGCCAGCGATGGCCGAGCACGGTGCGCACCGCGGCCAGCGCGCGCGGCCGGCCGTCGCCGCGGGCGCGCAGCTCGGCGATCCCGACGATCGCGTAGTGCAGCCCGAGCGCGAACGGCACGAGCAGCGCGGTGTGCTTGGTCGCCAGCGCCAGCCCCCACACCACGCCGACCTGCCAGGGCCAGCGCCGGTCGAGGCCGCGCCAGTAGGCGTACACCGTCGCGAACCACAGGGTCATGCTCGGCGCGTCGAAGCACGCGAGCCCGGCGTGGAACAGCGCGCGCGGCAGGAGCGCGATCAGGAGCGCCGCGACCACCGCCTGGGCCAGGCCCCACAGCTCGAGCACCATCGTGAACACCAGCAGCACCAGCACGCCGTGCAGGACCGCCGAGGGCGCGCGGAACGCGGTGACCTCGTCGAACAGCGTCTTCATCGCCGGCGGATGCTCGCGGTTGTTGTCGGTCGCGCCCGGCCCGCCGAACCCGCGGGTGATCGAGGCCTCGCTGACCCCGTGCTGCAGCGTGACCAGGCCGATCCACCAGTCGGCGTAGTGCGCGCCGCTCTGCATGTAGACCACCTCGTCGCGCGCGATGCCGACGCCGCGCTGGTTGACGATCACGGCGATCGTGGTCGCGACCGCGAGCCCCCAGCCGACGAGCCGCGGCCTCGCGCCGGGTCGCGCGCCGGTCATTGCCGCGCCTCGGCGGCGAAGCAGATCCGCCGGTTGGCGTCGGTCGCGCGCGCCACGAACGCGACGTCGGCCGGGCCCGGCGCCGTCGCCGCCGCAAACCGCACCCAGCCGTCGTCGACGCCCGGCGCCGCCGACGCGATCACCACGCCGGCGACCTCGACGTCGAGCCGGCCGGGAGACCGCACGTCGCGCCGGGTGAACACGTCGGCGATCCCGACGTGGCCGACCAGCTCGCGGCCGAGCGGCCGACCTCGGTGAGCTCGAGCGTCGGCCGCGGCCCGTCGCTCGTCGCGGTCGCCAGGCGCTCGAGCACGTCGCCGACCACGATCGCCGGGGCGCGCTCGTAGCGCCGCACCGCCACGCCGCCGTGGTCCTCGGCCTCGGCCGGTGCCAGCCCCGCGGTGTCCGGCGAGCGCGCGCCGCGGATCGCGACCTCCCAGATCCGCGCGTAGCGCGCCGCGTCCATCCGCGCCGCCGCCTCGAGCGGGATCAGATCGCCGAGCTGATACCGCCCCACCGGATCGATCCAGGCCGGCGCGAACACGATCAGATCGCCCGGCCGGTAGCCTGCGCGCACCGCGGCGGCGGCCGCGCGCCAGGCCGCCGCGTCGGGCGCCGGCACCGCGGTCGCATCGCAGCGCGCGGCGCAGACCTCCCAGACCGAGATCGCGAGGAGGAGCAGCGCCGGGGCGGCGGCGATCGGCAACGGTCTCGTCGACAACCCGGTCACGCTACCATGCGGCTCGCCGGCGTTCTAACGCGGCCCGGCGCCGGCGCCGTCGCGCGGTTGCGGTACTGTCGCGCGGTGCGGCGGTATGCAGCGCTGTTCGCGATCGGCCTCGCGGTCTACAGCCTCGCCGCATGGGACCGGATCTGGCGCCCGTCGGCCGCGCCGCACTTCGTCTACCAGGCCGATGCCTGGCTGCACGGCCGCGCCGCGATCGATCCGCCGCTGACCGGCGACGACTGGGCCCAGGTCGAGACCGTCGTGCTCGACGACGGCACCACCGCGTCCGGCCGCCGGTTGATGACGCGCCCGGTGTTCCGCACCCTCGACGGCGACGAGCTCGCCGCCTCGCGGATCCGCCGGTCGCTGGGCAAGACCGCGTACGTATCGTTCCCGCCGCTGCCCACCCTGCTCATGCTGCCCGGCGCCGCGATCGGGGGTCGCGCCGGCAACGACGTCGTCCCCACCCTGCTCGTCGCCGCGCTGATCCTGCCGCTCGCGCTGCTGGCCCTGCGCCGCCTCGCCGCCGCCGGCCTGTCGCGGCGCTCGCCCGGCGACGACCTCTGGCTGGTGGCGACGCTGGCGTTCGGCAGTGTGCTGTGGTTCTCGGCCGTCCAGGGCAAGGTCTGGTACACCGCGCACGTCGTCGGCGTCGCGCTCGCGCTGGTCTACGCCTGGGCCTCGGTCGAGGCGCGCCATCCCGTGGTCGCCGGGCTCGCGCTCGGCGCCGCCGCGCTGACCCGCACCGCGATGGCGTTCATGGTGCCGCTGTTTCTCTGCGAGGCCTGGCGCATGCACGGCGGCCTCGCGGCCTGGCGCAGCGATCGGCGTGGCATGCTGCGCGCGCTGCGCGGCCCGCTCGCCCGGTTCGCCGCGCCCGTCGCCGCGTTCGCCGTCGCCGGCATGGTCTACAACTACGTCCGCTTCGCGTCGCCGACCGAGTTCGGCCACAGCTACCTCGAGGTGCGGCAGCAGGCGCAGATCGAGCAGTACGGCCTGGCGAGCTATCATTACCTCGCGCGCAACCTAGCCGTCGCGTTCACGCTGCTCCCCGAGCTCTTGCCGCGCGCGCCGTACGTCCAGATCAGCGGCCACGGCCTGGCGCTGTGGTTCACCACGCCCGTGCTGCTCCTGCTCCTCTGGCCGCGCGACAGGGGCCCGCTGCACCGGCCGCTGTGGCTGTGCGTCGCCCTGGTCGCGCTGCCGTCGCTGCTCTACCAGAACAGCGGCTGGGTCCAGTTCGGCTATCGCTTCAGCCTCGACTACCTCGCGCTGCTCGTCCTGCTGCTCGCGATCGGTGGCCGGCCGCTGACCCGTGTCGCCAGGGCGCTGATCGTCGCCGGCATCGTCATCAACCTGTTCGGCGCGATCACCTTCGATCGCGCGTGGCAGCACTACCGCGTCGGCGGCAATACCTACGACGTCATCGTGGCGCACTGACGACGAGCGCCGCGCGGGACGGAATCACAGCGGCGATCGCGGCAGGTCGACGGTGAACACGCAGCCGTGGTTCTGGTTGCGAACGCGGATGGCGCCGCGGAGCAAGCTCACGCCACGAACACACATCGCGAGCCCGCTGCGCGCCTCGCCGTGCGGTTCACCAGGCTCGAGCAGGTGCTCGGACTTGTCGGGCGGTATCCCGCCGCACTGGTCTTCGATCTCGAACAGCACGCGATCCGGCGTCGCGTGGGTGTGCAACCAGACATGGGTGTGAGGTCGGGTGTACTTGAACGCGTTCTGGAGCAAGTTGGAGATGATCGTGGAGAGGATCTGACGGTCGGCCTGCACGGCGAGCTCCGGGTCGACCTCGGCCACGGTCAGCCGCAGCTTGCGCGCGTGCACGCCGAGGACAGCCGCGACCTCGATGTCTTCGAGGAATCGCCCCACGGCGATGTACTCGTCCCGGGCGAGCCCGGCGGTCAGCCGGAGCTCGGTGAGCGATCGGTCCATCAGATCGCGCAACCCGATCAGGCTGTACTCGAGTACGTCGCCGGTACTGCCCCGGATGCCGACGCTACCGGCGCGAACGGCATCGAACGCGAGCATGGCGCTGGCGAGCAGGGTACGCAACTCGTGAGCGAACGTGCTCAGGTGCTCGTTGGAGCGACGGGCGCCCTGGATCAGGACGTCGAGCTCGCGCTGGCGCGCGTACTCGGTGACGGCCTCGGCGATCGCGTTGTCGAGGCAGCGGTTGAGCGCACGGAGCTCCTCGGTGCTGAGCGGCGCGTTGCATTCGATCGCGAGCTCGGTGATCGTTTGACAGACATCGCCGTAGTCGTGAACTACCTGCGCGATGGTGAACCCGCAGCGCAGCAAGTCCCCCCCGTGCTGGACCGCAGCCGTGGCGGCTCCGGAGCGCGGGGCGGAACGCTGCTCGCCCTCGAGCGCCTGCTCGAGCTCCCGCAGGAACAAAGGGATCCCTTGCTCGAGCTCGGACCGGGTCGTGCGGGGAGCCATCCGCTGGGCGACGCGAGCCCGGCACCGCGCGATGATCTCGTCTCGATGATTCGTGACGAACTCGCTCAGCATACCGGGGTGCCAGGCTTCCGACGTGCTCTGCAAACCCCGCGCGCTACGGTTGAACAGGATGTCTTTCGCGGTCATCAGATCCCCCCTCCCTCGAGGACGCCGAGCGCGTCGTGTTGGTCGTCATGCCGTCGCTTGTGCAAGTCATGGGCCGCGTCGTCATTGGGATCGCGAGCTTTTGACGCTCGAGCGACATTGATTCCGTTGGAGCCTATTCAAATCAAGATGAGGTACCTGGTCCATCAATTCGAAGGAGGGGCGATCACGCGCACGCTTCCGGCGCCGGAATACGGACGGTGAACGTCGTGCCTTCGCCCGCGCCGGGACTGGTGATGTCGATCGTACCACCCTGTCGCACGACGAAGTGTCGCACGAGCGCGAGGCCGATGCCGAGGCCGCGGTGGGTTCGCGTGATCGACGGGTCCGCTTGCGAGAACGCTTCGAACGCGCGAGCAAGAAACTCCGGTGGGATGCCCGGCCCGGTATCGCGAACGCGGAGCTCCATCGATCCACGGTCGTGCGCGAGCGCGACGGCAACCTTGCCACCCTCCGGCGTGAACTTGATCGCGTTTCCGAGCAGGTTCGACGTGATCTGACGCAGGCGGCGAGGATCGGCGGCGATCTTCGAGCCCGTGGCGAGGGTCATCTCGATCGAGATCCGCTTGGCGTCCGCATCGGGCCGCACGGCTTCGATCGCGGCTTCGACGATCGGCGACGGATCGACGGGCACGAGCTTCACGGCGAGCTCCGAGGTCCGCGATAGCGCGAGATCCAGCAGGTCATCGACGAGCTGGGCCTCCGCTCGCGCGCTCTGCTCGATCGTCTCGATCGCGCGCAGGCGTCGCGGATCCGCATCTTCGAGGCCGCGCAACGCCTCGGTCCACAGCAGGATCGCGCTGAGCGGTGTGCGCAGCTCGTGGGACACGGCGTCGAGGAACGAGTCGCGCTCGCGCTGCGCCGCGATCCGCGCCCGCTCGAGCCGTCGCTGCTCCGTGGCATCCACGATCGCGAGCAGGATCAGCCGCTGGTCTGCCGCCGGCAGCGCGCGCGCGCCGAGTCGCAGCACGAGATCGCCGGCACCGCCGCGGAATTCGAGCTCGAGGTTCTCGAACCCGATCCCTGTGGCGACGACATCGGCGAGACGAGCCCGCAGGATCGGCGGACGCCACTCGCCGACGTCGAGCAGCGCGCGCCCGGCGAGCTCCGAGGCCGTGATGTCGAACATCGCATAGAACGCCGGATTCGCCGACCGCACGAGGAGCTGTCCGTCGACCACGACCAGCGGGCTCGGCACGGTGTCGACGATCGCAGCGGCGTGGTCTCGCGCCGCGCGCAGGCTGGTGATGTCGACGAACGCGATCACGGCGCCGCTGATCTTGTGGTCCGCCGTGCGATAGGGTCGGATCTGCATCCGGTAGCTCGTGCCGTCCGGGTGATGGACCTCCGACTCGCAGACCGCGAGGCTCTCGACGACGTCCGCGATCATGCCGTCGAGCCCGGGGAGCTCGACGCTCGGTTGCAGATCGGCGATCGGGCGCCCGACGTCGCCGGGGATCAGCTTCATGACCGCGCGCGCCTTCGGCGTGAACCGGCGCACCCGTCGCTCGGTGTCGACGATGATGATCGCGATGTCGACGCTCGCGAGCACGTTGACGAGGTCGTCGTTGGCCTCGCGCAGGTCGACGTTGCCGCGCTGGAGCTCCTCGTTGACCGTCTCGAGCTCCTCGTTGGTCGACTGCAGCTCCTCCTTGGCGGTCTGCAGCTCCTCGTTGGTCGACTGCAGCTCCTCGTTGGTCGATTGCAGCTCCTCGTTGGTGATGCTGAGCTCCTCGCTCGTGGCGAGATGCTGCCCGATGAGCGAATTGAGGTATTCCTTCGTCGCGTCGAGCTCCTGGCGCAGGCGTTCGCGCTCCCCGCGCTCCCCGCGCTCCCCGCGCTTCCCGCGCTCCCCGCGCTTCAGCCGCTTGCCGGGCCCGCTGCGCGCGGGCGGACTCGACCTGGTTACCGCAGGTTCGAACACGACGAGGAAATGACGCCTGGCCGGGTCTGCGCTGCGCAGCGGCACGACCTCGAGGTGAAACCGGTGGTCATGGCCATGCTCGTGGACGACGACGTTGTCTTGCCGTGCCGGCGCGTTGCTGCGCCGCGCGCGCTGGACGGCGAGCGGTAACGCCGATGCGAGACCCTCCCGTGCCATCTTGATCACGTTCAGCTGCGGTTGGCCCGGCGGAGCCTCGAGATACGATCCCGTCCGACCACGGAATTGCACGACCTCGAGATTCTCGTCGATGACCACGCAGGCCGGCGCGTACCGTGCGAGCAGCATGTGATCGACTTCGCGCTGCACGTCGAGCGTTGACCGGACCGCGTCGGCGGGCCGGCGCGTCGGCAGCCGGCCGAGCTGGCCCGCGGTCGGAAACGTCAGGCTGGTACGCGGTCCCGGCTTGCGCGCGTAGATCCGCGCGTCGGCGTCGATCGGCTGGAACTGGTCCTCGAAGCCCGAGATCGTCTCGGCGGGGCCGAGCAAGAGGTACCCGGGCTGATTCAGGGCATAGTGGAGGATCGGGATCACCCGCTGCTGCAGCGATGGGCCGAGATAGATGAGCACGTTGCGGCAGCTCACCAGATCGAGCTTGGAGAACGGTGGATCGGTGACGAGGTCGTGGCGCACGAACACACAGCGCTCGCGGACGTCGCGGCGGATCCGGTAGCTACCGTCCTCCCGGCGAAAGAACCGCGCGAGCCGCTCCTCGCCAACCTGCGCCGCGATCGTCTCCGGGTACTGCCCCTGCCGTGCGCATTCGATCGCGCGCTCGCTCAGGTCACTGCCGAACAGCTGGAGCGGCCGGCTCCGCTCTCCGCACAGCTCGATCAGCAAGATCGCCAGCGAGTACACCTCCTCGCCCGTCGAGCAACCGGGGACCCAGACCCGCACCGGCGCTGCGGCTGGCTTGCTGCGAAGCAGCTCGGGCAACACCTGCTCGACGAGCCGATCGAACACCGAGCGATCGCGAAAGAACTCGGTGACATGGATCAGGAGGTCCTCGTACACCGCGCTCGCCTCTTCGCGTCTCGCCGTCAGATACGCGCTGTACTCATCGAGCGAGCCCAGCCCGTGCTTGGCGAGCCGGCGCGCGAGCCGGCGCTCGATCGTGGTGCGCTTGTAACTGGAGAAGTCGATCCCGCAGGCCTCGCGCAGCTGCTCGAGGATCCGGTCGATGCCGGTCACCGTGGCCGACGGCTCCAGCGCAACGCTCGGTCGCGGCCCGAGCTTGGCGATCTTGCCGAGCTCGTCGCCGATCTGCGCCGGTGACAGCACGATCTCGGCGACGCCGGCGGCGATCGCGCTCCGCGGCATCTCGTCGAACTGCGCGGTCGACGGCTCCTGCGCGAACGTGAGCCCACCCGCGGCCCGGATCGCGCGCAGACCTTCGGTGCCGTCGTGCGCGGTTCCAGACAGCACCACACCGACGGCGCGCTCGCGAAGCACCTCGGCGATCGACGCGAACAGCGCGTCGATCGGCTGTCGCGGGCGGGCACCCGGCTTCGCCGTGCGCAGCACGAGCGCACCGCGAAACAGGCACGCCGAGGTGTGCGGGGGCACGACCAGGATCGTGTTCGGCTCGATCCGGCGTCCGTTGGCAACGTCGATCACCGGAAGGGCCGTGGCGCCGGCCAGCAGGCTGGCGAGCTGGCCGATCTGCGATGGCGGAAGGTGCTGGAGGACGACGAACGCGAGCCCGGTGTCTGCCGGCACGCTCGCGACGAGCTGCTTGAGCGCGTCGAGCCCCCCGGCCGAGGCACCGATGCCGACCACGCGCTGCGGCCGTGGTGCTGTCCGTCGCGCCTTCGCCATGGATCAAGCCACCCGCGCAAGGACTCGCGCGGCCGGCCGCGGACGACTCCAGCGCTGGAAGGGTTGCGCCACTGGCATCCGATCGGTCATGTCGCGGGCAACTCGAAGAAGAACTGTGACCCGCCGCCCGGCGCGGAGGTGGCCCCGATCCGGCCACCGTGGGCCTCGACGATCTTCTTGCTGACGTAGAGCCCCAGACCGGAGCCCTCGTGACCAGCGGCGGTGCTCGCCCGTCGGAACCGGTCGAAGACGTAGCCGATCTCGACAGGCGAAATCCCCGAGCCCGTGTTGTCGACCGAGACCCGGATCGCGTCGTTCACGGCTGCGAGCTGGACCACGACGTCGCTGGTCTTCGGCGCGTACTTCAGCGCGTTCTGCAGCAGATTCGCGACGACGCGCTCGATCCGCAGCGCGTCGATCGATGTCGTCAGCGGATCGGCGGCCTGGAGTGACACCCGCCCTCGGTCGCGCGTGGGAACGACCCGATCGATGATCTGCTCGAGGAGCGTGCGCAGCTCGGTCGGCCTGCGATGGAGCTGGAGGCGACCCGCATCGTGCGAGCACAGATCGAGCAGCTCGTGGAC
>VBLP01000023.1:30480-32169 GCA_005887925.1 Deltaproteobacteria bacterium | reverse complement strand
TTAGCGCTGGACCCGGCGTTGCACGGTCACGAGGGCCATGCGCCTATTCCCTTGCTTGTTGCTCGTCGTGTTCTGTGCCTGCGGCAGCGCTCCCTCACGCGGCGGTGGCGATGACGGCCCCGATGCCGGCGGGGCACCTCCGGTGGATGACGATCCGCTGAGCGGCCTGCCCACGGGCGCCGCGCAGTGGAGCGCCGTGTGCGCCAGGCACTACGGCGACATGATCAGCGCGAAGTTCTGCGCCGGGGCGGCGCCGCCGAGCTTGACCTCGCTGGCCGATCTCGAGGCGCTGCTCGGGCTGACGGTGCGGCCCAACCCGAACAACGATCCGACGATCAACGCCAACGTGCGGCTGACGCTCAACGGCGAGTCGACCGGGCTCGGCGTGCGCTCGGTCAACCCGATCCTGGCGCGCGCGTTCCTGATGACGCCGTCGCCGAACAGCGCGCCCAACGCGAGCTACCAGGTGCTGGCGTTCGCGCGCGGCGAGCCGCTGGTCGAGCTGGTCGCCAACGATCCGGCGGCGCAGACCCTGCGGTTCTTCCTGGTCCGGTTCCACCCCGCCTGCGAGTCCACCGGATGCAGCAACGGCGACCTGCAGACCGCCGCGATCGAATCGGGCTGGACCGGCTACACGCTGTACGACGATCGGACGATCGCCGACACCACGCTCGACTGCCTGAACTGCCACGAGCCGGGTGGCCCGGGCAGCAAGCGGATCCTGCGCATGCAGGAGCTGGCCAACCCGTGGGCGCACTGGTTCTACCCCGAGCGGCCCGACACGCTGCAGATCGTCCAGGACTTCCTGGCGGCGCACGGCGGCGAGAGCTACGCCGGCATCCCGTCGTCGCTGGTGATGCCGAGCCGCCCGGCGGCGCTGACCCAGCTGCTGCAGAACAACGGCTTCGGCACCCAGCCCAACGTGTTCGACACGCTCAAGATCAACACCGAGCTGGCGGCGGGCGGAACCAGCGCGACCTGGACGGGGCTGTACGCCCAGGCGCTCGCGGGTCAGCAGATCCCGCCGCCGTACGTCGACAACCCGTACGATCGCACCAAGGAGCAAGCTGCGATCACCGCCTACCAGCAGGTGCTCTCGGGGAGCTTGCCGCGCGCACAGCTCCCCGACCTGCGCGACACGTTCCTCGACAGCGCGCTCGCCGACATGTCGATCCGGCCCAAGCCGGGGCTCGACGGCAAGGGCATCCTCGTGCAGATGTGCCAGATGTGCCACAACGCGCGGCTCGATCAGACGCTCTCGCGGGCGCGGTTCAACGTCGAGCAGCTCGCGCAGGTGTCGCGGGCCGAGAAGGACACGGCGATCCAGCGCCTGCAGCTGCCGCCGGCCGACCGGCACGCGATGCCGCCCGCGCGGTTCCACGAGCTGTCGGCGGCCGAGCGCCAGCTCGCGATCGACGAGCTGATGAAGTGATGTAGCCAAGACATTGGCGGTGCGGGCTGCCGGCCAAAAGAACCGCGCGACGCGACGCGCGGCGGGGTGAATGCGCCGGCTTTGCCGGCGCAGAGGGGGCGGGAAAGCCCCCTATTGATCGACGAGCTGATGAAGTGATGTAGCCAAGACATTGGCGGTGCGGGCTGCCGGCCAAAAGAACCGCGCGACGCGACGCGCGGCGGGGTGAATGCGCCGGCTTTGCCGGCGCAGAGGGGGCGGGAAAGCCCCCTATTGAT
>VBLP01000023.1:18502-30401 GCA_005887925.1 Deltaproteobacteria bacterium | reverse complement strand
ATGTAGCCAAGACATTGGCGGTGCGGGCTGCCGGCCAAAAGAACCGCGCGACGCGACGCGCGGCGGGGTGAATGCGCCGGCTTTGCCGGCGCAGAGGGGGCGGGAAAGCCCCCTATTGATCGACGAGCTGATGAAGTGATGAAACATCGTTGCATGGGCTGACGCTCAGCGCGGTGGCATGGCATAGCCGCGCTCGGGGAACGGATCGGCGGTGTCGCGGCGGCGGAGCTCGGCCGGTGTCCACGCCGCGCCGCGCTCGCTGAAGATCGCCACGCCGATCACGCCGACGTTGCGATCGCCGGTGGTCTGCGCCGCGTAGGAGTCGGCGACCCGGCCGAACCGGAACGCGGCGACCGCGTCGTCGGAGGTCCGGAAGCCGTCGATCGCGAGGGTGCCGTAGGGGTCGATGAGGTAGCCGCGGCGGCCGGGATCGGCGGGCCGGCCATCGATGACGTCGAGGCCGTCGACCGAGGCCACGATCTCGAACCGCGCGCCGGTCGCGTTGTGCACGACGATGCGATAGCGCTCGCCGTCCTCGCCGGCGATCAGGGTGCGGCCGCCCGCGGCGATGCCGGGCAGCAGGCGGCCGGCGTCGTCGACCAGCGCGACCGACAGCGCGCCATCGCCGGCGCGGACCTCGAGTGGCGCCGGGCGGGTGCCGAGGTAGCGGGCATGTGCGAGGACGCCCTCGGCGTCGTTGTAGTGCAGCGCGACCTCGGCCCACGGCGAGCCGCTCGCGCGCTCGAACGGCGCGAACGAGACCGGCGCGGTGACCGACTCGCCCCACGATGTGCCCAGCCCGGGGCGATCGGGAGCCGGCGCGCGGTCGGCGATGGCGGCGCGGCCGGACTCGGAGGCCTGCGCGGCCGACGGGCTGCCGGCGATCCGCTGCTCGGCGGCGTGAGCGCCGCACGCGGCGAGCCCGGCGGCGGTGGCGAGCAGCGCGACGCGCGCGACGATGGACGAGACGGACGAGACGGACGAGATCGAGTGCCGGTGCACTCGCTGGGGCAGCGACATGATCGACCTTCCTCGGGCGGCGCCCGGCCCCGCAACGCGGCGACCTGGTTTGCGACGGTCTAACGCCGCGAGGCCGGCGCGGCTTACACGGCGCGGATCACCATGGCCACAGCCGCCAGGTGAAGTAGCCGCCGGCCAGGAGGATCGCGGTGATCGCCCAGGCGCCGAACAGCCGGTAGACCTGCGCCGACCAGGTCCGCGGCAGCGCGCGACACAGCGCCGCACCGACCACCGCGCCGGCGCACGCACCGCCCGTGCCCCACGCCACCAGGCCCAGGTACTCGATCGCGACCGGCGAGCTCGACGCGAGCGCGAGCCGGCCCTGCAGCGGCAGGTAGATGAGGTGCGGCCAGCGGCCCCAGTCGCACGCAGCGTAGGCGAACGCGCCGCCGATGATGGCGCACATCGCGATCACGTAGGCGCGATGCGCGCGCGACATCACCGGCCGCCCTGGTGGCAGCGCGCGCAGGTCGCGCCGGTCAACTTGCATGCGCCGGTGCCGTCGTGGCACGGCGCGCAGGTCGCGCCGGCGAGGATGGCGCGCATCGCGATGGCATGGCGATGCGCGCGAATCACGGTTGGCCGCCCTGGTGGCAGCGCGCGCAGGTCGTGCCGGTCAGCTTGAACGCGGCGGTGCCGTCGTGGCACGGCGCGCAGGTCGCCTTGGGCGGCGTGGCGAGCGCCGCGACGTCGGGGCCGGCGAGGTCGACGTGACAGGCATCGCAGGGGACGGGGCGGCCGTCGCGCTGCGCGTGGCTGGTGTGATCGAACGCCTGGCGCACCGACCACGGTGCGGCGAGCCGCGCGGTCTGGCGCTCGAGCGCGCGGCCCCGGCGGTGGCAGCGCTCGCACGCGGCGAGCGTCGGGGCCGGGCCGGCGGCGGGGGCGTGGCAGCCGGCGCCGGTGCACGCGCGGTGTCCGCGCGGCGGACGGAGCTGCGTGGCCGGCGTGGTCAGCGCGTGGCAGCGCGTGCAGGCGCCGGGGTGCTTGCCGTGATCGAGCGTCGCGCCGAACTCGGTGCCCTCGGGCGGGCCGCGATCGGCGACCAGCGCGCGCCACGGCTCGGTGCCGTTGTGGCAGGCGCCGCAGATCCGGGGCTCGCGGCTGCCGAAGTCCTCGGCGTGGCAGGTCACGCACGGCGCATGGCCGGCGACGCGGACCTCGCCGGACCTGGCAAGCGAATGGCAGGTGGCGCACGGCAGCTGCACCGCCTGGTGGGTGGTATGCGAGTAGCGCGCGGTGGGGCGCGCGACCTTGAACCCCGGATCGCCCGGATTGGCGTGGCAGCGCGCGCACGCGGCGGTGACCGCGAACGCCGCGGTGCCGTCGTGGCAGCGCGCGGTGGCGCAGGTCGCCGCGCTCGGCGCGGGCAGGCGATTGTCGTCGGTGTCGACCACGGCGCGGTGGCAGGTCACGCAGCGCGCTCCGTCGGCGCCGCGCGCGGCGTGGCGGGCGTGCGAGAACGCCTTCGCGACGTTGATCTCGGCGTGGATGATCATCGGCGGCAGCGGGCGTCCGGTCGCCGGCGTGTGGCAGCCGGTGCACGCGGTCATCGCCGGGCCGCGGCCGGCGGCGCCGGTGCCGTCGTGACAGCCGGCGCAGCGCGCGTGCGGCGCGGCGCGGCCGCCGTGGCAGGTGGCGCAGGCGAGCGCGGCGTGCCGGCGATGCCCGACGGTGATCGCGAAGTTCGGATCCAGCGTGTACGGCGGATAGTGTACCGGATAGCCCTGCGCGCCGCCGGCCGCGAGCACCGTCTCGGCGTGACAGCTCGTGCACACCGCCAGGCGATCGCCCGGCCTGTCGCCGCGGCGGGGCGGCGGCCCGTGGCAGGCGCCGAAGCACGCGGCGTGGCCGGGCTTGCCGACCAGCGCGCCGCCCTTCATCGCGTGGCAGCGCGCGCACGGCAGCGACTCGCCGCCGCCGACCACCAGATCGCGATCGTGCAGGTTGTGCTCGAAGCCGACCGCCTTGCTCGGCGCCGCCCGTGCAGCGGCGGCGATCGCGAGCACCGCGATCGCGATCAGCGCGCGGGTCAATAGGCCCCCGTCATCGTCAGCCGCAGGCTCTTGTAGCTCGTGATCTCGGGCTGGTGCTCGATGCCGCTCGACACGTCGTAGGCGGCGAACAGCCGCAGCCGCTTGCCGATCCACGCATCGATCGAGACCCGGCCGCCGCCGCGCAGGTCGCTGAGGTCGAGCGGGCTCGCCGGATCGACGTAGTCCTCGGCGTAGCGGGTCCGCCGGCCGTAGATCTCGAGCAGCGCCGACAGCCGGCGCGCGCCGAGCGACATCCGCGCCCGCGCGCCGATCTCGGTGAAGCTGCGCTCGCCGGTCGCCGCGCTCGGGGCCAGCGGCTGGNGGTGATCGGCGCGTCGAGCCCCTCGCGGCGGGTCTGGCGGAACAGCCCGCTGGCGCCGACCGCGACCGTGCGGCGCAGCCGGACCTCGAGCGCCCCACCGAGCTCGAAGTAGCTCGCCGAGAAGCTCGACTTCTGCGCGGTGGCGCTGCCGAGGTCCGCGGCGACCGCGGTGCGGGCGAACAGATCGACGTTCTCGGCGATCAGCGTGCCGCCGCGCAGCGACGCGATCAGCTGCGGCAGCACCGGGCCGAGGTCGAGGTAGCGCCGCGCCGACATCGGATCGGGATCGTCGGCCTTGATCAGCGAGGGATCCCACCGCCAGTCGCCGTCGAACCGCCGCGTCACGTCGAACACCAGGTTGGTGACCTCGCGGTAGCGCGCGCGGAACTGCAGCCGCTCGTTGGCGAGCTTGTCGTCGAGCGTGCGCAGCTGGGCGAGCACGGTGATGTCGCGGCGCGGCTGCCAGTTGATCTCGAGCTGGCGGTGCGCGCTGTTCGGCACCTGGGCCAGGCTCGGGACCAGCTGCAGGGTCTCGCCGGTGATCGCGATCGGCAGCGCGACGAGCTTGTGCAGATCGAGGTGCAGCGACCCGCCGGTGACCACGAAGTGCTCGTCGGTGAGGTCGGTCGTGTAGTCGGCGTGGCGGCCGCCGACGTAGGCCGTCGCGGTCACGATGTCGCCGTCGTAGGCGACCAGCGCGCCGTCGATGTGCAGCACCCACGGCCCGTAGATGTACTGGCTGCCGGCGCGCAGCCGGAGCTTGCGCAGCCCCAGGCTCGGCGGCAGGAAGTCCTTGACCTCGCCCCAGCCGGTGCGGACCTCGAACGTGCTGCGCTCGAACCAGGTCGCGATCGGCGGCGCGATGCGGACCTGGCCCGACGTGTCGCTCGGCTGCGCGGCGTCGAAGCGCAGCGCGAAGTACAGCGACAGGCTGTCGAGCGCGACGCCGCGCGTGCTGAAGAACAGCTCGCCGAAGCCGTACGATCGCAGCGCGTTGTAGTCGCGGCCCTCCTGGACGGGCGCGTCGAGCGCCGGCTTGCCGCTGGGCCGCGCGCCGTCGACCTGGTAGCCGACCGTGATGCTGAACGACACCGGAGCGAGCACGTCGCGCAGCCCGGCGAGCTCGTCGGCGTCGCGCGCCGCGGCCTCGGACAGCGGCGGCGGGGGCGCCGGCATCGGCGTCGGCGGCCGCGGGGTCTGCGGCGGCACCGAGGCGGCGCGCGGCCGCATCCGCAGGTGGCGCGGCGGCGGCTCGTGGGTGAGCGTCAGCTGCGGCTCGGCGTCGGCGCGCGCGGCGAGCAGCACCGCGAGCGCGGCCGCGAGGCGCGCGGTCACCGCGACCTCCGCGGCGCGGCGCCGCTGTGGCACGGCGCGCAGAAGCTCTCGCTGTGGCAGGTCGCGCATGGCCGGATGTCGAGCCGCGCCGAGCGGCCGTGATCGTTCCAGAACGCCGTCGCCATGCCGTGCGACCGCGGCCGCTGGCGGTGACAGCTGGTGCAGAACTCGACGACGTGGCAGCGCGCGCAGCGCTCGCGGTCGGCCGCCGCCTCGGTGCCGTGATCGAGCTCGCGCCACGTGATCCGGTGGTCCGCCGGCACCATCGTCTGGTGGCACTCGTCGCACGCCTGCTTCGGATTGCCCGACATCTGGGTGTGGCAGCCCGCGCAGCGCGCGGCGGAGCGCTCGGCCGCCTCGGTGTGATCGCGGCGGAACGCGATCGTGTGATCGAGCGGGCGCTCGGTCAGCGGCAGGTGGTTGCGCGGCGCGATCGACGTCAGCGTCTCGCTGCGCTCGCGGTGGCAGGTCTCGCAGATCCGCATCCGCATCACCACCGGGGTGCGATCGGTGTCGTCGTGGCAGCCGACGCAGCTCTCGACGCGCGGCGCGGCGTGATCGCGGTGGTCGTTGGCGCTCGCCGTCTGGGTGTGGCAGGTCTCGCAGCGGATCGCAGCGCCGCGCCGGTCGGTGCGGTGCCGCGTATGATCGAAGTGCAGGTCGTCGTGGATCAGCCGCCGCCGCACGCGCTGCCGGGTCGTCGGCTCGTGGCACGCGGTGCAGTCGGCCATCCGCGGCGCCCCGCCGAGCGCGACCTCGGGCGCGTGGCAGCGCGCGCACGCGGCATGATCGGGGCGGGCCAGGCCGGCATCGATGCGCGCGTGGCAGTCGGTGCAGGTCACGTGGAACCCGACGCGGTTCTCCATCGCCGCCGGATCGAGGTGGCGCCGGTGCGAGAACCGCGTCGGCTCGGCCTGCCAGGGGTCCTCCACCGGATACGGCTTGAGCGGCGCGGTCAGCGGCTGGGCCGTGACCCGGGTATGGCAGACCTCGCACAGCCGGCCCGGCTTGCCGGTGAACGCCGTGCGATGGCACGCGCCGTCGTCGCACGGCCGGTGATCATCGCTGCCCGGCCGCACCGCGCCGCGATGGCACGATTCGCACGCGACCCGGGCATGCTGCGGATGCGAGATCCGCGCCTCGTCGACCGCCGGCAGCGGCGCGTCGATCCGGCGCTGCGGGGTACAAGCCGCAGCGAGCGCGACCACGGCGATCACCAGGTGCTTCATGCCCCAGTGCCCCGACGCTATCACAGCCCGCCGTCGGGCTCGCCGGCCGGGGCCGTAGTTCAGCGTCGCCGGCAGATCTGGCGCCTCGGGCAGTGGCTCCGTGCCCGGCCCGCTCGCCCCGCTCGCCCCGCTCGCCCCGCTCGTCCCGCTCGTCCCGCTCGTCCCGCTCGTCCCGCGCAGCGTGGAACATGGCGCCAGGAGAACGCGGACACGCGCGACCCGCCGTGGGCTGCTGCGCGGATGGGCGTCGGGGCGCGCGCCCGCCGAAGAACCACCGACGCCTGCGCGGGCGGCGCGAGGTATGTGCGGAGCAAGGCCCGCCAGTCCCAGTCACGGTCGCGGCCGCCGACCCCATCCGCTTCGCGGTCGCCCACGGCGCGTCGCGCGTTGACGTCTCGCGAGCGCGCCCTCGGTGGTCGATTCCGGATGCGAGCTCACGTCGTGGCAAGCGCGTCATCGCGATCGCGCGGATCGAGGTGCGGCCGCTCGGCGGTCAGCGCGCGGTGCGCGGAGACCAGGCGGGCCGGCGCATCGGGGCGCCACCACGCGATCGCGAAGCCGGGCGCGCCGTCGGGCGTGTAGCGCACGACGACGCGCTCGCCAGGGGCCTCGGCGAGGGCCGGCAGCATCACCGCGCATGCGCCGTGCACGACGATCAAGCCGCCCGGCCGCACCGCCTGCCGCAGCGCCGGCCACAGCCGAGGGAAGAAGCCAGCATCGGCGTGGCGCCAGATCTCGGGCAGCGCGCCGCGCAGGCGAGCCGCGCGGGACGCGCCGGTGGACGCGCCGCTGGACGCCCCGGTGCTGGTGTCGTCGGGACGCGGTGGGCCAGGAGTGGTCGTGGGCGCGCCGTCGGGATCCGGTGGACCAGGAATGGTCGTGGGCGCGCCGTCGGGATCAGATGAGCCGGCAGACGTCGCTTGCGCGTCGGCGAGATCCGGCATCGGCGCGTTGCACGTCACCAGCTCGGCCGGCGACCGCCGATCGGCGACGTCCCCCTGCGATGCCGTGAGATGCGAGATCCCGGACAGCGTCGCGCCGAGCTGGGCATAGCGCACCGCGCGCGGGTTGAGATCGATGCCGGTGATCCTGTGCGCGAGCTCGGGGCGGGCCAGGGGCGCGAACGCCGAGCCGCAGCCCAGATCGAGCCAGTCGGCGCGCCGGCCCGCCGGGATCGCGCTGGCCAGGTGATGGCTCGAGTCATCCGGCCAGCACACCAGGTCGCGCTCGATCGCGGCGTCGAGCCGGTCGCAGACCAGCAGCGCCGATCCGATCGGCACGATCGCGATCCGCGCACGCAGCCGAGCCGCATCGCCCTCGATCAGGCCGCACGCGACCAGTGCATCGATCGCGGTTGCAGCGGCGCCACCGAGGCGATCGCGCGCGACCTCGGCGCATGCCACGAACAGCGCCAGGACCGCACCGGCCGGTGTCGCGGGATCCCCGGACATCTCGTCGAGCCGTGCGGGCAACGCGGCCACCCGCGTCGTGCCGGCCCATGCGGCCAGTGCGCGCGCGTTGAGCCCGGCGGCGCGCAGCTGCGCTCCGAGCGCCCCGAGCTGCGCGGGGTCAGCAGACGCGGCGAGCGCGGCCAGGTCACGCAACACTGTGAGCTTACCTCCCAGGCCCGCGCCGCGCCGTTGACGCACAGCCGGCGTCGCCGCGGCGCGGCAGCGACGAGCCCCCTCGCCGCGCGCAGTTCCGCAGCGCACCCACGCGCGAAACGAGAAATGGCGAAGCGCGTGGGAGCAGACCGTCCGCGATCAAGTCAGCGCGAGGACTGTTTGAGCACGGCGAGGGTGGCTCGGAGCGAGCGACCGCGGGTGCGCGCTCTGCAGACCCCGAGCAGGTGGCGGCGCCGTCGACGGGCAACGGACGCCATCGCGGGCGCGGCAGCGACGAGCCCCCTCGATCGCCGACCGCCTCCGCCGGGCGAGAACCCGTTCCCCGATCTCGGCCCGCAGCTCACCGACGAGCAGCTGGACGCGATCCCCGCTACGAGCGCAACCGGATGTACTCGTACGGGGCGATCGTCCACGAGAGCTACGCGAGCGAGCCGCACATCATCGCGTATCGCTGCGAGGAGACGACGTGCAAGGATGGGCCGCGGCCCACGACTGGGGCTACGCCGGGTGGCGGTGACTCGCCGGGCGTCCGGTCTCGGCTAGGAGACCGTACTTCGTCCGGTCTCCGTCGCTCATCGTATTCCGCCGATCCCTCGCTGCGCTGGTCCGGAACCTCGACCTTCCTGGCCGGAAGGTCCGAGCTCCCGGGCTCCGCTCGGTCTCGGCTAGCGCTGCTCGAGGTAGCGCCGCGCGAGGTCGTACTCGGCGTCGAGCACGAGGTGGGCGGCGACGACCTGCTCGAGCAGCTTGTGCCGGCCCGCCGGGGTGGCGGCGGCCGGATCGAGCCCGAGGACGGCGCCGTAGAACGCGAGCTCGGCGCGCCGCGGTCCGGTGGTGGCGACGGTGCGGAGCTCGGCGAGCGTGCGCTTGCCCGCGGCGAGCTGCGCCAGCTTCTCGTACCAGACGTCGCCGCGGCGGCCGGCGAGGTACTCGCTCGCGAGGCGGTCGCGGGGCTCGCCGAGGCGGAGCGCTTCGCCGAGGATCCACAGGCTCATGTAGACCTTGTGGTACTCGTCGATCGCGGGCTCGCCGAGGCCCTTGTGGAAGGCGTCGAGGGCGTCGCGGTAGCGCCCTGCGCCGATCAGGAACGCGACCGCGCTGGCGGCGAGCTCGTCGGACTGCGGATCGCGATCGAGGGCCTGCATGGTGAGATCGACCGCCTTGCCGGGATCGCCGAGCCACCACATCGCGCGGCCCATGTCGAGCGCGCGCTCGGCGGCGATCGAGCGCGGCAGGTTGCGGCTGTCGCCGAGCGAGGCCCAGCTGCGCAGCGCCTCGAGGTAGCGCTCGGCGGCCTGGCGGGCCTTGCCGGCGCGGCGCAAGCTGTCGGCGGTGAGCCGCTCGAGCTTGGCCCGCCGGTAGTGGTCGCCGACGGTCTGGTTGCCGAGCATCGCCAGGCCGGCGCGCGCCCAGCGCTGGGCGTCGGCGTAGCGGCCGGTCTGGACGTCGATCGTGATCAGGGTCTCGTAGGCGTCGATCGACGGGGCGCGCTCGAGCGACGCGGTCAGCGCGTGCTCGGCGTCGTCGAGCATGCCCTGGCTGGCCAGGCCGTGGCCCAGCGCCGATTCGGCGATCGCGGTGGCCTGCTGCCACACCGAGTGGGGATGGCTCGAGGCAGCCCTGGCGGTGAACCGGAGCGCGGCGCGCCAGGCGGCGTTGGCCGCGCTCGGCCGGCCGCCGGTGGCGAGGCGATCGATGCGCTCGGCGTAGAGCTTGCCGAGGCGGAGGGCGACCGCGGCGTCGAGCTCGCCGTTGGCGTGCAGCGCCTGCTCGTAGAGCGCGATCGCCTGGTCGATGCGGCCGAGCTCGCGGGCATCGCCGCCGGCCGCAGCGAGCAGGCCGGGGTCGCGGGGGAACCGCTCGAGGCCGGACAGGCACACCGCGAGGGCCGCCGCGGCGTCGGGGGCGCGCTCGTCGCTGCGCAGCGTGGACGCCAGCTCGGCGTAGGCATCGGCGGTCGGCTGATCGGCGACGACCTCGGCGCGGATCCCGAGCTCGCGGTCGCTGCCGCCGCCATCGCCGAGCTGGGCGAGGTAGCGGTGGATCTCGGAGGCGCGTCCGGCGCGGGCCAGGACGTTGGCGATCCGGCGCGCGGTCGCCAGGAAGTCGCGGTGGGAGCGGACCAGCGCCATCGACGCGCCCTGCTGATCGATCAGCGCGGCGACGGCGTGCTGGCGCTCGATCTGGAGCGCGACGTAGCGGTCGACCAGCCAGCGCAGCGGCAGGGCGAGCGCGGTCGGCTCGAGCAGCGCGATCGGCTGCGCGCGCGCCGCGAGCGGGCCGCTGTCGGCGCGGGCGAGCTCGTCGGCGAACCCGAGCACCTCGTCGAGCTCGGCGAGCCGCCCCGCGCGCTGGGCGGGCTCGATCTCGGCCAGGAGGATCAGCGACTGGACTGCGGGCTCGAGCGCGCCGGACCTGGCGAACATCGCGCGCAGGCTATGCAGCAGGGCGGCGTGGCCGGCCAGGCCGCGCCCGGCCGCGCCCGGATCGGCGTGCCACAGCCAGGTCAGCTGATCGAGCAGCGCGGCCGCCATGAACGGCTGCTCGTCCTCGATCGCGTCGCTGATCCGGACCGCGATCGCGGCGGCGATCGGCGTGCGCGCGCGGTCGCGCTCGGGGCCGGGCGGCAAGACCCACAGCCGGTCGATCGCCTGCTCGCGGTCGGTGTCGTCGCGCAGCTCGACCTGGGTGTCGGGCCAGGCGGGATGGAAGCTCGGCGGGGCGCAGCCGGCGGCGGCGATCGCCGCGATCATCGCGACCGCGAGCGCGACCATCCGGCGTATCGTCATCCTGACAAGCTAGCATCGCCGCGGGGCGTCGCCCGGCCGGCGCGGCGAACAAGCCCGCCGTCCGCGGCGTTGAGATGAGGTATGGTGCACGACGTGATCCCGAGCGGAATCGTGGTTCAGAAGTACGGCGGCTCGTCGGTGGCGGACGCCGACAAGATCAAGCTGGTCGCCAAGCGCATCGCGCGCACCCGCGCCGCGGGCAAGAAGGTCGTCGTCGTCGTGTCGGCGATGGGCAAGACCACCAACCAGCTGATCGAGAAGGCGAGGTCGATCAGCGATTCTCCGTCGCGCCGCGAGCTCGACATGCTCTTGACCTGCGGCGAGCGCGAGGCGATGGCCCTGCTGTCGATGGCGTGCTCGGAGGAGGGCCTCGAGGCGATCTCGTTCACCGGCTCGCAGGCCGGCATCCTGACCAACGATCGCCACTCCGGCGCCCGCATCGTCGAGGTCCGGCCGTTCGCTCCGCCGCGAGGTGACGACGCTCGGTCGCGGCGGGAGCGACACGACCGCCGTCGCCATGGCCGGCGCGCTGGGCGCCGAGTACTGCGAAATCTGCTCCGACGTCGACGGCGTCTACACCGCGGACCCGCGCGTGGTCGACGCGGCGCGCCTGCTCGAGGCGATCAGCCACGACGAGATGCTCGAGCTCGCCGCGCAGGGCGCCAAGGTCCTGCACGACGCGGCGGTCGACTTCGCGCGCCAGTCCGGCATCGCGCTGTACGCGCGGGCGACCGGCAAGGACGGCGGCGGCACGCGGATCGACTTCTCACCCGATCGCGAGCGCCAGGTCGCGGCGGTCACCGGCCAGAACCAGCTGATCCGGCTCCGGATCGCGAGCGGCGCGGGCGGCGCGGCGGTCGAGCACTGCCTGCAGATCCTCGAGGCCGCGTCGATCCCGCTGACCCACCTCGACCTCGAGGGCCAGGAGCTGCGCGCGTGGTTCACGATCGCCGACGTCCCCGACTGGGGCGAGGTCCGGCGGCGGCTCGACAACGTGCTCGGCGGCGTGCTCGAGCTCGGCGAGGAGGGCGCGGTCACCATGGTCGGCCACGGCATCGGCGGCAACCCCGGCATCATCAACAAGGCGCGGGCCAGCGCGGTCGGCGCCGGCGTGCCGCTCAACGCGGTCAGCGTGTCGCCGCTGCGGGTGACCCTGTGGTGCGATCGCCCGCACGTCGACAACCTGGTTCGCGCGCTGCACAAGACGTTTATCGAGTAGCTTGTCGCGATGTCCAAGTCTCGGTTCGCCCGGCTGCTGCCGCACCTCGGCAGGCTCGGCCGCGCCACGCGGTGGCGCCGCACCCGGGGCCGGCCGCGGGTGTGGGCGCATCGCGGCGACTCGGCGCACGCCCCCGAGAACACCATGCTCGCGTTCGAGCGGGCGCGCGCGGCCGGCGCCGACGGCCTCGAGCTCGACGTCCGGTTCGACGGCGAGGGCAACGTCGTCGTGTTCCACGACAGCCCGCTCGAGCGGCTGACCGGCCTGCCGGGGTGGATGGAACAGCTGTCGGCCGCCGCGCGGGCGAACCTCCGGGTCGGCGGT
>VBLP01000023.1:8894-18462 GCA_005887925.1 Deltaproteobacteria bacterium | reverse complement strand
AGTCGCGCAAGGTCGGGCGCGCGGGGGCGCTCGTCGCGGCGACCGCCCGCGTGATCCGCGACTCGGGCCGCGCCGATCAGGTCCTGGTGTCGTCGTTCGATCCGGTCGCGCTGCTCCAGCTCCACCAGCACCTGCCCGATGTCGCGCTGGCGTACCTGTTCCACGACGAGCAGCCGCTGCCACTGCGCCGCGGCTGGGTCGCGCGCTGGATCGGCGCGAGCCTGGCGCACCCGCAGAGCACGCTGTGCACCGAGGAGCGCGTCCGGGCGTGGCACACGGCGGGGCTGCCGGTCAACGCCTGGACGATCGACGACCGCGACGAGCTCGAGCGGATGGGTCGGCTCGGGGTCGACGGCGTGTTCTCCAACGATCCGGCGCACGCGATCGCGGTCCTGTCCGCGGTGGCCTGACGCGGGTCGCGGTCATGGCGCAACACCTCGCAGTCCGCGATCGTCGATTCGCAGTACGAGGCGACTGCAAATCATGATCAGGATCTGTACACCTCCGGTGCCGGCGGCAGCGGCAGGTTCCCGAAGTCGCCGGCGAGCAACGCCGTCAGCCGCCAGCCCATGAACGCCGCGTGCGACTCGATCGGGTCCTGCAGCACGAGTGTGATGTCCTGGAGCAAGCCGACGTGCGGCTGCCACTCGACGCCACCGGCATGGCCCGGCCGGCCGGTGTGCGCGAACGCGAGCCAGTACGCGCTCATCCGGTGCTGGAGCTCGCGGTCGATCGGCCCGAGCGTGCCGCGGCTCGCGGGCGAGGTGCAGGTCGCCATCGCGTACGGCACATCGTCGCCATGCCGCGCACCGGGCTGCTCGCGCTCCCCGGTTGCAACGTGATCGAAGTAGTACCGCCAGGTAGGAGCACGCCTGCAGTGTGCGTCGCCGAGCCGGCGCGGCACGATGGTGAAGAGCACGTCGCGTGCGACCTGGCGGGCGAGCTCGGCCTCGTCCTCGACCTCCGCATACATCGGGCCGAGGTCGTAGCCCGCGTCACCGATCCGCTCGAGGATCTGCATCGCGGTGAACCCGAAGCTCTCCACCACGCTGGCGTCGTCGCTGGTGCTGCCCAGGATCAGCGGCAGGGCGGCCTGCTGTCCGGTCACGAACGCATCGTGGATCGAGATCGGCAGCGCATCATCTCCGCAGATCGCCACCGGCGCCTGGTTCGGCATGCGCCGTACCAGGTCCGCCACCGGGATCGCGCGCAGCTGCGCCGCCGTCAATGTGCCCAGCGCCTGCGCGCTGTGGGCGACTGCGCATGATCGCCACACCTCGGAGAGGCCATACGCGCTGTGGGCCACGCCACGGTGAAACAGCGGCCGCGACCGCAGCTGCCGGTCGCGGACCAGCGGAGACGCGAACAGCGCCAGCACGCTCCTGGCGGCGCTCGATTGACCCAGGATCGTGACATTGTCCGGATCCCCGCCGAAGCGGGCGATGTTGCGCTGCACCCACTCCAGCGCCGAGATCTGGTCGAGCAGCGCGAAGTTGACCGGGCCGCCGGGAATCTCGGCATCGAGCCCGGCATGCGCGAAGGTGCCGAACAGGCCGAGCCGGTAGCGTACGATCACCACGACGGCGCCCGCGCTTGCCAGCGGCGCGCCGGTGTACGACGGCGGTCCGCCGGCGCCGGCCAGACGCGCACCATGGAACCACACCATGACCGGCAGACCGTGCGTCGAGCCCGAGCCGGCCCGCGGCGTCCACACGTCGAGGTACAGGCAATCCTCGTCGAGCGGGCTCGGCGCCGCGGTATTCGCGCCACGCTCACCGGCGCGGTGAACCGCAGTCCATGGCGCCATGGGCGCAGGCGCCCGCCACCGCAGGTCCTTCACCGGCGGTCTGGCATACGGAATGTCTCGGAACGCGTACGCTTCGTGGTCTGTATACCCCTGCAGCTTACCTTCCACGGTATCGATGATGGGTGTCGACTGATTCGTCATCAGATACTCCGTGCCAGGTTGTTGTCGGTCCTGATGTCCCGCGCTCGGCCTCGCGTCGTCGGCACCGGCTACCAAGAAATTCGCCGGGAGCCTGTACGACTGTCAACAGCAGGATTCCATCATTCATCTTTCGTCACTTGATAACAGATTAAGAGTTGTCATTTCTTTCGATTTGAGATTCGCAATCAACTACTGTCTATCATTATTGTCGTCCTCACGCACATGCAGCGGATTGCAGCAATTACCCAGAGTCACGAGAGACAGTGGCGAATTCCGGCATGGATGTGCGCGAGCGCCCGGACGAGGCGGCCTCGGTGGATTCAGTCTCGCCGGCTCATGAGATCACTACTCACGGAACGGCCGGCACGACCGTGAAGTGGAGCTCGAGCTGCTGGCTGCCCCGCCACAGCTGCGCCGTGACGTCGTTGGCCGTGCGCAGCGAATCCCACAGGGCCTGCAGCTGCTCGGGCCGCGACACCGGCCTGCCGTTGACCGCGAGCAGCACATCGCCGGGCACCACGTCGAGGTCGTGGAGCGGGCCGGCGCGGTCGATCAGCTGGATCAGCCGCCAGCCGACAAAGCGGTCACCGGCCATCTGCGGCACGACCTCGAGCTGGCGCAGAAAGCTCGCCGGACCGGCGTCGAGCACCGCGACCAGGCTGGCACGCGCGATCGTGCCACTGCGCAGCCCCTTGCCGGGGGGTGCCTCCGGGCGCGGCGGTCCAGCGGGCGCGGCGGTGGGCGCAGCCGCGGGGGACGTCGCCGGTGCGGCGGCGGACTGCGGCGGCTGCAGATCGAGATCGTCCTCCACCGGACGCGGCGTGGTCGAGACCTTCGGGGCACAGGACAGGACCGCGAGGGCGAGCAGGCCGGCGCGCATGCGTCGAGCGTGCCGCGGCGGCGATCGGCGCGCAAGTTTGCGGATCTGCGACCGGGCGCGCGGTCCGCGACGGTGGGCGACGCGCTAGCCGGCTTCCGCCTTGCGGAACACCTGCGCCGGGGCCTGCGCGACCATCCTGGCCACGCATGCGCGCAGCTCCTGCGCGCCGATCGGCTTCTGGAGCTGCGGGTTGCCCGAGGCCTCGAGCCGGCTCTGGCTCTGCGCGGTGAACACGCCGCCGGTCAGGAAGATCACGCGCGCGGCCTGATCGGGCGCGATCTCCTCGAGGCGGTCGAGCAGCTCGATCCCGGTCATGTTGGGCATCATCACGTCGGTGATGATCGCGTCGTACCAGGCGCCGGCGGTGATCTGGTCGAGCGCCGCGGCGCCGCACGACGCCACGCTGAGGTCGTAGTCGCCGTGCAGCATGCGCTCGAGCGCCTGCGCGACGCGCGGCTCGTCGTCGACGATCATCACGCGGTGGCGGCGCGCGCTGGCGGGGGTGGCGGTGGGCGCGGGCGCCTCGGGCGCGGCGGGATCGGCGGCGGCCGGCGGCAGCACGACGCGGATCAGGCAGCCGTGCCCGAGCGTGCTCTCGATGGCGATCTGGCCGCCGAGGCCGCTGATGATGCCGTGGCAGATCGAGAGGCCGAGGCCGGTGCCCTCGCCGACCTCCTTGGTGGTGAAGAACGGGTCGAACGCGCGGGACTGGACCTCGGGAGGCATGCCGGCGCCGGTGTCCTCGATCTCGACGACGGCGCGGCCCTCGGCGTCGGTGCGGGTGCGCACGGTGATGCGGTTGGCGTCGGTGTTGCCCTCGGGGATGGCGTGGCCGGCGTTGATCAGGAGGTTGATGAATGCCTGCGCGAGCCGGCCATCGTCGGCGAGGACCGGCGGCGTGGGCTGGAAGTCGCGGATCAGGACGGCGCGGTGCTTGAGCTCGTTGCTGGTGAGCCGGATCGCGGCGGCCAGGACGTCGGGCAGGGCGAGCGGCAGCCGCTTCTCGTCCTCGGACCGGCTGAACGTGCGCAGGCCGCGGACGATCTTGCGGACGCGCTCGGCGCCCTCGCGGGCATCGCCGATCGCGGCCTGGAGCTCGGCGTGATCCTCGGCCGAGGTCGGGGTCGGCCGGTCCCCGAGCGACTCGGCGACGACCTCGAGGTTCGCGGTGACGTAGGCCAGGGGGTTGTTGATCTCGTGGGCGATGCCGGCGGCGAGCGTGCCGAGGCTGGCCATGCGGTCGGACAGCATGAGCTTGGTGCGCAGCCGGTTGCGCTCGGTGACGTCGCGGCCGGTGACGACGACGACCGGCCCGTCGCCGAGGTCGATCCGGCGGCCGGACAGCTCGCACGCCCGCCAGTTGCCGTCGCCCACCCGGAGCCGCAGCTCGACGGCGTGGGTCTGGGCCGGCCCGCCGGCGGCCTGGGCCTCGCGGAACAGGTTCGCCGCGAGCGGCCGGTCGTCGGGGTGGACCCGGTCGATCAGGTTCACGCCGAGCTGCGGCGCGAGGTCGCCGTCGATCCCGAGCAGCAGGCGCGCCGCCTGGTTCAGGTAGATCAGCTTGTCGTCGCGGTGCACCGAGACCAGGTCGGGCATCGCCTCGATCAGATCGCGGAAGCTGGCGTCGGATTGCCGGTGGAGCTGGAGGGCGCGGCGCCGCCACACCACGCGGGTCCGCCAGGTGACGATCGCGCCGAGCGTGGCGAGGATCAGCCCGCCGGACAGCACGAGGAACCACTCGGTCTGCCACCACGCCGGCAGGATGGTGAATCGCAGGTCGGTCGCGGGCCCCCAGGCACCGGCGCCGGTGTGCGCGCGCATCTCGAGCTGGTAGCTGCCGGGCGGCAGCGCGGGATAGCGCGCCTCGCGCATCCGCGTCGTGCTCCAGTCGTGCTCGAGCGGCGACAGCCGGACCTGGTACTCGACGCGCCGGGGGTTGAGGAAGCTGTCGGCCGCGAAGCTCGCGGTGATCGAGTTGCGATCGTGGGGCACGCGGATCGCCTCGCCGGCGGGCTGGATCGGCGTGCCGCCGAGCGCGCTGTGGAGCAGGGCGGTGTGCGGAGCGGCCGGTGGGCCGCGGTAGTGCTGGGCGAACACGTGCGACACGCCGGTGCTGGCGCCGAGCCAGACCGAGCCGTCGTCGTCCTCGAAGAACGCGCGCGCGGTCGAGTCGTTGCCGGCCAGGCCGTCGCTCTCGTCGAAGTGATCGACGCCGCGCGCGGTCACCACGTCGACGCCGTCGCCGGTGCCGATCCACATCCGCTGCTGGCGATCCTCGCCCAGGAAGTAGATCCGGCCCGAGGTCAGGCCGTCGGCCAGCGTGATGTCGCGGAGCTCGCTCGCCCGCGCGCCGTCCCAGCGGAAGCAGGTCAGGCCGTCGACGTCGGTGAACGACACGCAGATCGCGCCGTCGTGGCGCCGGATCACGTGACGCATCGCCGAGGCGCGGAACCCGGACTGGTGGTCGAGCACGTGCCAGCGCCCGCGCTCGAGCACGGCGAGCCCGGCGTCGCTCGTGACCCACAGCCGGCCCTCGAGCATGGCGAGCGACACGAAGCGCGCGTCGCCACGCACACCCGGGATCACGACGCGCTCGGGCTGGCCGGGCTGCGCGCCGGGCAGCCGGAACAGCCCGGTGGTGGTCGCGAGCCACAGGTCGCCCTCGATGCCGATCGCCATCGCCATGATGTGGCGATCGGCGATGCGCTCGCCCTGCAGCTCGAGCCGGGTCGGCTGGCCGGTGGGATCGACGTAGAGCAGGTCGGGCGGGCCGCCGGCGAGGAACAGCCCGCCCTCCGGCAGGAACACGAACGTGCGGACGCTCCACCCCACGCTCGCGGGCAGGCAGTCCCAGCGGCCGGCGACGGCGCGCGCGAGGCAGTTGCCGGTGCCGAGCCACAGCGCGCCGCGGCGATCGCGCGCGATGTTCCACACCGCGTCGGCGGGCAACCCCGTGGTGGTGTCGTGCCGCGCGATCAGGCCGCGCCCCATCCACTGGAACAGCCCGACCGAGCCGACCCACACCGTGCCCTCGCGATCGACCGCCACGGAGCGCGCGTCGCGCGTGCTCATGCCGACCGAGTCATCGAGCATGTGCCAGCGGCCGCGGCGGCGATGCGCGACGCCGCGCGCGGTGCCGACGAGGACCTCGCCCCATGGCGTGACCGCCATGCCGCACGCGACGCCGCTCTGGTCGGCGCCGTCGGGCAGCCCGTCGCTGAGGTCGGTGACCTGCGCGGCGCCGCGCCGCAGCGTCCACAGGTGGTGCACCGAGCGGATCCACAGCGTGCCGTCGCGATCGCGCACCACGTTGTCGATGCGCTCGCGGCCGAGGCCGGCCTCGGCGCCGAGCGAGCGCCACGCGCCGTCGCCGGTGCCGAGCCGGAGCTCCGCGCCGTCGCCGACCACCACGCCCTCGGCGTCGGCCCAGATCGCCTTGACCGGGTGGACCGGCGACACCGGCCATCCGGCTGCCGGCGTGAAGGCGCCGCTGCCGCGGCGGACGAACAGGCCCGCGGTGGTGCCGGCCCACATCGCGTCCGGCCCGGTCGCCAGCGCCTGGACCCAGACCCGCGGCAGCCCCTCGGTGCCCTCCGGCGAGAACTTCGCGCCGTCCCAGCACGCCATGCCATCGCGCGTTCCCGCGCACGCGGCGCCGTCCGGTGCCACGCCGAGCACGCGCACGCCCATCGCGGGCAGGCCGTCGCGCATCGAGTAATGCGTGAATTGCTGACCGTCGTAGCGATACACGCCGTCGTCGGTCGCGACCCAGAGCAGGCCGCCGCCGTCCTGCACGATGCTGACGACGATCAGGTTGCGCAGGCCGTCCGCGGCGCCGAACGAGCGGAACCGGTAATGACCGAGCGGGGCGTCGTCCTCGACGGGGCGCGACGCGGCGATCGGTTCGCGCTGCGCCGATGCGACCGGCGCGCCGACCACGGTGATGAGGACGGCGGCGAGCAGGCGCGCAGCGCGAGGCATCGTCCGGACACTCGGCCATGCGCGACATCGCGCAAGGCCCCACCATCTCGTAGCGAGCCGACGTACTACTAGGCTCACTCGTTCGAGATCGCAGACCTGCGCGCGCGATGCCAGACACGCTGGGGGCGCGGTCGGGTAGCGACGGTGCGGCCTACACCGTCGCTCAGCGATCTGCTCAGGCGCGGCGGCGGATCATCGCGAGCGCGAACAGCATCATCGCGGCGACCACGGCGGCGGCCGCGGCGTACAGCATCCACGCCGGTCGGCCGGCGGTGGCGACCTCGCGGGCGGCGGTGCGCGCCGGGGCGTAGTCGGGCTTGAGCGCGACCGCGCGCCGGAAGTCGGGGCCGCCGTCCTTGCCCTCGGCGGCGAGCGCCTTGCCGAGCGTGTAGTGGTGCGCGGCGAGCGCGTCGTTGGCGGACGCCCCACGCGAGGTAGAGCCGGGCCATCTCGGCGCGCTCGGCGCGGCTGCCGCGCTCTGGGTTGGCGGCGAGCATGCGATCGACCAGCGCGGTCGCCGCCGCCAGGTCGCCGGCGGTCGACTTCGCCTTCGCCGCGGCCCACTCGTCGGCGTCGCGCCGGGCGCGCGCGGCGTCGTGGTACTCGAACAGCCGCCGCGTCAGGTCCTCGAGGTCGACCTTGACGGTCCTGGAGCGATGATGATCGTCATCCGCGTCGTCGAGCGTCGGGTCCTCGAGCGGGTAGTCCTCGTGGAGCAGCTCGTTGGCCGCCTTGCGGAGCTCGTTGTCGGCGAGCTCGCGGTAGGTCAGCCACAGCGGCTTGGCCTTCTTGGTCTTCTTGCCGCCGGGCAGGTTGAGCTTGGCGACCGGAGCGGGCGGCGGCGGCGGCCCGGTGATGTACTCCATCCATGCCGCGCGCGCCGCGGCGCGGACGCGGGGCGAATCGGCGTCGACCCGCCGCCATACCGCGTGGACCGCCTCGCGGTGGTGCGTCCGGCGGAACACCTCGAGGATCGCCACGGTCAGCGCCTCGTCGCCGAGCGCCGCGTCGAGCGCGTTGCTCGGCTCCTGGCGATCGAGCCGCTCGAGCTGCCAGGTCGCGTAGCGCTTGCGATCGGCGTCCTTGCCCATCGACTCCGAGGTCAGCGCCGGGATCGACGCCGGCTCCATCTTGCGCAGGTAGCGGCCGCACTCGTCGCGGTAGATCATGGTCTCGGGGCTGAACGCGGCGTCGAAGATCAGCTGCGCGGCGTGGACGTCGCGGCTGGCGGCGAGCGCGCGGATCGCGGCGTCGTCGGCGATCGCCTCGCCGGCGCCGGCCGTCTGGGGATCCAGCGCGAGCAGCTCGGCCTGCCAGTCGAGATCGTCGTCGGCCTTCTGCTCCTTGCCGGTCTGGCGCGCCGGCTGGCTGAACTTGCCGGTCTTGTCGGGCACCGACGCCTTGATCTCGGTGAGCACCGCGCGGCGCTCGGCGACGTCGGACTTGTGCTCGCGCCGCAGCCAGGTGCCGATCGCGTCGACCGCGCGCGGCGCGATCGCGGTCAGCTCGTCGATCGCAGCCTTGCGCGCGGCGGTGTCGGGGCCGGCGACCACGCGCTCGAGGATCGCCCTGGCCCTGGCATCGTCGGGTCCCGGGGGCGTCGCGGGATCGGGGGCCGCCGCGGCGCTCGCCGACGCGATCAGGACCAGGACGAGCGCACCCCGCATCGGGGAGGACTTAACCAATCGAGCCACGGTGCGCAAGGTGACGATGCAACGTCGTGCATCACCCGGTGATTCCCCGAGGACGCCGGGCCGGCCGGGCGGCCGCGATCGGGGTACTAGTGCCAGCGGTCCGGCGGGATGCGCTCGTCGCGCACGACGAACTCGAGGAAGCGCAGGCCGATCGCCCGCGAGCTCGCCGCGTCGTTGCCGCCGGTGAAGTTGAGGTAATGGTGGTGCTTGACCTCGGCGCGCACGACCATCTCGTCGAGGTCGTCGTCGTCGTCGCGCGCGTGCTGGAAGTGCACGGTCACCACCGTGCCCAGCGGCGGCGCGTAGGTCATCTCGACCAGGATCCCGCCGGCCGAGATGTTGCGCGCGACCGCGACCGAGTCGCCGTAGAGCTCGCTGCCGATCACGACCAGGAACGCCTTATCGAAGCGGGTATGGATGCGCTTTTCCACGATCGGGACCGCGATCGCCGCGGGCCCGTCGTCGAGGACGTGGGCGAGATTCAGGGGTTCACGACGCTTCACCCGGACATGATGCGAGCCGCGTCAGATGAAGTCAAAGAACTTACTTTATCCTACATGGCGTTCGAGCGAGCGATCAGGCAGATTCTCGGCGTGCGCAGGGCTGGATTGCTGCTCGGGCTTGTCGCTTCGTCTGCGCTCGCGGGACCGCGCGCGAGCAATCCGGCGTTCCTCGGCATCCAGATGATGGGGGTCGGCGGCCGCGGGCCGTGCATGATCGAGAGCCCCACGCGGGACGGGCCGGCCGAGGCCGCCGGGCTGCGCAGCGGCGACGTCGTGATCGCCGTCGACGGCAGGCCGATCGCCAACTGCGACGCGCTGCTCGACGTGATCACCGGGCATGCGCCGGGCGACACGATCGAGGTCCGGGTCCAGCGGCTGGGCGCCGCGGTCGCGGTCAAGGCGCAGCTCAGCACGCGCGACGCGCTGCTGCGCAACGTGATCGGCAAGCCGATGGTCGCGACCGACTTCGTCGGCGTCGAGGATGGCGCGATCTACGACCTGTCCGCGCCGCACGGCCGGATGGCGATCGTCGGGCTGTATCACCCGGCGTGCGTCGACTGCG
>VBLP01000023.1:503-8875 GCA_005887925.1 Deltaproteobacteria bacterium | reverse complement strand
GCCCAGCCGCGAGCTCAAGGCGCTGCAGAAGTCGCTCGATGTCCCGCTCGCGACCGGCGAGTTCGCCCCGGGCGAGGGCATGCGCGGCTCGCCGTTCGGCCGCGACCTGGTGATCTCCGATCGCGAGCGCCTCGGCGTGATCGTGGTCGATGGCCGCGGCATCGTGCAGTACGTCGGACCGGTCGCGCCCAACGGCGACGACACCGAGGCGGTGCTCGACGAGCTGTTTGCGGCCGCGGACCAGGCCTGGCGGCACAGCAGGTAGCAGGTAGATGACGGCGATCGTCCGCGGCTTCGGTGGCGTGCGTCCGCAGATCGGACGCGGCGTGTTCCTGGCCGAGAACTGCGTCGTGGTCGGTGACGTCGTGATCGGCGACGAGTCGTCGATCTGGTACTCGACCGTGCTGCGCGGCGACGTGTGCGCGATCCGGGTCGGCGCGCGCACGAACCTGCAGGACGGCATCGTCGTACACGTCACCTCGTCGGGGTTCGCCACCGCGATCGGCGACGATTGCACGATCGGCCACGCCGCCATCGTGCACGCATGTACGATCGAGGACCACTGCCTGATCGGCATGGGCGCGACGATCCTCGACGGTGCGCGCATCGGCCGGGGCAGCCTCGTGGGTGCAGGTGCGCTGGTCACTCCGGGAACCGATATCCCACCGGACAGCCTCGTACTCGGTGCGCCGGCCCGGGTCGTGAGGCAGGTCAACGCCAGGGAGCGGGAACAGATCGAGTACGGCGCCGTCCATTATGTCGAGCTAGCTCGCAGGTATCTTGCGGGCGACGGCGAATCCTCGGTAGGTTAACGGGTCGAGTGAAGCACGGCCGCGCATCTACGTCCGGGTGGAGGAGCCAGGCTGGCCGGAGGCAACCCGGGGAATGAGGTCATCACGCGGTTTCCGGGTCGCGGCCGCAGCGGTGATGCGCGTCGCGGCGATCGCGGCGGTGGTCGCGGCGATCCTCCGCGCCGCGCCGGCGCGCGCCGATAACGTGACCGAGCTGGTCCGCCAGCTCGAGAGCGACGACTCGGACAAGGTGCGGCTGTCGGCCGCGCTCAACCTGACCAAGCTCGGCGACCCGCGCGCGATCCTGCCGCTCGCCAAGGCGCTGGGCAACGACACCGACCAGACGGTGCGCGGCGCCGCGGCGGTCGGGCTCGGCAAGCTGGTGACCGACAAGACCGATTCCAAGATCCGCAAGGCGGCGATCGCGGTGCTGACCCAGGCCAAGAACTCCGACGACAGCGACTTCGTGCGCGGCGAGGCCGACAAGGCGCTCAAGGCGATCGGCGTCGGGGGCGGCACGCCCCGCGTGCCGATCGCGTCGGGCGGCAAGGCGATCTACGTGAATATCGGACCCATGGCGTCCAACACCGGCGACTCCGCGGTCGATGCCAAGCTCAAGGCGGTGATGGTGAAGGTGGCGAACAAGACGATGACGAAGATCTCGAGCAACATGGCCAGCATGCCGCTGGCGTGGTCGAGCGGCCAGCCGACCCTGGCGGTGTTCAACCCCAAGAGCGCCTCCGGGTTCTACATCGATGGGACGGTCGAGGAGCTGAAAGTGAAACAAACCGGATCGTCGATGACGGTTTCTTGTAAGATCAACATGTTGCTCGCAAGCTATCCCGACCGAAACATCTTCGGGTTCCCCAAGGGGGCCGCGTCGGTGGAGGCCAGCGGCTCCAGGACCGAGATTGCGCTCGCGCGCGAGGATTGCGTGTCCGCGGTGGTCGAAGACTTGATCGCGAAGCGGATTGTTCCGACGATATTAACAAGGTGAGAGCGCCGTGACTGCCAAGAGCGACCGCAGCTACAAGCGGAGCTGGAAGAACCTCTTGATCAACAAGCGGTACCAGCTGCGCTTCACGCTGTTCATGGTCGGGATCAGCGCGCTGCTCATGGCCGGCCTCGGGATCTGGGTGATGGCGGTCGCCAACGAGACCACCAAGGTCTCGAAGACCAGCGTGCGCGGCGACGCCTGCCCCAAGCTGCGTGCGGTCGATCCGAACGCGTCCGCCGACGAGGAGGAGCCGATCCCACCGCCGCCGATGCGGCTCGAGGAGCGGGGATCGGCCGCGCCGGCCGCGCCGGCCACCCCGCCGAGCCAGCCTGCGCCGGCGGCGCCGCCGCCCGGCGACGGCGAGCGCCACGTCCGGGTCCAGATCGACGAGAGCTCGATGACGCTCACCACGCCGCCGCCGGCGATGCACCGCGTGCCACCGCCCGATCCCGACCGGATCGCCGCGCACTGGGTGTGCGAGCTGCGTCGGGCTCGCGATCTACGGCATCAAGATGACCCATCGCGTGGCCGGCCCGCTGTTCAAGGTCAGCCTCTACCTCAGCAAGATGCGCGAGGGCCGGTTCGACAAGGTCTACAACCTCCGCAAGGGCGATCAGCTGGTCGACTTCTACGACCAGTTCAAGCTCGCGCACGGCGGCGTCGTTGCGATGCAGCAGGCCGACATCACGCGGCTCACCGCGGTGATCGCCGCCGCCGAGGCCGAGGGCCTGGGCCAGCATCCCGTGGTCGCCGAGCTCCGCGAGCTCGCCCGTCGCAAGGAGAGATCCATTGAGTGATCCGACCGCAGCCACCGGGCTCCCGTCGCCGGCGCCACGCCCGCATCACCAGCGCAAGCTGTCGAACTACCTGCTCGACAAGAACCTGCAGCTCCGCTACATCCTGCTGGTCACGATCCTGTCGGCGCTGATCGCGGGTGCGCTCGGCTACATGATCTACGACCAGCGCCGCACCGCCTCGGAGTCGATCGAGCGCGACCTGCAGGCGCTGACCCACGACGACGCGAGCCGCGCCGACTTCGGCGAGCGCATCGTGAGCGACCTCGAGTCCGACGACCAGGCGCTGATCTACAAGATGGTCGCGGTCGGCCTGGGCCTGGTGGTCATCCTCGGGGCGTACCTGGTGATCATGACCCACAAGGTCGCCGGCCCGCTGTTCAAGGTGTCGATGTACTTCGACCAGATGGCCGACGGCCGGCTCGGCACGGTGACGCCGCTGCGCCGCGGCGACATGCTGCAGGACTTCTTCGGCGACTTCAAGGCGATGCACGAGTCGCTGCGCGCGCGGGCCAGCGCCGACGTGGCAGCCATGGAACAGGCGGCCGCGGCCCTGCGCGAGGCCCGCGGCGCGGCCGGGGCGGCGGCGCGCAGCCCGCTCGACGACGCGCTCGCCGCGCTCGATCACCACGTCGCGAACCGCAAGCGCCAGCTCGCGTAGCCGGCGTCACCGCCGGCGCCGTCCTTGCCGAGGTCCGCCGCCGGATACCGCTCGCCGCGCGCGGGGCCGTAGTAGGCTCGCGGGGCGATGATGCCATGGCGGGTCTCGATCGCGGCCGTGGTGGCGGCGACCGCGGTGGCGTCGGCGGCGCCCGCTCCCGAGGGCCGGTTCGCGCCCAAGGGCAGGCCGGGGCAGCGCGGTGACGTCAGCGAGCTGCTCGGCACGCACTTCCTCTATGTCGCGGCGATCCAGGAGCCGGGGCGGAACAGCGGCGGGCTCGGTGCGACGATCGTGCAGGCCGACCCGGCGCTCGGGGCCGGCGACTACCACTCGCTGGCGGAGATCGCGGTCGAGTCGGCCGACGCCAAGCAGATCGTCGAGATCGGCTGGACGGTCGACGCCGGCGTCAACGGCGACCTCCAGCCCCACGTGTTCTCCTACCACTGGGTCGACGGCCAGACCACCTGTTACAACGGCTGCGGCTGGGTCCAGGTCTCGACGACCAAGCAGCCCGGAATGCGGGTCGCGCCCGGCGAGCCGCACGTCTACGAGATCAAGCTGATGAACGGCGACTGGTGGCTGTTCTACGACGGGGAGGGCCTGGGCTACTACCCGCAGTCGCTGTGGGGCGGCCGGTTCACGGCGGCGGGGATNNNAGCTCGGCGCGGATCTCGCCTCGGCGAGCTACGACGGCCTCCACCTGTTCGATCCCGGCGGCGCCAGCGTGCCGGCTGCCGCGCAGATCGGCACAATCTCGAGCCCGGCGCTCTACGACATCGGCCGCACGACCGGAACGAGCTTCGGGTTCGGCGGTCCGGGCGTGACCACCGGCTGCTGCATGCCGTCGGCCTGCGCGGCGATGCACGCCGAGTGCGGGACACTCGCCGATCCGACGTGCGCCGGCAACGCGCTGAGCTGCGGCTTCTGCGACGGGCCAGACGTGTGCTCGCCGGAGCACATCTGCATCGCGCCGTCCGATCGCGGCGGCTGCTGCGGCGCGGGAGCGAGCGGGGCCGGCTCGCTGGTGCTCGGCGCGCTCGTCGCGCTGGGGGTGCGACGGCGCCGCCGGCGCTGACGTTTTGTCGCCGGCTGTGCGGAGCATGATCGCGCGGTGTCGAGTAGGATGCTGTGGTGGGTTCTCAGAGCACGTTGCTCGAGCTGGGTGACCGGTACTGGGCGCTGGGGCTTCCCGCCGCCGCCCGGAGCGCGCTGCTCCGGGCGCTGGCCAGGACCGAGGATGTGACACCGGCGCTGCGGCTGACCGATGTCGCGCTCGCCCAGGGCGACATCCAGGCCGCGCGCAAGTACGCCACCGAGGCGGTCAAGCGCGCGCCGGGGCCGGCGACGCGGATCTTGCTCGGCCGCGCCCAGCTGGCAGCCGGCGAGCTGTCTGCGGCGCGGATGTCGCTGCTCGCGGCGCTCGACGCGCCCAGGCTGAGCCCGTGGGACCGCGTGCGCGCCCACCTCGAGCTCGCGCGGGCGGCCGACGCACACGGCGATGCGCCGGGCGTCGCAGCACAGGCCGCGGCGGCGTTCGAGGCGATGCTGCGCGCGGCGTCGCAGCTGCCGCCGGACCTCAGCCTGATCGAGGAGGTCTCGGCGGCCGTGGTCGCGCACGGCCGGGCCGCCGATGCCCAGGCGATCGTCGACGCGGCGCGCGGCCAGAGCGGCGCGGTGATCTGCGCGGCGGCGCTGCTCTCGGCGCGCCAGGCCGCCGGCGACACGTCGGTGACCGACGGCGCGATCGATCACGAGCTCGCCGGGCTCGGCGATGGCGCCGCGATCCGGCTGCGCCGCCTCGAGCGCCGGGCGCGCAAGCCCGCGAGCGCCGATCGCGCGGCGCTGCTCGCCGAGCTCGCGTCCCTGATCCTGGCCGCGCCGGGCGAGGACCTCGCGGCCGTCGATCGAGGCCGAGGACGCGTACCGCAAGGGCCTGGCGTTCCAGCCCGGCCACACAGCCGCCGCGTGCCGGCTCGCGCTGCTCATGCTCGACCGCGGCGACCACGCCGGCGCGCTGTCCGAGATCGAGCGCGCGCTGCGGATCGACGCCAGCCACGGCCTGGCCTGGCGCAACGCCGCGCGCATGCTCGACGCGCAGTCACCGAGCCTTGGCGTCATGGTCGGCCGGCTGCTCGACGCCGCAAACCCGGGGGCCGGCAGCGCCGCCGGCGGCGTGGCGCCCCGGCTGGTCACCGCCACCGCCGAGGTCGCCCGCCACGACGTGCTCGCCGGCGTCTACGCCCACGGTCACCGGGTCAAGAACCTGCTCGGCATCATCGGCGCCCGCGCGCGCTCCGCGCGCAAGCTCGTCGGCGAGCGGGCCACCACCGGCGACCTGTTCGACCGGCTGCGCGACCTCGAGACCGACGTCACCGCGCTCTACGAGGAGTGGGCGCAGTACCTGCGCTCGATGCAGGCGCCGACCCCGACCATCGAGCTCGTCCCGCTGTCGCCGCTGATCCACGAGGTCGTCGTCGCCGCGCAGGCCCGGATCCAGCACGTGCCGATCGCGCTCGAGACCGCGGCCGGCCTGCCCGACGTGCGCGGCGACCGCATGCTGCTCCGCGAGGCGCTGCTCAACGTGGTGTCCAACGCCGCCGAGGCCTGCGCCGCGGCGCACGGTGACGTCGCGGTCCGCGTGCGCGCGATCGGTGCCCCCGGCGGCGCCGCGCCGCTGGTCGAGATCGTCACCAGCGACACCGGCCCGGGCATCCCGCGCACCCACCTGAGCCGGCTGTTCGTGCCCGGCTTCACCACCAAGGAGACCGGCTCGGGGGTCGGCCTCGCGATCGCCGAGCGCGTCGTCGCCGCGCACCACGGCCGGATCATGGTCGAGTCCGAGGAGGGTCGCGGCACCACGATCACCATCACCCTGCCGACCGACAAGACCGGCCTCCAGCAGCTGCCGCTGTGGACCTCCGCCGAGCGAGGCCTGCCGTGATCGAGGGCGAGGGATCGATCGCGGGGGAGGGGCCCCGCGACACCTTGGCCCGAGGGAACCTCCGGTGACCATCGGGACGATCGTCTGCGTCGACGATCAGGCCGAGGTCCGCCGCCTGCTCGCCGACGTGTTCCGCGGCCGCGGCGGCAGCGTGGTCAGCTTCGACGACGGCGAGGACGCGATCACCTGGCTCGCCACCAACGACGCCGACCTCGCCGTGCTCGACCTCGACCTCGGGCCCGGCCGGCGCAGCGGCATCGAGATCTGCCGCGCGATCCGGGCGCGGCTGCCCGATCTGCCGATCATCATCCTGACCGGCCACGGCACCATCGACGACGCCGTCGCCGCGGTCAAGGCCGGCGCCGTCGACTTCATCACCAAGGACCCCTACCTCGAGGACAAGCTCGAGATCTCGGTCGAGAAGGTCGAGCGTATCCTGCAGCACGCGCTCGACCGCAAGCGCCTCGAGGAGGAGAACCGCGAGCTGCGCGCGACCAACGAACGCCTGCGCAAGGCCGCCGGGCGGCGCTGGCAGATCGTCGGCGACTCGCCCGCGATGCGCCAGGTGATGACCAAGATCGAGAAGGTCGCCCCGGTCCCGCGGCCCGTCCTCGTGCTCGGTCCGCGCGGCACCGGCAAGGAGCTGGTCGCGCGTGCGGTCCACACCCTCTCACCGCGGGCCTCTGAGCCCTACATCACGATCAACTGCGCCGCCGTCGCCGAGAGCCTGCTCGAGAGCGAGCTGTTCGGCCACGAGGAGGGCGCGTTCACCGGCGCGACCAAGCAGAAGGAAGGCAAGTTCGAGCTCGCCGACGGCGGCACCCTGTTCCTCGACGAGATCGGCAACATGTCGCTCGAGTTCCAGGCCAAGATCCTGCGCGTGCTCGAGTACCAGCGCTTCGAGCGCGTCGCCGGCAGCCTCTCGATCCAGGTCAACGTCCGCGTCATCGCCGCGACCAACCTCGACCTCAAGCAGGCCATGATCGACGGCAAGTTCCGCCCCGACCTCTACGACCGGCTCGCCTTCGAGGTCATCAACCTGCCCTCGCTCGCCCAGCGCATGCAGGACGTGCCCGTGCTCGCCGCCCACTTCCTCGCCCGCTTCCGCCAGGAGGTCGCCGGCATCTCCGTCAAGGAGATCAGCGCCGACGCCCTCGATCGCTTCGCGTCCTACGACTATCCGGGCAACGTCCGCGAGCTCAAGAACATCGTCGAGCGCGCCGTCTACATGGCCCAGGGCGAGGTGCTGACCGCCGCCGACGTCGACGCCGCCCTGCCGCCCGAGGCCGCCCAGACCTCGGCCGCCGCGCTGCCGTTCGCCGACGACGTCCGCCTGCCGCTGCCCGAGCGCGTCGACGCCTTCGAGGCCTGGCTGTGCAAGGACGCCCTCGAGCGCACCCGCTACAAGCAGAAGGAAGCCGCCGCCCTCCTCGGCCTGTCCTACGACCAGTTCCGCCAGCGCTACCGCAAGTACGGGCTGGGGAAGGACTGAGAACACCGCGGCTCGACGCGCGCGCCGCGGTCACAGATACTCGATTTTCGCCGTCCGGCAACGACGGATCAAGAAGTCGAGCAACCCCGGTCTGTCCTCTTTGCCTTGACGACCAAGCGATACTCGGCGCTCCGAATCTCGATCCATGCGTTCCTTGCCGAGTGGGCGAAGAGACCTCGGGAGAGCGCAAGCCGGCCTGTGACCGGCCGCGCGCGACCAACATGGCGTACGCAGTACGCGCCCGCTCACAGCCCAGTGCCTCGCATCGATGCTCTTCCCTGAATCGATTTTCGGGATTGGGAGAAGAAGAAGAGTCGGGGCACTGCGGACCGTAGCCACGATTCCGCGGAATCGTCGCCGCGCGGGACCCTGGCAGTGGCGGCGGGGTTGCGGTGAGTGCGCATGTGGAGGTCGCTTCGGGCCCACGTGGGACCACGATTCGCGGAATCGTCGCCGAGGCCGCGCGGGACCCTGGCAGTGGCGGCGCGGCTGCGGTGAGTGCGCATGTGGAGGTCGCTTCGGTCCCACGTGGGACCACGATTCCGCGGAATCGCGGCCGAGGCCGAGCGGGACCACGGCCGTGGCGGCGGTGCTGCGGTGAGTGCGCATGTTGCGGGCCGCCTCGGTCCCACGTGGGACCACGATTCCGCGGAATCGCCGCCGAGGCCGCCCAGGATCATGGCAGTGGCGGCGGTG
>VBLP01000023.1:0-235 GCA_005887925.1 Deltaproteobacteria bacterium | reverse complement strand
ATGACGGCGGGGTGCGGTCGGTGCGCATGTTGAGGTCACCTCGGCCCCACGTGGGACCACGATTCCGCGGAATCGCCGCCGAGGCCGACCGGGACCACGGCCGTGGCGGCGGTGCTGCGGTGAGTGCGCATGTTGAGGGCGCCTCGGTCCCACGTGGGACCACGATTCCGCGGAATCGCCGCCGAGGCCGACCGGGACCACGGCCGTGGCGGCGGTGCTGCGGTGAGTGCGCATG
>VBLP01000142.1:6263-25589 GCA_005887925.1 Deltaproteobacteria bacterium | reverse complement strand
CGCGATCGACGTCCGGCCACCCCGCAGCGCCTCTGGTCGCTGCTCACCAACGCCGCGGACTTTCCGCGCTGGAACTCCACCGTCACCCGGATCACCGGGACGATCGGCCCGGGCGAGCGGCTCGCGCTCGAGGTCAAGGCGGCGCCCGGCCGGACGTTCAAGCCGCGGGTCACCCGGTTCGAGCCCGAGCACAGCATGGTGTGGAGCGACGGCTTCGCGCCGATGTTCCAGGGTGTGCGCACGTTCACGCTGTCGCCCCGCGGCGATGGCACGACGACGTTCTCGATGGTCGAGGTGCTGAGCGGCGTGATGCTGCCGATGATCAAGGGGTCGCTGCCCGACTTCGGGCCGGCGTTCGAGGCGTACGCGGCCGACCTCAAGCGCGAAGCGGAGAGGACTGCGTGATGGCCAAGCTCCAGGGACAGGCCGCGTCCCGGGAGCTCCGGACCGCGGCACGAGCGCCTGGTATGCTGCGGGCATGGAACCGGCACCGGCGGGGTTCGCGCAGGCGCGCGAGCAGTTCCTCGCGATGGTCGAGGCAATTCACCCGCAGCTGCATCGCTATTGCGCGCGGCTGACCGGCTCGGTGATCGAGGGCGAGGACATCGTGCAGGACACGCTGGCCAAGGCGTTCTACGCGCTGAGCATGATGCCCGAGGTGCCGCCGCTGCGGCCGTGGCTGTTCCGGATCGCGCACAACGCCGCGCTCGACTTCCTCAAGCGCCACGGCACCAAGTACACCGAGGCGCGCGACGATCTCGACGACACGATCGGGTTCGAGGACCGCGCCGATCCGGCGGTCGTGCGCGCGGCGCTGTCGCGCTTCCTCGTGCTCCCGGTGTCGCAGCGCAGCGCCGTCATCCTCAAGGACGTGCTCGGCCACTCGCTCGACGACGCCGCCGCGACGATGAGCACGACGGTCCCGGCGGTCAAGGCGGCGCTGGTCCGCGGCCGCGCCCGGCTGCGCGACGCCGCGCCCGCGCCCGCCGCACTCGATGCCAGCCGCCGCGCCGACCTCGATCGCTACGCCGCGCTGTTCAACGCCGGCGACTGGGACGGCGTGCGCGCGCTGATCGGCGAGGACTGCCGGCTCGATCTGGTGTCGAAGTCGCAGCGCCGCGGCAAGGCGGTCGGCCTGTACTTCACGAACTACGAGAAGCAGGCGGTGCGGCTGGCGGTGGCCGAGCTCGACGGCGAGCTGGTGCTGGCGGCCACCACGCCCGGCCAGGACCGGCCGTCGTACGTCATCCGGCTCGACTGGGAAGATGGCCGGGTCCACCAGATCCGCGACTTCCGCTACGTGTCGTACATCGCCGACGAAGCGGCGATCGCGGCCCGGTGACCGCGGCCTCCGGTCGCGTGCCCTCGGTCGCGACTCCTCCTATCTGATGCTGCATATCGGAGCCGATAGCAGGATCGCGCGCAAATACGTCGTGATAGCATCACACGATGTCGAGATCGCTCTGCGCATCATTGGCACTTTTGGGTCTGATCGGCTGTCGTGCCGACCATGGGGCCGGCCGGGCCGACCCGGCCGTCGCCGCCGGGACCGCGCCGCCGGTCGCAGCCAGGACCGCCGGGCGAGCCGACCCGCAGCCGCCGGCCGCGGCAGTCGACGCGGACCCCGACCTGAAGCGCGAGCAGGACGAGTACATCGCCGATGTGATGGCGTTCTCGCACACCACGTCCGACGAGGTCCGGGCCCGGATGAAGAAGGGTTCCGCCCCGCTCAAGGACGAATGGAACGCCTGGGAGAAGCAGGAGCCGATGACGCCGGAGCGGATCAAGGCGTTCTACAAGCAAACGACGAACTACATCTACGAGCTCGCCGAGTGGCACCTGTTCGTGCCGAGCAAGCGCGCCAGCGACCTCGCCCTGTTCGCCGATCTGCGCAAGAAGCGGCCCCGGAACATCCTCGACTTCGGCGGCGGCGTCGGGCTCCTCGCGGTCCCGCTCGCGCGCGAAGGCTTCGACGTCACGCTCGCCGACCTCGATTCGACGACGCTGAGCTTCGCCGTGTTCCACGCCAAGCAGCGCGGCGTGCACCTCAAGGTGTGGAAGTCGGACGTCGAGGCCGCCCCGCCGGACAAGAAGTACGACGTCATCATGTGCATGGACGTGCTCGAGCACCTGCCCAGGGACGTCCTGCACGACGTCGTCGACAAGCTGGTCAAGCTCAAGCATGCCGGCACGCAGATCATCATCTCGGCGCCGTTCGGGCGCACCGCGACGCATCCGATGCACATGGACCTCAGCGACGACACCAAGCAGCAGATCGAGCGGCTGCGGACCGCGCTGCCCGAGGGCTAGGGATAGCGGATCACCGCCGCGCTCAGCGCTTGGGCTTGTCGGGAAAGATCTCGTCGAGCGCGGCGCGGGCTTCGCGGCGATACTGCGCGCGGCGCTCGGCATCCTCGCGCGCCGGGTTCCAGCCGACCAGCGGACCGAGCACGGCCTGGAGCTCGGACATCGCGCGCTCGGCGCGGGCCTCGCGATCCGGCGTCGGCGCGCGCAGCCACTCGGCGAACGGGACCCCCGCCCCGCCGGCCAAGCCGTCGGGGTCCCCACCCCCCGCGCTCGGCTCTCGCCGATCGAAACCGGCGACGGCGCCCTGGGGCTCGGTCCGGGCGACCACCGCGCGCAGGTCCTCGACGCTCGCCGCCGCAGCGCTGCGCGCCGCCGGATCGTCACCGCCCTGCAGGATCTGGGCAACGCGTGCGACGAGCGGCGCCAGCGCGGCCAGCTCGGGCACCTCGGGACTCCGCGGATCGCTCGGCTCGGTCATTGCCCGGGCTCCCCGCCTCCGCCGCGCCCGGTGCCGCGAAAGATCTGATCGACCGCGACCCGGATGTCGCGCTCGAAGTCAGCGCGGCGCTCGGCCTCGCTGCGCCCCGGATCGCCCAGGGCCGGCGGCCCGAGGACCCGGGCCAGCTCGGCCCGGAACGTCGCGACGTGCGCGGCGACATCGCCCGCCGGCGTCGACAGCCACGCGCCGAACACGCGCAGGCCCTCGGCCATGTGCGCGAGATCGACCCTGCGAAATGCGTCGAGCACGGCGCCGCGCTCGGCGGCGAGCGCCCGCCCGAGCGGCGTGCCGGTCTGGACCACGGCGTCGACCAGCCGCTCCATCTCGGCGGCGGTCTGCGCGCGCGACGCGTCCTGCTGTGCGCGCGCCTCGAGCTGGCGCACCAGCGCGGCGATCTCGCGCTTCATGCGCTCGACCGCGCGGCGCGCCTCGGCGCCGGCCAGCCCGTGGCGGCGGGCCGACTCGATCGCGAGCTCCTCGACCGTGCCGTCGATGCGCAGCTCGTCGAGCGGCACCGGCCGCGGCACGGCGAAGCCCTCCAGCGTCGCGACCATCTGCTCGACCTGCGCCTGGTTGGCCTGGGTCGGCGCGCGCAGGAACTCGACGAACGTGCGCAGCGACTCGGCGAGCTGGCCGAGATCGATCGCGGCACCGGGCGCCGCCCCCGGCGCGCCCCCCGGTCCGGCCGCCGCGGCGGCCTTGCGCGTCCGGGCCGCGGCGGTGAAGCGGGTCACCGCGGCGATCAGCTGCTCGAGCTCGGCGGCCGCGCGCGCCCGCAGCTCGGCGTCGGGCCCTTCGGCGCCCAGGACCTGGGCGAGCCGCTCGACGTGCCCGCGGATCGCCTGGCCTTCGCGGCCGGTCACCTGCGCCGGCAGCTGGGCCAGCGCGGCCATCAGCGCCGCCAGGTTCGGCACGGGAGTCGCCGGTGCGGTCATCGCCCCGACCGGGCCGGCTCCGGCGAGCGCACCACGTCGCGGCGCAGGCTGATCTGGACGGCGGTGCTCGCCGCGGTCGGCTCGTCGGCGAAGCTCGCCGACACCGTGCAGCGGTACGGCGCGCCGGCGAGCTCGACGCGGTAGTTGACCACGAACGGCCGGTCGTAATCGACGCGCGGCAAGAGGTTGCCGGCGCCGAACCGCTGATCGAGCTCGCCGCGCGTCACCCCCGCGCCGCCGAGCGTGACCTCCAGCGTGCCGAGGTAGCCGCGGTTCTTGCCGAGGTTCTCGAGGGTGAGGCCGAGCCGGCTCGCGCCCGCGGGAGGCGGCTCGACCGTCGCGAAATCGGCGGTCTGCGATACGATCGAGCCCGCGATCCCGAGCGCGGCGAGCGCCGCGGCAAAATCGATCGGCGGCAGGGTACAGAGCTGCTCGCTCCACGCGCGGAGCTGATCGGCGGTGATCGTCATGGCTGGACCGGCCGAGTGTAGCTGGTGTCCGTCGCCGCCGGGAGGTGACGGCCCGCGCGCCCGCACCTCGGGGTCGCGCCGGCAGCCGGCGAGCGCCGCCACCGCGACCGCCACCGCCGTCCACCACCGCGCGCGCGGCCTCGGCTCGGTCATCGCGTCAACCGTACCGCAGGTCGCACACCCGCAGGTGTAACCGACCGTAGACAATTGCCCGTCCAAGCCGCCGGGCGCGCCTCGTGTCCAACCCGTCATGATACGCCCCGTCCTCGCCGCGCTCGCGACGCTCGCCGCCACCACCGCCACCGCCGACGCCTTCTGCGGCTTCTACGTCGCCGGCAGCGACCAGAAGATGTTCAACGACGCGACCCAGGTCGTGCTGATGCGCAAGGGCACCCGCACCGTCCTGTCGATGCAGAACAACTACAAGGGCCCGCCCGAGGCGTTCGCCATGGTCGTGCCCGTGCCCGTCGTGCTGCACGAATCCGACGTCAAGACGCTGCCCCGCGCCGTGTTCGAGCACGTCGAGACGATGGGCGCGCCGCGGCTGGTCGAGTACTGGGAGCAGGACCCATGTCACGCGCGCCACGACGAGGACGACGGGGCGGTGGCGATGGCCGCGTCCCCGCCCGCCATGGCCCCGACCGGCGCGATGCAGAAGAACCTCGGCGTCACGATCGAGGCCAAGTTCGCCGTCGGCGAGTACCAGATCGTGATCCTGTCGGCCACCGACTCGACCGGCCTCGACACCTGGCTCAAGCAGGAGCACTATCACATCCCCGGCGGCGCCGAACCGCTGCTGCGGCCCTACGTCGAGAGCGGCTCGAAGTTCTTCGTCGCCAAGGTCGACCCCCAGAAGGTCGCGTTCGGCCCCGACCAGCGCGCGCAGCTCTCGCCGCTCCGGTTCCACTACGACAGCGACGAGTTCACGCTGCCGATCCGGCTCGGCCTGGCCAACTCGTCTGGAACCCAGGACCTGATCGTCAACATCCTCGCGCCCGACCAGCGCTACGAGGTCGCCAACTACAAGAACGTCACCATCCCGACCAACATCGACGTCCGCGATAGCGTCAAGCGCAACTTCGCCGCGTTCTACACCGCGCTGTTCGACCGCACGATCGAGAAGAACCCCGGCGCCGTCGTCACCGAGTACGCCTGGCAGGCCGCGACCTGCGACCCGTGCCCCGGGCCGACCCTCTCGGCATCCGACTTCCTGACCCTCGGCGCCGACGTCCTCGACGGTCCGCGCGGCCAGGCCGCCCCGTACGCCGCGTACGACCTCGTGCTCACCCGGCTGCACGCGCGCTACGGCAAGACCATCACCAGCGACCTCGTGTTCGCCGCGGCCCAGCCGATCGTCGGCGGCCGCGAATTCGTGCGCGGCGGCGACGGCAAGCTCGAGGAGGGCGCGCAGCCCTCGAGCCAGAATAACTTCCAGGGCCGCTACGCGATCCGCCACGAGTGGACCGGCCCGATCAACTGCGTGTCGCCCAGGCGTCACATCTGGGGCGGCCCGCCGCAGGACGTCGTGCGCCAGGCCGGCTTCCAGTCCACCGGGACCCAGCCGGCGGTCGGGCTCGCGTTCGCGCCGCGCGGTGAGGTCCAGCTCGCGCAGGTCGTGCTGCGCGACCTCCCCGAGATCGGAATCCAGGCGAAGCGGTCCGGCTGCGGTTGCACGACCACCGGGCGTAATGATGTGCTCGGTGGTGCGTTGTTGATCGGGGCGTGGCTGTTCGTTCGGCGCCGCCGGCCCCGCGGCGCACAGGAGATGCCATGAAGAGGATCATCGGGGTCGCGAGCCTGGCGGCGGCGCTGTTCGCGCCCACCGCGGCGCATGCGTTCTGCGGCTTCTACATCAACGGGGCCGGCAGCGACATGTTCAACAACGCGACGCAGGTCGTGCTGATGCGGGCCGGGACGCGCACCGTGCTCGCGATGCAGAACAACTACCAGGGGCCGCCGCAGGACTTCGCGCTGGTCGTCCCCGTCCCGGTCGTCCTCCATGAGCAGGACGTCAAGACGCTGACCAGGGACGTGTTCGACAAGGTCGACCGGATGAGCTCCCCGCGCCTGGTCGAGTACTGGGAGCAGGATCCGTGCAGGCGCATGATGCCCGAGGAGGAGGGCATGGTGATGCCGAGCGTGGCCGGTGCGGCGCCGCCGGCCATGGCGAAGTCCGCCGACGACTTCGGCGTCAAGATCGAGGCCAAGTTCACCGTCGGCGAATACAACATCGTCATCCTGTCGGCCAAGGAGTCGACCGGCCTCGACGCCTACCTGCGGTCGCAGCACTACCAGATCCCGCGCAACGCCGAGCCCCTGCTGCGGCCCTACGTCGAGGGCGGCTCCAAGTTCTTCGTCGCCAAGGTCGACCCCAAGAAGGTCCGGTTCGAGAACGGCCAGGCCATGCTTTCGCCGCTGCGCTTCCACTACGACAGCGACGAGTTCGCGCTGCCGATCCGGCTCGGCCTGGCCAACTCCTCCGGCACCCAGGACCTCATCATCAACATCCTGTCGCCCAACCAGCGCTACGAGGTCGCCAACTACAAGAACGTCACGATCCCGACCAACCTCGACGTCCGCCCCGACGTACGCGACCGCTTCGGCGAGTTCTACGCCGCCCTCTTCGACCGCACCGTCGAGCGCAACCCCGGCGCGATCGTCACCGAGTACGCCTGGGCCGCCGGCTCGTGCGACCCGTGCCCCGGCCCCACCCTCGACGGCAGCGACTTCGCCACCCTCGGCGCCGACGTGGTGCGCGCCTCGGGCGACTTCGTGCTCACCCGCCTCCACGCCCGCTACGGAAAAGACGGCGCCCCCAACGACCTCGTGTTCAAGGCCGCACCCGCGATCGTCGGCGGCCGCGAGGAGCGCGACGAGCACGGCCGGCTCGAGGAGCGGGCGCGCCCCGACAGCTACAACAACTTCCAGGGCCGCTACGTCATCCGCCACAGCTGGACCGGCCCGATCGCCTGCGACAACCCGCAGCGCGGCATCTGGGGCGGCCCGCCCAGCGGCAACGAGATCGCCGCCGGCCCCCAGGCCGCGACCAGGACGTCCCCGAGATCGGCGTCCAGCAAGGCGTCCCCCTCCCCGCCGCAGGCAAGCCACACGCCTGCGGCTGCCGCGCCGACGACCCCGGCGCCCTCGCGGGTGGCGCCCTGTTCGCCGCCGGCTTCCTGCTCGTCCGCCGCCGCCGGCGCTGAAGCTGTGATCGCGTGCGCTCGCGCACTGCAGCGACGGTTCAGGAATCTGCCGGCGCTGTGCGATCGTCCAGTTCGCGCTCGACCGTGTGGCTGCTCGCACACCGACCCGGCCGGACAACGAACTGTCTGGCGGTATTGAATCAGCCCCCGCCGGCTGCGCGTATACTCCCCGCGTGCGATCACTCGGTGTAGTCATCGCCCTGGGGTACCTGCTGTGGACACAGGTCGGCTGTGGCAGCGTCGCCGGCACCTGCCCCGACATCGATCTGCAGTCGAGCCACGATAACTGCGGCGCATGCGGGCACGCCTGCGCCGCCGACCAGGGTTGCAACAGCGGCACCTGCGGCAGCTGCCCCGCGGGTCAATCGCTGTGCGGCGGCAGCTGCGCCGACACCGATTCCGATGCCGCAAACTGCGGCGGCTGCAGCATGGCCTGCAACACCGGCGAGGTGTGCGGCGCCGCCAGCTGCCAGGTGGCGTGCGACCCCACCAAGCTGTCGTCGCCGATCCACGACCCGTGGGGCGCTACCTGGGACGGCCTCGAGCGCATGCCGGCCGCGCTCGACGTCGCCACCACCACCTGCAAGGCCTTCGGCGGCCGCCTCCCCACGCCGAGCGAGCTCTACCGCGTGTCGGCCAGCCAGTCCGGCATCGTCGGCCAGAGCTTCCAGACCAACTATCTGTGGTCGCAGGCGCCCGACGATCAGCTCGACCAGGCGGTGATCCGGCTCAGCGACGGCGGCACCTCGACGCTCGCGGCGTCCTCGATGGGTGCCTATCGCTGCATCTGCTCGGCGCCGATGCCCAAGACATTCACCGGCGTGCACTGCAACGGCATGCCCGGCAGCGAGTGCTTCACCGTCGGCAGCTACAATTTCGACAGCAAGGATCGGCCGGCCCTGCGCAAGGGCGCCGCGGTATGGGAATGCGTCCACGAGCGCGCGCACCTCGCCGATCTTCCCCAGCTGGTCGAGGCCATCCATGCCCGCCTGCCGGGATCGGGGCAATCCATCTCGACCGCCGACGCCAGCAACAGCAACAACTCGACCACGATCCGGTGGACAGGCTTGACGTGGTCGCCGCCAGGTGATGTCGGCGTCGTCGATCTCCGGACGCCCGCGCCGTTCCGCTGTGCCGCGCCCAAAGCTGAAGCGTCGCCCAATCCGAACACGATCCCGAACCAGTTCGTGCCGCCATTCAGCCGCTACAAGGGCGAGACCAGCGACACCGCCACCGCCGCGTGGGCCGTGGCCCACGATACCTGCGCCACCCGCGGTGGCCATCTGCCGCGCGCGACCGAGCTCGCCGAGCTGATCGGCCAGGGACTGCCGAATGGCAGCAACAACGATCTGTGGAGCTCTGACCAGTGCGGCTACAACGGCACCCAGTTCTTGGCCGCCACCAACAACTGGACGGCGCTGGATCAGCGTTACAGCTACGCCTCCACCGGCACCGACGCCACCGCAGGCTGGGCCTACAAGACCGGGAATCAACCGTTCCGCTGCATCTACTACCCGATCGATCCAGCCCTCCGCGCGCCCACGACCTGCATGGGCGGCTGCTTCACCCTCGCGCTGCCCGGCAACCCTGCCCCGACGATCTGGTTCGACAGCGCCGATAGGCCGGCGACCAAGCTCGCCGACGCCTTCGTCGACTGTGCCGGCGCCGGCGGCCGCCTCGCCTCGGAGCGCGATCTGACCGAGGCGATCTGGGCCGGCCTTCCGAATGGCAGCGGGATGTACCTCTACACCTCCGATCTCGGCCAGGGCAACGCCACGGTCGTGCGCTGGACCGGCGTCGGCACCAATGCCTTCAAGGACGAGTACGCGGCCGACATGACCTGGAGTACCAATCCAGCCGTCACGTATGCACACCGCTGCATGTGGACCAATGAGCTGCGCTGACCAAGGGAATCCGCTGGCCGGTCACTCCCGCTGCTCGTGAGACAGGCACCGGCGCTCCACAACCACCATCTACGGCGTCACGGGCGGTGACAGGTAGGGGCCAAGCATGGCACTCGCAGGCGCTCTAATGACGCCGGCCCCGCCCCCGCCACCCCCGCCGCCACCAATACCACCAGTATAGCCGTCCCCGCCGGTCGAACCGGACGCAGCGATCGAGGCGGAGGAACCCGCACCACCGTCGCCACCGTTGGCGTTGCCGTGGCCTCCGACGGCTACCCCGGTACTTGTCGGATCTGCACCGGGCTGCCCAGCGCCGGCGCCGCTGGCCTCCCCCCCGGCGCCCCCGCTCGCGAGCAACAGATTGTTACAGATCACTGCGGGCGCATCAAATCCGATCATACCCCCGGCACCGCCACCTCCGCCGCCGGCGATGTACTGGTTGCCTCCGCTATCTTCCCCTCCACCTCCACCGCCGCCTCCAGTTGCATTGATAGGGCCTTTGATCTCTATCTTGGTGCCCGCGATCAGGAATATCGCACCACCACCGTGCCCCCCGACTCCCTGGTTCCCGGAAGCGCTGTGTCCATCCTGTCCAGGGCAGCCCCCACGCAGCTCGGTCAGCGGTAAAGCCACAGCGGCACCTGGTCTACCGCCACCGGTACCGGCATTGACGCCATTGCCGCCGTTGCCGCCAGCACCGGCGAAGCTGCCCCCTGCGCCACCACCGGCGTTGCTCGGTGGCGTACCTGCGGCGCAGGTTGGCGGATCCGCTCCTGCACCGGTCTGTGGAATACCGATGCCCGTGAAGCGATGGCTACCGACATCGATCGAGCCGTCCAGCGTGACCGTGATCGAGTCAGTCGCGATCAGCACCAGCGGCCTGGGCCCGATCCCTCGCAGCTTGGCGCTGATGCTGATGGTCGTCGCCCCGATCACGCAGTACTTGGCACCAACTGTCGTCGCGCCGCACGTCGCAGGATCGGAGGTATCGATCGTCGTTTGCGCATTGACCGCCAGCGGTTGCGAAGGCACCGACGCAAGGCAGACCTTCGCGAGATCTGTACCGAAGCAGGTCGTTGCGTCGATCGCTGCATCGAGATCAGCGACGTCCGCGGGTCGCGGAAATCCGCAGCCCTCGAGCCATACCGCACTGCAGAGCAGCGCCCACGCGAAGGTACCCATAGGCCGCGTAGTATCACCGCACTGCGGCGTAGCTTCAACCCACTGAGTTGGCTCGCACTACACCGATTCACCATGGCCATCAGCTCGATCAACTGGGCGAACGGATCGCGGAGTAAGCAGCGCATCTCGATGCCGCCATGCATCGCCTGCTTGCCGACCTGCGCGAATTCGACCACCGCAGCGGCTGGCATGTACAAGGTGCTACCTCCTGTGCGCACTGGCTCCCGTGGCGAGTCGGGTAGGGCCTGGTCACCGCGCGCGACCATGTCCGCGTCGCCCGCAAGCGCCCCCGCGTTTCCCGCGATCGACGATGCGCTGCGGCGCGGGGAGGTCTCGTACTCGAAGGTTCGAACCATGTTGCGTGCGGCGACGCCGGAGAACGAGACGTTGCTGCTCGAGTACGCGAGGCTCATGACCGCCGCGCAGCTCGAGAAGCTCACGCGGTAGTATGTGCTGGTCCAGCGGCACTGCCAGGGCCCGCATCCACGCGGCGATGAACAACGTCGCCACGTACGCCGCCGTGACACCGAGGATGGCATGGTTTGCGAGCAGCTGTCGCTCGTGATCGCCGCCGGGCCGCCAGGGCGGCTTCGCGGTCGACAAGCTCTGCCCAGGCGCTGATTCGCCAAGGTCAATGGGCGGGCGAGCTCCGGCAGGGACAGCGCCCGGCGACGTCGTGTCGAGGCTCGATCACTCGGCGGGGACCGCGGTGATGGTGCCGAGCTCGACACCACCGACGACGTCACCGGCGCCGACGAGGTTCTGCCACGGGCCGTCGCCCTCGCCTGGGCGGAAGAAGCCGATCTTCAGCGCATAGGTCTCGGAGAAGGGCAGCGTCGTCGAGAATCGATCGACGAGCACATCACCCGGCCTCCAGGTCGATGTCGTGCAGTACTCGCCCACGGGCGGATGATCTGCGTTCTTGCGATGCTGGCTGCCATCGAAGTGCGCGAACACGTTCCACGGATGAAGGATCAGCGCCCGCGCCCGGAACACGAGCGTCACCTGGACCGGCTCGCCGACGCGCGCGCGGTCTGGTATGTCCCAGCCGATCAGCTCGATGCGGTCGTCCCACAGGATGGGAGCGGTCGGCTTGTGCGGCGGATCGAGCGGCGTCCCCGAGGTGCACGCGGGTCGCGTCAGCGTGAGGACGACGTCGCTCGCGCCGGCGGCGACGACGCGCATGGCGCTCCTCCCGTCGTGCAGCGTCTCGGCATCGAGCTCGTAGTCGCCGGGGGCGAGATGCTCGAAGCGAAAGCGACCGGCGACATCGGTGGTGACGGTCGGGGAAGGCAACCATCCGTAGTGGAAGAGGCCATCTCCGGTCGCATGCACGCGAACGTCCACGGCCGGGGCCCCGGTGTCGTCGAGGACGGTACCCGCGAGGGTGGTCGTGCGAGGATCGATCACGAGGTGGACGCCGGCGATGGACGCGTCGAGGCCGAGGTCGATCGCCGGCGCGGGGATGACGAACGGGAACGGCCGCGTGTCACCGTCGCCCGGGAAGACGGTCGGGGTGTAGCTCGTGGTTCCCTTCAGCGACCCGCACGTGAACGCGCCTGCAGTGTCGGTCATGCACCGCGCCTGCTCGTGGTCCGCCGAGGTGAAGCGGACGCTGACGTTCGCGACTGGCGCGCCCGAGGGGCCCGCGACCGTGCCCGAGACCTGGGCGCCCCCGATCGCCCCGCGCGCCGCGCCGCCGATGCGGCGGCCGTCACTGTCGGCGATGGCAACCTGGCGCGCGCCGCGTTCGCCGGTGCGGCTCAGGTCGTCGCGGTCGGGCTCGATCCATACGGCCGCGCTCGCTGCCGCGGCGCCGGTGATCGTGGCTTCGGGCGCGAGCACGAAGTCTCGACGGATGTGCCCGGCCGGCGCGACGCCGGTCACGATCGTTCCATAGCCGCCGGCGCGGATCACCAGGTCGAGCTGCGCGACCAGCGCCGCGGTGGGCAACGCGCACAGCTCGTACGCGCCGGCGTCGTCGGTCTCGGTGCCGATCGTGTTCTCGCGCAACACCTGGGCGTGGGGAATCGGATTGCCACTCGCATCGTTGACCTTGCCCGCGATGCGAGCGCTGCAGGTGACGAGAGGAAGCTCGATCTCCGCGGCGATGCCCGGATCGCGGAGGTCGAGGTGACGGATCGCGGCGAGCGCGTCGGGGATCGAAGCGCCCAGCGTGACAGTGCGCGCGGCCTGCACGCCGAAGTCGAACCGCCCGTCGACGCGGCTGCGCGTCTCTTGCGGCTCCGCGTCGTCGGCGACGAGCCGCACCTGCGCGCCGGGAACCGGCACCCCATCGCGCACCACTCGGCCGGTGACGTGGCGCGATGGAGCGCCCGGCTGCACGAACCAGCTCGGCGCGATGCCCTCGCGAGCCCGCGTGGCGAGGCTCGGCGCGATCGCCCCGCGCGGTTTCGTCGCGCGGACGCCGGACGCGCGCCGTATCGCCCCGAGCCCCAGCACGAGCACGAGCACGAGCACGAGCACGATGCCGGCAGCCGCCATGATCGCGGCTGCAAGCGGCACGGCCGGCGCCGCATGCGACGCGCGCGGCCACAGCGCGATCGGCGCGAGTGCGAGCAGCCACGCCTTGCTCTCGCCGCCGTGCGCATCGTCGAGCGCGCGCCGCAAGCGCTCGAGGCCCTCCTTGATCCGCCAGCGGACGGTGCTGGCCGGGATGCCGAGCCGGTGCGCGATCTGCGTGGGCTCCAGGCCTTCGGCGTAACGCAGCAGGATCGCGCCACGGAAAGGCTCATCGAGCTCGCCGACGAGCCTGGCGAGCAGCTGCTGCAGCTGATGGCGCGCGAGGAGCTCCTCGGTCGTGGGCGTGATGGTCTCCGCGTCGCGGGTCGCGACCGCCTCGCGGGCCGCACGGTGGGCGTCCCCGCGCCACCGGAACCGCGCCGCGTTGCGAACGACCCGCGCCAGCCAGGGTCGCAAGGGCCGGTTCAGGTCGGGCGGGCAGCGCAGCGCGGCGACCCATGTGTCCTGCACGAGGTCGTCCGCCGTCGCGCGGTCGCCCACGAGGCTGGCGGCCAGCCGGCGCAGCCAGGTCGCGTGTTCCAGCAGGGTCTCGGGGCAGTCCATGTTCAGAACATGCAGCGCCGCGCCGAGCGTTGGCGGGCCCGCGCCGCGTGGCGCAGATGCCTCGTCTACAGCCGCTTGAACAGATACTCGACCTTGAACAGCACATCGGCGAAGTCCGGATCCGACGTCTCGAACTCGCGCGCCGCGTACACGCCCAGCGTGAGGCGAGCGACCTTGTCCTGCGCGGGCTTCTCGTTCGCCTCGATCGTCTGCTTCATGTAGGTCAGCTGGGCCTTGATCGAGTCGTAGATCCGAGCGCCGTTCGACTCCCTCAGGCGCTTCTCCACCATCTCGAGGCCCTTGTCGACGAGGCCCGGCAGGTCTTCGGGCTTGAGGTCCGTGGTCATCCCTTGCAGTGTACGCCATCAGCGTGCGTCCGCGCGTGTCGGCCCCGCCCCATGGGCTCACTCGACTCGCATCTCTCGCAGCTGCGGCCATAGCGTCGATCTCACATCCTCGCGCAGGAGGACCGAGAAATCGTCAGAGTCATCGTGAAGCCCGTGCGACAACAGCAGGTCCGGAGCATCCTCGATCGCGAGCAGCACGCCGACCTCTCGTGGGCAGCTCTCCCAGAGCGCGTTCTGCGCATCGCGCACCAGGATGGAGATGTCGGTCACCCGCCTTCCGATCATCTGCGCGAATTCAGGCCGGCTGAAGTGCGGGTCATCAGCCTCAACAGCATGCACGTCCGGATCAGAGCCAGCCTCCCGCTCGAGCCAGAGAGTCACAGATATCAGGGAAGGTTGACTCGCGACTCCGATGACAGGGCCAGATTGCAGGGCGATGATCAGCGGACCGGAGGTCCCTGAGAACACCAGGTTCGCCGGTAGATCACCGCCTCGTGCAGCGGCCTCCTTCGCCAACCAGCTGTAGCGGGTCAGACGTGCGATCGAAGCGTTCCGGATCGAGAGCAGGAGCTCTCGAAGCTGTGATGGGATGCTTTCTCCGGTCACCCGCATCGAGTATCCGTCAGGTGCCTGGCACCCGCTATCTCGCGGGCGCTAGGCGTTCCGTCACGCACGACCAAGTCGGGGCGACAACGTGCACCAGCTACGAAGCTGACCGCGATCTGGCTCGAGATCTTCGACGTAGAACCGCTGTTCACGCTCGACGAAGATCACGTGCGTGCTCGCGGCCCGGATCCGATCGGAGACCACCTGGCGATGAAGCGAGCACGAGGTTCCACTGCCGCGGCGACCAGCGTGTCGACCGTGGAGCGGAGCAGGAGCAGCCGCTCCGTGGGCGGTGCCGGCGCATCCGTCAGCTCCGGGATCAAGCTGCGGAGGTAGATTCCTGGCCGCCGACGGATCACCAGGAAGTCGGACCCGATCTCCAGCGGCTCGTCGACATCCAGCACGTGCCATGCGTCGTTCTCGAAGTCCTCGTGAACCCAGAGATGGGCGGCTACATGAAGGTCCGCATAGCCTTCGAGCTCGACCGGGTCACGAAACACCTTCACGACCGACCCGCGATCGGTGCCGTCGCGACGCCAGTACTCCGGGCCATACGGCGTCTCACCGTCGGCGAAGACGGGCTCGGCGATCATCGAGAAGGTGCGGCGATCGGTCACTGTGTCGATGATAACCGGTGGTGGCGAGCCCTGAAGCGGGTCGCTATCCTCCCTCCGTGAGTGCCGTTGCTGCTGCCACGCCCGTGGTCTTCGACATGGAGACGCGGGATCCAGACGACGCGCTCACGCTGTGCTTGCTGGCAACGCATCCTCGGCTCCGACTGGCAGCGGTCACCGTCACGCCCGGCACCCTGCAGCAACTCGCCGTGGTTCGCGAGATCCTCGGCCGGCTCGACTGCACGGTCCCGGTGGGTGCGCGCGACAGCGCGAGCAAGGCCAACGCGGTCTCGGCGTTCCACACCTCGTGGCTCGGCGAGTTGCGTGACACTCAGCCCGACGGAGTCGCCCATGAGATCATGGCGGCAGCGCTCGCGGCGGATGCCAGCGCTGTGCTCCTGACCGGAGCGCCGCTGCAGAACCTGCGGAACCTGCTACGAGAGCATCCCGCGGTGCGGATTCGCCGCTGGATCGCGCAAGGCGGCTTTGCGGGCGACAACCTCGTTCCACCCGAGTGTCGGCTCGCGAAGTTCGACGGGCGAACGCTCTGCGAATCGTTCAACTTCGGCGGCGACAAGAAAGCGACGCTCGCCGCCCTGGCGAGCCCGCAGATCGCGCAGCGCGATCTGGTGTCGAAGAACGTGACGCACGGGTTTGCCTGGGACGCGGAGCTGCAGGCGCGGCTGCTCGCGACGTCGGATCTCCCCGCCGGGGCCGTGCTGGCTCGCGAAGCCATGACCGTTTATTTGCGGGAACATCCAGAAGGCAAGCTCCTGCACGATCCGCTGGCGGCCTGTGCGATCATCGACCGCGACGCTTTTCTCTGGGAACAAGTCGAGGTGATCTACGAACGTGGTCAGTGGGGTGCTACTCTCCACGCGGACACCGGTACGTTCATCACCGTGGGCGTCGTTCCTGAACGTGCCAAAGCTGCGCTATTCGCGAACAAAGAATTCACGCAATGAAGCTTCAGGCTCGATTCTATGTGACGACAGAGGGCTGCACAGACGCGAAGGCTGCGCGTGAGCTGGCGTTCGAGCTGGCAGCGCCGCTCGACCAGCTGTACGACCGCAAGGTGATCTCGGGTTATCAGTCGTTCGTACTGAAGACCGAGGACGACTACGAGGAACATGACCTCGACCGCCCGCTGATCGAGCGCGAGACCCATGGGGTGCTTCCTGCGATCTTCTTGAACATCACCTATCGCGTCGATGCTGGCCCACCCGATGTGTCGGCGATCGAGCCCGTGATCGCGAAATACAAGTTCCGACACCTGCTCACGGAGTGAGCCGACCCGTGAGGAGCGCGATGATCACGTCGCGCGAGGTCTGGCCCTCGGCCGGATAGAACGTCTTCACGACCTGTCCGTTCCTGTCGAAGATCGTGACCGGCTTCGTCGAGGTCGCGTCATAGACCATCGTCATGTCGTCGCCGATCGCCATCCGGACCTGGTGCTCGGACGTCGAGATCTGCGTGCCGCCCTTCTGCCCGGGCTTGACGGTTCCGCGGAGCGGGCCGTCCTGGAAGCCCATCGTCTCGCGCAACCAGTGCACATCGAAAGTGACGTCGGGATACTTCTCGGCGAGCGGCTTCATGATCTGATCGCGCAGCGACCCAGCGGTGCGGCCGCCCATGTAGGTATCCACGATCGCGATCTTCCTCGCCCCGCCCTGGATCAGCACCTCGAACTCCTGGAGCATCGGATCCTGGTCGAACTTGCCTTTCTTCGCCGCGTCGCCGGTCGCCTTGTGAACGTCCATTTCATGGACCTTACCTGCGAGCGCCGGGTCGGATGTGCCGAGTACATCCGCCAGGAAGGCGCCGCCTTCCTTCATACCGACGATCACATCGGGCGGATTGTCCTTGAACGACTGAACCATGTCACGAATCGCTGCCTTGTTCTCATCGAGTGCTGTATCCAGCACATGGCCCTCGAGCGGCCCCGGCTCTCCATTATTGGGCGTCCGCAGGGTCTCGAGCACCTCGTTGCGCTTGGCGTTGTCGGTCCTGAGATCGTTGATCGCGTCTGCGAGCGCCTTGAGGCGTTCGGTATTGTTGGGTTCGACCGTCGGCGCCTGGTGGTCACCCTCGGGCCCCGGCGGTTTGAGGGAGGGATCCTTCGAGGGATCCTCGGCCATGGGGGCGCTCTCGGGGTGGACCGGGTCGACCTTGGCGGGATCGGTGGCGCGCGGGACGGAGGGCTCGCGCGCGGTGGGCTCGTAGGGCTGGATCGGCGGCTTCTCGGTGGTGAAGTACTGGATGCCGCCGCCCTCGGCGAGGAACGGGATCGGGGTGCCGTCGCGCGACGACGTGCCGACGTCGTGCATCGACCAGGTGTCGTTGATCTCGGCGGCCCAGGACTTGAGGACGACGATGTCCTCGGTGGTGACGTAGAGCCTGGTCGACTTGTCGACGTGGCCGACGACGGTGTCGCCGTCGGGGCCGCGCAGGTCGCCCTTGGGGCTGATGCCGAGCTTGCTGGGCTCGGTGCCGGGCGGCGCGTAGTAGCTGCCTTGCGGGGCGCCGGGCGGCTGGGTCTGCTGGATGAGGGTGCCCTTGGGGATCTTGGTGACCTCGACGGGCCTGGAGAAGTCGATGCCGCGGAGGTGACCTTCGATCCGTTCGTCGGCCATGCCCTGCGAGCGGTAGAACTCCCAGGCCTTGTCGTAGGTGGCCTGTTGATCGGCGGGTAGCCGGGCGCGATCGGGCGAGCTTTGGGGGCCCTTGCCGGGCGGCTCGCTGGTCTTGCCGGGCTCGTCGTGCTGCGCGGGTTTGGTGGTGTCGTTGCCGCCGGTCTTGCCGTCGCGGCCGCCGAGGGGCTCGGTCTTGGCGGTCGATGGATCGCCGAGCGGCTGGGTCTTGGCGGTGGACGGGTCGCCGAGCGGCTCGGTCCTGGCGCCGGCGGGGTCGGGCTTGGGCGCGTTCTTGAATGCTTGCTCGGCGGCGTTGCCAGTGGCCCAGGCGTCCGCTTCCTCGGGGAGGTTGCGGTAGTCCTGGTAGTTGCGCTGCATCTTGTCGTACGCGGCGCGCCAGGCGTCGAGCTTGGCCTGCTTCTCGGCGGCCGAGACGTGGGGATCGTCCTTGATCGCGTTGTAGTCGGCGGCGGCCTTCTGGACGTCGGCCGGGTTGGTCTTGAGGTCGTTGAGGATCTGGTTGCGCTGCGTCGAGTTCTTGCCGTAGACGCTGTCGTAGTACGTCTGCGCGTCGGCGGCCTGCTGCGGCGACATCTTGGGCTCGGCGGCGGCCGCGTCGCAGACCGGCTCGGGGATGCCGGTCTTCGCGGAGATCTCGGCGGGAGACATGCCGCCCTCCGCCATGCTGCGCGCCATCATGTACCACTGCTCGCCGTGGCGGGCCTCGTGGTAGACGGTGTTGCTCAGCTCGCCGAGCTTGGCTTCCGTGATGTTGGGGGCGTTGAGCTTGCCCTCGTTGAGGGTGATCGACCAGTCGCGGAAGTCGAGGTGGCCGTTGGTGCTCTCGCCGAGCGCCGCGGTCTTGACCTTGAGCTCGGGGATGCCGGCCTCGCGGAGCTGACCGTTGATGATCTCGCGGATCGCGTTGGCGCGCTCCTGCGGGGTCATCGACGGCCACTTGCCTTCGAGGCTCTTCATGTCGCCGACGAAGCGGTCGGTGAGCTTGGAGTCCTTGAGGCCGGCCTCGGGCTTGGGAGTCTCGGTCTTGCCGGTCTCGGTCTCGGTCTTGCCGGTCTCGGCCTTGCCGGTCTCGCCGGGCTTGTTCTCGCCGGGCTTGTTCTCGCCGGGCTTGTTCTCGTTCTTGACCTCGGTCTTGACCTCCTTGAGGTCGCGCTCGAGGTTGCCGGTGGGATCGTTCTCGGCGCGGAGCTTCTCGGCCAGCTCCTTCTGGATCTGTGCGCGCTCCTCGGGCGACAGGTTGGGATCCTTGAGCAGCTTCTCGAGCTCCTCCTTGCCGCGCGCGTTGGCCTCGGTGTCGCGGAGCCCGTCCTTGCCGGGTTGCTTGCCTTCCTCGATATTGGTGGCAGTCTCGTCGGCCTTGGCGCGCGTGCCTTCGGTATAGCCGTCGGAGTTCAGCTCGCTGTCGCGCGCTTCGTCGTGGGCTTGCTGCTCCTGGGTCCGGCTGTCGCCAGCCGGATCGGTCTTCTTGCCGGCGGGGTCGTCCTTCTTGCCGGCGGGGTCGTCCTTCTTGCCGGCGGG
>VBLP01000142.1:0-6189 GCA_005887925.1 Deltaproteobacteria bacterium | reverse complement strand
TTCTTGCCCGCGGGGTCGTCCTTGCCCGTCGGCTCGTCCTTGCCCTTGCCCGTCGGCTCGTCCTTGCCCTTGCCCTTGCCGGTCGGCTCTTCGTTGCTCTTGCCGGTCGGCTCGTTATTGCCCTTGCCGGTCGGCTCGTTATTGCCCTTGCCGGTCGGCTCGTTATTGCCCTTGCCCGTCGGCTCGTTATTGCCCTTGCCCGTCGGCTCGGTGTTGCCCTTGCCCGTCGGCTCGGTGTTGCCCTTGCCGGTCGGCTCGGTGTTGCCCTTGCCGGTCGGCTCGGCGTTGCCCTTGGCCGTCGGCTCGGTTCCGCCATGGCCGGTCGGCTCGGTGCGGCCGTGACCGGTCGGCGTGGAATCCACGTGCGTGCCGCCCTCGGGGCCGGAGTGGCCGCCGGCGGTGTCGACGTGCGGCGTCTCGACGTGGATCGGATCGAGGCCGACCTTGACGCGGATGCCGTCGCCGATCTTGTTCTGCACGTCCATGAACTTGGTCGTGCTCATCACGGCGCTGAAGCCCAGCGTCGTGATCAGGTTCTGCATGCTGAACTCGTACTTGCCGTTGATCGCGAGCTGCGCGATCGCATCGGCCGCCATGCCGGCGCCGAAGTTGACGCCGGTGCGGATCGCGAAGCTGCCGAGGGTCGCGAAGGTCGCCGAGCCCTCGGTCATCGCCGCGCGGACGGTCGCGCCGCCGACGGAGCTGATGCCGGAGGGGAAGCCGGCGGTGAGCCCGCCGGCGAGCGCACCGATGCCGACGTCCTTCCACGAGAAGTCCTCGAACGGGCCCTTGCCCATGACGAGGTTGTTGACGATCTGCCCGGCGGCGCTACTTAACCCGCCGGCGAGCGCACCCGAGCCGATCGCGATCAGCGCGATCATGACCGGACCGGTGCCGAGGCCGCCGGTCAGCGCGGTGACGGCGACGGTGATGATGATCGAGACGACGATGACCAGGACGAAGGCGAGCGCCTTCTGCCACCACGGCTTGACCGCGTCGGCCGCCTTCTTGGCGTTCTCGGCGATCGCCTGGCGCTCCTTGCTGTCGATCGCGTCGTGGTAGCTGCTCTGCAGGTTCGAGACGCCGGAGTTGATGCCCTCCTGCAGCTTGTCCGAGGCCGTCTTGTAGGCGGTCTGGATGTCCTTGACGATGCCCTGGAAGGCCTTGTCGGCGCCGTCGCCGATGCCCTGGGCCTGCTTCTTGAACTCCTCGCCCATCTTCTGGAGCGACTGGGCGGCGGACTGGCCGGACTGGGTGATCGACTGCGACGCGCCCTGCGCGATCTGCGCCGAGCTCTGCTTGGCCGCGGCCGCGGTCGCCGCCATGCCCTGCGTGGCGGACTGTGCCTGCGCGGTCATGCCGTGCGCCGACTGGCTCGCCGATTTCCTGAGGCCGTCGATGATCGAGTGCGCGCCCTGCTTGAGCTGCGCCTCGCCCTGCTTGACGGCGTTCTGCGCATCGCCGGGGTTGGGCGCCTCGACATGCTTGGCGCCCTTGACCAGGCCGACGGCGCCGCTCTCGAGACCGGCGGCGGACTTGTCGCACGACTGCGCGAGGCTGGCCTGCGCGGCCTTGCCGGCCTGGGCGATGCCGGCGCGCGCGGCCGACGCCTGCTGGTGGACGGCGGCGACCTGCGCCGCGCTCTGCGCCGCGAGCGATGCACACGTCGAGGCGGCGATCGAGTCGATCTGCGACAGCGCCTGCGTGCGCGCAGTCGAGGCGCCCTCGAGCGCCTGGCTGTGGGCGGTGTCGAGGGTCTCCTTGAGCTTGTCGTGGACGGTCTTGACCTGCTCCTTCTGCTTGCTGGCGATGTCGTGGACGCCGCTCTCGGTCTGCGGCTGGTTGCCGAAGATGTTCTTCTGGGCGTCCTCCTGCATCTTGCCGGGGATCTCTTTGGCCCAGCCGTCTGCGGTGTCGTGCGCGGCCTTCTTGGCAGCGTCGAGCTTGTCGCCGTCGTACGGCAGCGGCACCGAGTCGCCGAGCCCAGAGGCGAACGCGGCCTCGGCGGACGCGGCGGCGGCGACCTGGGCGCGCGCGCCGGCGTAGATCGCCGCAACGGCGATGATCTCGGTGGACTCGACGGTCGTGATCTCGGTGGTCGCCTGGGTCTGGCCCTGGGTGAGCTTCTGGTCGGTGCTGTCGTTGGCGGCGTTGATCGCCGCGACGGTGGCGGCGTAGGCGGCGTTGACCTGGGACTTGGCGGCGGCGGCCGCGCCGTTGACGCGGGCCTGGGCGGCGCCGTACGCGCCGGCGACCGCGGCGGCCTGGCTGGCCTCGTACGCGGCGACGTGGGCGAGCGCGGTGCCCTGGGCCGCGGCGATCTGGCCCTGCAGGGCCGGCTTCATCGCGCGGATCGCGCCGGCCTGCTTGATCTGCGCGGCGTGGAGCTTGGCGAATGCCTTCTGCGCCTCGGCGCGCTCGCCCTCGACCTTGCGCTTGACGAGCTTGAGGATCCGCGCGCGCTCGCGCTCATCGTGATCGGGCATCGGCTGGGGCATGTACTTGCCCCAGTCGTCGATCTTCTTGAACTGGATCGGCGAGTGCGGATCGACCTTCTCGGGGGTGTGCGCCTCGTGATGGTCGTCGTGCTTGGCCTTCTTGTGCTCGTCGGCGACGGCGTGGTGGTGCTGCTTGGCCGCGTGGGCGGCGTGCTGGAGGTCCTCGGCCGGACGCCGCCCTTGAGCGGGTTCAGCGTCGCGTGGGTCTTCTGGGTCTGCTGCCGGAGGTGCTGCTGGAACGCGGCGCGGGCATCGCCGACGGGATGCGCGGCGGACGGCGTGCGGTGGACCGTGCGCTTGAACTGGGGATGGATCGTCCCGGGCTCGTTGCTGCGCGGGTCGGGGCGGTCGGCGGACTTGCGCTGGAGCGTGCGGGGCCGCGGCGCGGGCTGCGCGGGCTCGGCGAGCTTCGCGCGCCGGGACTTCGTGGGTCGCGCCGAGGAACCTGCGGGCGAAGCAGGGGACCCCGGCAGCGGGGAATGTGCAGACTGCGCTGTCTCCGCCCGATCGGTTCCATGCCGGTCGATGCGCTCGGCGACGGCGTCGGCCTCCCGCTCGAGCGAGTCGCCGGGGCGGCTGACGCGGGCGGCGCCGCCATCGGTCCGGCCCTGCCAGCTCTGCACGACGTGGGTCAGCTCGTGCGCGAGCAGCTTCTGCCCGGCGCGCGACTCGGGGGCGTACGCGCCCTCGGCGAAGAAGATGTCCTCGCCGACGGTGAATGCCTCGGCGCGCACGGCGCGCGCGGCCTGGGCGGCGACGACGTCGCTGTGGACGCGGACGCGGGCGAACGAGATGCCGAGATCGTCCTCCATCTTGCGGCGGACGGCCGGAGGCAGCGGCGCGCCGCTGCCGGCGCGGGCCAGCGCAGCCTCGACCGCCGGGTCGTCCGGCGAGACCTCGCCGGCGTCGAACGCGCGGCGATACAGGGTGACCGCGCGGCGCTCGGCGGCCCGCCACAGCGCCTGGCCGCCGGCGCCGGCGTGCGCATCGGGGAGCGGTGCCGGGGCGGTGGCGCGGCGCGCGACCTCGCGGTCGGCGGCGGCGAGGGTGGCGCCTTGTAGCGTGCGCCTCTTGCCGAGCGAGCGCAGCACGTCCTTGAGCGCGGTGACCTGGAAGTCGTCGAAGCTGAGCTGGGGGGCCATCGCCAGCAGGCGCTCGACGAGCGTGGTCCGGCCGGGGGCGGCGGAGTGCGGCTGCGCATGCCGCGCGGTCAGCCGGTCGATCAGCTGCTCGACCCGCGTGCGCTTGCCGGGGACGTCGACGGCGTCCTCGCTCCTCGGCTGCGCGAGATCATCGAGGAGGCGGTTGAGCTCGGTATCGAGGCGATGTTCGCGGTCGAAGCCCATGGGGGTGCGCCTGCCGACGGGGGAAAACGGGCGCCCATGATACTGGCAAAGCCTGCGTTTTCTTTCTTGCGAAGGATTGTGTGTGGCAATTCACGGTATATGATAAATAATAAATGATCATAGTCAGTTGACGCCGCTCGCGGGGGCGTATTGCCGCGCGATCTTGTGCGGCAGCGCGCACCGGTCCTGATACGATTCCGAGCGGCGTGGCCGAGACTCGACGGAGACGGATCTTGCGGTTCTTCGGGCCAGGTGGGCATTTGCTCGTCGCCGATGTGGCCGGCATCACCATGTACGAACCTTCCGGAGACCTCCGGGTGCGAACCGCGCTCGAAGGCATCCTCGATGTCGCGCCGGTGGGCGAGGAGCTGTGGGCGCTGACGCCCGGTCGGCTCGTCCGGCTCGCGATCCGCGACGGCAGCGTGATCGCCTCCGAGGCGATGGACCACCTCGAGCCGGGTGGCCGCGTGGTGCAGTCGAGCACGGCGCCACAGCTGCCGATCTGGCACTGCGCGCACCCGGTGGTGCTGCGTGCCGCGCCGGCGCGCCTCGAGGTGCCCGGTCCGGGCGGCGATGCGATCTTGCCGATCGCCGAGAACCGCTGGCTCTTGTGGCACGGCGGCCAGCTCCGGCTCTGGCGCAGCACGATCGGCGAGGCGTGGCGCACGCAGGTCGGCGATCCGGGCGGCCGGCCGGTCGACGCGCAGCTCTTGCTCGATGGCCGGCTGTTCGTGCTCGCGCAGCAGCGCGCGGTCGGGCTCGCCGGCCCCGACGGTCACGAGGTGCGCCTCAGCGTCGCCCAGGTCGCCGACGGCGCGCAGAACACCCAGCTCCGGCTGCCCGCGGTGACCGAGCTGGTGATCGCCGCGCGCCGCGGCCACGCGCTCGCGCGCACCGGTGATCGGCTCGCCGCGATCGATCTGCGGTTCGGGCGCTGGATCCGCGATCTGATGGTGCCCGAGGGCACGCTGCAGATCGCAGTCGACGACGGGCTGCAGCGGATCGCGCTCGCCACGGTCGACGGGCTCGAGCTGGTCCGCGCCGAGGCGCTCGCGGTGTCGCCGGCGCAATCGCAGGGTGACGCCGGCGCGATGCGCGAGACCGAGGCCGAATCGCGCGCGGCGGAGGATGGCGGCGATGCGGACCCGGCGCACGCGGCAGGCGAAGCCGGCAACGGCGCCGGCCACGGGGACGCCGCCGAGCTCGCCGCCGCCGAGCTCGCTGCGGCCGCCCCCGCCGCCACGGCCGCGCCGCTCGAGCCGCCCGGGCCGCTGCCCGACGTGCCGCTGGTTCGCCTCGATCCGGTCACCGCGACCGCGACCGCGACGCCCGAGCAGATCGCGCACTCGGTCGAGCTGCGGCTCCAGCTCATGGGCGCGCTCGCGGCCGCTGCGATCGCCGACGCGTGGGACACCGGGCGGATCTCCAAGACCGATCCGCACCGGCCGCCGTTCGCCGACGAGGTGGGCGGTCTGTTGCGGATCGCCAGCGGGCGCCAGCCCGACGAGCTGGTCAGCGCGATCGTCCGGCTGCGCACGATCGAGGACCTGGTGGTCGCCGCCGATCGCGTGTTCGCGATCCTGGCGCCCCGGCTGCGCGGCGAGCTCGCGCGGCTGTACGGCATCCTCGCCAACGATCCCGGCCGGCCGCTGGTCGACGAGCACCTGATCGTCCAGCTGCTCGCGCAGATGGTGGGCGGCGGCGCACCGGCGCTGACCCGCGAGCTCGACGGCGATCGCCCGCTGCGCCGCTACGGCCTGATCCAGGCCGGGGCGGGCGAGCGACCGTTCGCCGCGCTGACCGTCGATCCGCTGGTCGTCCGCTACGTGGCCAACTTCGAGCTCGCCGGCGAGCCCGACCCACACCTGACGGTGCGCGCCTCGGACCGCGAGCTCGCCGAGCTGCACCTGCCGCGCCAGGTGATCGCGCGGGCGCTGCGCTACCTGGCCTCGCCGCGGCCCGGCGAGCCGGCGCGGATCGTGGTGCGCGGCCGGACCGGCTGTGGCCGCCACACCCTGCTCGCCGCGCTCGCCGCCCCCGCCGGCCGCGCGCTCGGCGTGATCGATCCGACGACGATGCCGCGCGACGCCAGCCAGCTCCCCGCGATGGTCGAGACCGCGCTGCGCCGCGCCAAGCTGCGCGGCCTCTTGCCGTGCCTCGACAGCATCGACCTCGTCGGCGCCGATCACCCCGACACCAAGATCCAGCTCGCCGCGGTGCTGCGCGATCACCCCGGCCCGCTCGCGATCCGGCTGCCGACCGACGCGCCGGTCCCGCTCGATCCCGGCTACCTCCTGCTCGACATCCCCGCGCGCAACGAGCGCGAGCGCGGCGAGTCGTGGCGG
>VBLP01000621.1:27995-40720 GCA_005887925.1 Deltaproteobacteria bacterium | reverse complement strand
CGCTCGGACTCCGATGGGCAGCGGGTCGCGGCCAGGATCAATGGTCACGACTATATTCTTCCAGTCCCTGACTGGATCCTGGCACCTGCCATCGCGATTGCTGCCACCGACGACATCGGGCTCGCCACAGCCTTCGGAGAGTACGAGGGCATTGCCGCAACCAGCGAGGAACGCTGCGATCGTTACATCTTTAGTGTCCACGCGGCATTGCAAGGAAGTCTTCTCGGACTTCGCGTAATTCAGGCGGACTTGATCGGGATCCTGCCTGAACAGTATGCTGATCTGCCCAGGATCCATGGCGACTACAAGCTTGGAGTCCTCGAGTCAGCTCCGACGCCAGACGAGCTACTTCAGCGCAGGGCCAATCAGCAGAACATCTTTGAGCGCGTTGCCAACTACCAGTCCTACGTCTTGACTGACGGGGATGTATCATTCACGGTTCGTGACGACACGATCGCGTTTGTCGGCAAGCCAACTTATCAGCTATGGCGATCAAAACTCGATGGTAAGATTATGGAGCTATGGGTCGCCGAGTACGCTGCCGGGCTTCGAGAAAAGTCTCGAGACTGGATGCTCGCACGAGCTAATGCACTCGTGAATCAGATGGTTGCATCATTTCGCGATACGGAGCGTAGAGCTGTGGACCCGAAGCTAAGGTCGGACCTGCGTGCAAATGCGGAAGCACTAAGTGCGGCAAAGTCTGCAATTCGCCAGAGTAGCGACGACGAGCTACCGCTCGTCGTCGCTCAGCTCGAGTGGATGTCCCAAGCAAAAGATGTCGAGTTGCTTGCCGACCAAGAGAATCCGTTGCACGATCCCGACACGATCGCAGCTTCGAATCCCACGATCTACGCAGACATGACCACGTTGTCTCAGACTCTGGCATTCTTCCGATACGTTCGCGGTAGCTTCCCGACGGCATGGCGTCGTTTCCGGCAGGACACCCGTTCTGTGCAGTCGATCAAGGTCGAGCTACCCACCGAGGTTCCACGTGGCGAAGCGGCCCGCAAGGCGTGTCTCGCGGGTCGCGGGGGAGACTGATCACCGCTTGGCAACATGCGTGTGTTCGTGAGTCACTCGTCGAGCGACAAGCCGGCATACCGGCAGGTGGCCGAGTCATTTCAGCGCTCCAGCATCGAAGTCTGGGACTATCTGCAGCCCGAGCATGTCAACCTCGGGGTGGTCCTCGAGGCGGATCTCCGGCTTCAGATCTGCGCGTGCGAGAGCGTGATCGTCCTGGTGTCGAATGCCGCGCTCGAGAATGCGCTCGTCCGTCACGAGGTCGATGTTGCGCTCCACGAGGGCTATGAAGGAACGCGCCTGTTCGCGATTGTCCTTCCGGGAACGCGTCCGCGCACCACGTGGGAGGGTCCATTTCGGGTGCTCGCAGACCGCGTGTACGAGCAGGTGCTCGATGACGGAGCCCTCGAGCTCGCAATCGCGAGGATCCTGGGAGCTCTCCGGATCGCGTACATCTCCGGAATCTCGTCGCATCCCCGCTTGCCCGTCCGAGAGCGGACGCTGCGCGAACTCGCCGGTCTGCCCGCTCGCACGCAGGAGCGGCTGTCGCTGCAGCCGCAAGCGCTCTACAACGTGCTCGTGATGGAGATCGATCGAGGCAGCCAGTTCTACGGCCGGCAGGACTACGAGCGTGCGGCGATCTCGTTTGAACGCGCGGCGGTCAACCTGCAGGCCATGCTGGTTGACGCGTCATCGTATTACCTGGCGATCGCCCAGGTCGTCTGCGACGTGCATCTCGCGCGATACGACAGCGCGAACGAGAGGCTCGAGCAGCTCGCGAACCACCACGACGTGGATGAATCGTGGCACGCGGCGCGCGGGATCGTGTGTCTGGCTCAGAACCAGCGCGACGCGGCCGTCCGGCACTTTCGCGCGGCGCTGGACGAATGCCGCAGGCGAGGGACCTCGGAGCTGGAAGTACGAGCACAGCTATGTCAGCTTGACCGCAAGGCGGAGTGGGAGCTATCGCTCGATGGCGCGCAGGTGTCACCCTACGAGATGACCACGCTGCGCTACATCCGCGCGAAGCGCAGCCTCGATCTCGACCGCCCGCGCGACGCGGTAGTCGAGCTCCGCGCCGTTTCGCCCGATCTCCTCGACGAGGACGGCATGCTGCTCCTGTCGGAGGCGCTGTTTCGCGACGGACGACTCGACGAATCGATCGCCGTTCTCTCGCGTCCGCACCCCGGCGTCGCCGTCGGTGATCGGAGGCTGCGGATGCTCGCGCGGTGCCTGGTCTCAGCCGGCATGGGGCGTCGCGCGGCGGCGATCTATCAGAAACTGCTCGGGACCAACCCCGCGGGGCGCGAAGGCGTCTGGATGGAGTACGCGCGCGTGCTGCGGCTCATGGAGCGCCGCGCCGAGGCGACGGCGCTCTGCGAGCAGCTCGTGGGCTCCGTGGCAGGCATGCCGACGAGCGCCGAGGCGGTCTATTGTATCGGGTTCGCGTACTTCATCCTCGGCAAGCGCGACGTGGCGGCCGTGTTCGAGACCATGGCCCGGGACTACGGTGCGCGTCCCTACGCGGAGGTTCTTCAGGACGATCTCGAGTGGATGCGGAGCTGAGGGCAGCGGATATCTCGTCGAGGGACCGCACGCGGATCAGGTCGATAGAATTCCAGCGCGCGAGGTATGGGCCGTCATGCTACCGATTCATCGGGCGTGATGAGCGCGCGGACCTCGCGCACGAGCTTGTCGAAGGATGGCGATGCTCGTGCCTGCTCGAGGTCGAGCATTGCGGTCAATGCCGGCTGATCGACCGTGGGGCTGTAGCCGCGCGGCATTCGCTCGGCCAGCCATCGCTTCGCGTCGCGAATCGTCTCGGCGGCCGGGGGTGGTTCGAGATCCGCCGGCAGGCCGCGCTTGCCGCGAAGTGATGCAGCGGCGGTGAGGAACCACGCTTCGTACTCGCGGACCGCGAGCACCACTCCGATCCTCCGATCGGGCCGTGCCGTGCGAGCTCTGCGTAGAAGCTCGGGACCAAGCGTGCATGCCGCGTCATCATCGGCGTCGATCAGCACCAGGACCGCGCCGCCGGCGCCCACCTTGTTGCCGAGCAGGGTCACCGCGCGTTCGAGCTCTCGCGGCTTCACGAGCGCAGATCGAGAGACGCGCAGTGCGGTTCGAATAGCGCAGTGCAACCCGAGGAACTCCGCGACGCGCCGGACCAGGGTGGGCGCGGACGATACCTCGCCGTGTCCTTCGACGAGCAAGCCGACGTTCATGGCGATGGCCCGAACAGATCGAGCTGCTCGGCGTTCGAAGGAGACGACTCGTCAGGCTCGAGCTGGCCGAGACGCAATAGCTCACCTGCGCGGTACAGCGAGTCGCGAAGCGCCTGCCGGCTGGGAGCATCGACCGGTCCTATCGTTGTCTTACCTTCGACAGCACTGACCGCGAGCAGTTGCTCGGCTGCAAGCGTGTCGCTGTCGAGAAGATCCGGACTGTGCGTCGTGATCACGACCTGTCGTTCGCGGGCTCCCTCGCGCAGACAGTCGAGCAAGAGGCCCGCCGCGGCGGGATGGAGCGCTGTCTCGGGTTCCTCGATCCCGATCAGTCGCGCGGTCTTGCGCTCTCCGAACTGAAACAGCGCGGTCAGGACAGCCAGCGCCCGGAGCGTTCCATCGGACATGTTGATTGCAGGGAATCTCCACGGTTCCTTCGCACCGACCACGCGCTGGCGAAACTCGATCGTCTCCATGTGTCCGACGTGGATTGGCCCCATGCCCTCGATCCCGGGCACGACGCGCGCCAGGTACTCCTCGATGCGCTGCTTGACCACTGGATTGGCTCGGCCCAGGCGGTCGAGCACGCTCGCCAGGTTGGTTCCCTCGCGGTCGAGCAACTCACCCGGATCAGGCGCCTGGAGCTCCCGGATCTTCGTTGGACTGATGTTGTAGAAGCCCATCGTCGAGAGTGCATCGAACACAGGGCGAAAGGCCGGCAAACCCGCGGCGTTCACCAGATACAGGCGATCGGCCGAGGCCGGGGGCGAGACGGAGCCCGGCGGTCGCATGATGTCCCCGCTCTTGACCTCGTAACGCGCTCCTCCCCATTCACACGCCTCATGCTGGATCTCGTAAGCGCCGCCCGCGCGGGCAGCGACCTCGAAGGCGAAGAAGCCAGGCGAACCATCGAGGTGAAAATCGAGGCGAACTCCGAAATGGTTGGGATGCCCGTGCGACTTGCGGCGAACCTCGGCGAGCCCGCTGCGCTCGCGCAGCGCATGGTCGAGCGATCCACGGAGACTCTCGGCGGTCAGCCGGAGCGCATCGACGAAGTTGCTCTTTCCGGAGCCGTTCGGGCCCACAAGAATGGTGAGCGGCTCGAGTCGCACGTCGCACCCTGCGATGCTCCGGTAGTTGCGCAGCCGGACGCGCGTGATGAACGATGGCATCGCGCCGTGGGAGGTCATGACCATTGCAGGATGCCACAGCGGATCCGATGGGCACAGCGGGCTGCGTCGGAACGCGAATAGCTTCGTTCCGGCACGCGACACGGTGCTGACGTGGCAGTGCGTCGCTTGTGGGGTCAGCGCGCGCGCTTTGCGAGCCAGGCGAGCACGCCGTGCTTCATCGCCTCGAAGCTCGGCGCGACGAACAGCCGGCGCTGGTAGTCGGTGGGATCGAACGGCGTCTCGGCCATGACGTCGAGGTCGAACGGCACGAGCTCGGCCGAGGTCTCGAACCGGCCGCACTCGCCGAATGACGACAAGAGGCCGGCGCCGTAGACCTTGAGCGCGCCGGCGTCGCGGATCACGCCGAACTCGAGCGAGTACCAGTAGGCGCGGATCAGCGGCTGCATCGCGTCGTCGGACAGGGTCATCGCGACCTCGCCGAACCGGCGGTTGAGCAGCGCGAAGTCGGCGTTGGCCAGGCTCGCGGCGTGGCCGATCAGCTCGTGGACCACGTCGGGCTCGGGCGTGTAGAGCGGCGCGCTGGCGTGGCGCATGTACTGGGTCGACAGGAACACGCCGCGGCCGAGCTCGCGCAGGAACGCGCCCGGCGTGACCAGGCCGGCGACGGGCATCAGGCAGAACCCGGTCATCGGCTGGAGCTGTGCATTGACCTCGATGAACTGCGGCACGCGGGTGCGCGACAGGCGGAGGCGGCGGTCGCCGTCGAACCACGCGCTGCACGCGTAGCGGTCGTGGATCGGCGCGAGGTTGGTCCACACCACCGACCACACGCTGTGTTCCTCTTCGGCGTACTCGACGCGGGGCGGCGGATCGCCGTCGCGATGCGCCAGCGCGAGCCGGGCGATCGCGTCGCGCCGGGCGCGATACACCGGATCGCGAAAGCCCGGGTGATCGCGATCGAGGACGACGAGGGACGGCGTATCCATGGCCGGGAAGGATGCAGCGGGGGGCGCGGTTCGGCCAGTCCCGGGCGGCGAATTGTCCGGCGCCGACCCGCCGGCAGGTCAGTGTCGCGTCAGCAGCGCCAGCGCGGTCGCGGCCTCGACGCGGACGACCCCGCTGTCGTCGGCGAGCGCGGCGACCAGGCCGGGCGTGATGCGGCGCGCGGCGCGGTGGGCGGCGGCGGCGGCGGCACGCGCGGCCGAGCCGCGGGCCGGATCGCGGACGAGGTCATCGAGCGCCTGGAGGCCACGGGCGTCGTCCTGCATCGCCAGGTCGACCGCGGCATCGAGATGGTGGCGCGCGGCGTCGGGGCTGGCGAGCGCGGCGGCGAACACCGCGGCCGCGGCCGGGGCGTCGCCGCCGTGGGCGAGCACGCGGGCGGCGGCGAGCCGGACGGCGACCTCGGGATCGGCGGCGAGCTTGCGCGCGAGCGCGATGGCGGCGGCCTTGCCGAGCGCGCGGACGGCGAGGTTGGCCGCGCCGGCGCGCACCGCCCATGCGCCGGCGGTCGCGGCGCGCTCGACCGCGCGGGCAGCCGGCGCGCCTCCGCCCCCGGCGATCGCGGCCTCGGTGGCGACCAGCGGATCGCGATCGTCGGCCAGCGCGGCGAGCCCGGCGCGATCGTGCGCGGCGACGAGGAGCTCGACGCCTGCGAGCCGGACCGCCAGCGCGGGATCGCCGAGCGCGCGGCGGCCGAGCTCGGCGAGGTTGCCCACGCCGATCCGGGCGAGGGCCGAGGCCGCGGCGGCGCGCACGGCCTCGTCGGGGTCGCCCAGCCGCTGGGTCAGCGCGCCGACCGCGTCGGGATCGCGGAGCTGGCCGAGCCAGCGCAGCGCGGCGCGCCGGACGCGCGGATCGCCATCGCCCGCGGCCTGCTCGAGCACGGACACCGCCACCTTGCCGACCTTCTTGCCGATGCCATCGATCGCGATCCGCCGCGCCTCGGGATCCTCGGAGTGCAGCATGTCGCCGATCGCATCGGGCGCGCTGGGGTCGCCGTGCAGCACCGCCACCGCGGCGGCGGCGATGACCCGGTCGTCGTCGTCTCGCAGGCGCTGGGCCACCTGCTGGGCCAGCGGCTCGAGCTCGGCCGCCTCGACCGCCTCGATCGCGGCGATCTTGAGCTTGGCCGACGGCGACGCCAGCGCCTGGCCGAGCGTCGCGATCGCCAGGTCGCGCAGCAGCTCGCGATCGTCGTTGCCCTCGAGCCGGGCGCGGTACGCGGCGTAGGTCTTCGCGACTCCCGCCGCGTCGCCCTGGGCCAGCGCCGCGCGCACCCGCATCTGCCACAGCGCGTCCTCGCCGGGGTGCGCGGCGAGCTCGGCGTCGGCGGCGCGCGCAGCCCCGGCGAAGTCGCCGGTCTCGTACAGCGCGACCGCGCGCTCGGCGTGGTTGGCACACCCCAGGAACACGAGACAGATCACGGCGGAACGACGCATGAGCCTCCTCAGCATGGCCCTACGGTAGCGGACACAGCTCGATCGTGTCGTTTGCGGCACTTCTGGTTACACGCAGCGCTGGTCGGCGAGCGCGCCGCGCACTATGGTTCGGGCAGGAGCGCGCCGTGAAGTTGCCAGCCGAAGCCACGATCTACGAGGTCGCGCCCCGCGACGGCCTGCAGAACGAGGCGCGCCAGGTGCCGACCGCCGACAAGATCCGGTTCATCGACGCTCTGGTCGCGGCCGGCATCCGCAGCATCGAGATCACGAGCTTCGTGTCGCCCAAGTGGATCCCGCAGCTGGCGGACTCCGCCGAGGTCGCGCGCGGCGTGCACCGCGTCCCCGGCGTGCGGATGAGCGCGCTGGTCCCCAACAAGCGGGGCCTGGACACCGCGCTGACCGCGGGGATGCGGGAGATCGCGGTGTTCATGAGCGCGTCGGAGACCCACAACAAGAAGAACGTCAACAAGACGATCGCCGACACGCTGACAGCGTTCGAGGAGGTCGTGCCGCCCGCCCGCGCCGCCGGGCTCGCCGTGCGCGCCTACCTGTCGACCTGCTTCGGCTGCCCCTACGAGGGCGACGTCGACCCCGAGCGCGTGGTCGCGCTGACTCAGCGGTTGTGCGACCTGGGCGTGTACCAGGTCTCGATCAGCGACACCATCGGCGTCGCCAACCCCCAGCAGGTCGAGGACGTGCTCGGCCGCCTGCTCGCCAAGCACCCCAGCGCCGCGATCGCCGTGCACTTTCACGACACCCAGGGCACCGCGCTCGCCAACTGCCTGGTCGCGCTGACCCTGGGCATCACGACGATCGACGCGGCCGCCGGTGGGCTCGGCGGCTGCCCCTACGCGCCGGGCGCGTCCGGCAACCTCGCGACGGAGGACGTCGTGGCGATGCTAGGCGTCGCGCACCGCGGGCACCTTCGTCGGACATGACTTGCCATCGAAGTACCTCAAGGCCCACATCGGCAAGCAAGCCCGGGCGCGCCGGCGCGCCGAGCTCGGCCGCTGAGCGCAGCGCCGCCGCGACGCCCGCGGCGCGCAGCCGAGGTGATAGCCTGTGGCGCATGGTCGACGTCCTAGTCGAGCAACTCGCCGGCACCGTCTGGATCACGCTCAACCGCCCCGACGCGCGCAATGCGCTGTCGCGCGACGTGAACCTCCAGCTCCAGGATCTCGCCACCGAGCTCGAGGACCGCGAGGACGTGCGCGCGATCGTCATCACCGGCGCCGGCGACAAGGTGTTCTGCGCCGGCGCCGACCTCAAGGAGCGGCGCGGCGTGCCGGCGAACGAGACCGGCCCCTACATCAATGCGATCTCGGGCGCGATCAACGCCTGGGCCGATTCGCGCAAGCCGACGATCTGCGCGATGAACGGCTCGGCGTTCGGCGGCGGCCTCGAGCTGGCGCTGGCGTGCGACTTCCGGATCATCGTCGAGGGCGCCGAGGTCGGCCTGACCGAGGTCAAGCTCGGCATCATGCCCGGGGCCGGCGGCACCCAGCGCCTGCCGCGCCTGATCGGCGAGGCGCGGGCCAAGGAGCTGATCCTGCTCGGTCGCCGGATCTCGGCCGCGCGCGCCTACGAGATCGGCCTGGTCAACCAGGTCGTTGCGCGGGGCGGGCTGCGGGCCGCCGTCGAGGCCGTGCTGGCGGAGCTCGCCACCTGCGCGCCGCTCTCGCTGCGCTGCGCCAAGGCCGCGATCGAGCGCGGCTACGGCAAGCCGCTGACCGAGGGGCTCGACATCGAGCGCGAGTGCTACGACGTCACGCTGTACAGCGACGACCGCGACGAGGGCCTGGCCGCATTCGCCGAAGGCCGGCCGCCGCAGTATCGCGGCCGTTGACACCGCCTACATCGGCGCTGAGGTAGCCGTGCCTCGATCGCGTGCAGGTTCGGGACGCGGTCCGGCGACCTGGGGGCACAGTCTCCGTGAGGTGCCGAGGACGCGAAGTGCCGCCCGGCACTTGGGTGACGGCGATTTTGCTCCGAGACTGGCCTGTGGGGTGCACGCTATGATTCCGCCATGCCCGTGCTTCACGACCTGCTGCGGCGCTGGGGTTTTGTAAAGCTCCGCAGGTACGGTCTCGAGCTGACGCCGGATGGCCGGATCGTATCGACGCGGCCCGTGCTGAACGATGGCACCGGCGCCCGCGTCGTCGGCTGGCGCGACGGCGATGTCTCGATCTGGAAGCTGCCGGACTGGTCGGACGCGCCGGACCAGCCGAGCAAGACGAACCGCGTGACTGTTCCGCCGATGCCGTTCGCGCCACCGCAGCAATCAGCGGCAGTCGCGCCGGCGCGACCCGCGGCAGCGGCCCCCCCGCCGCCGCCGCCGGCGATCCTGCCGCCTGCCGTGATCGCCGCCCCGCCGCCGCCCGCGGCACCGGCTGCGCCCGCCGCGTGGGTGACCCCCGAGCGGGTGCCGCCGTCAGCAAGCGTGATGCCGGTCGATGTAGCCGCCGAGCCCACGGTGGACGAAGATGACTGGGAATGGACGATCGCGCTGGCCAGAGCCCGGGTGGCCGTGGAAGATACCGAAGTGGCCCGACCGCCCGAGCCTGCGCCGCGGCCGAGCCCCCGCCTGATCGCGCGCGCGCAGACCGCGGCCCGGCCGCCCGAGCGTCCGACACCGACGCGCGCGGCGTCGGTCAAGGATCCCGCGGCCTCCGGCGAATGGCCCAAGACCGACCTCAGCGGATCGATCGACTACGACGACTACTCCCGGGTTCCGACCCGGCCGGCGATGGCGATCCCGCGCGCCGAGCCGCCGGCGATCGCGATCCCGCGCACCACCACGCCGAGCACCGTGATCCCCGTGCCCGCGCTGCCGACCATGGCGACGACCGCGACCAGCGCGTGCAGCCGGCTCGAGCCGGTGGTGCGCTCGACGCAGCTGGCGGCGAACGCGGTGTCGCGCTTCGCGAAGGGCACCGGGCCGGTCGATCCGCCGTCGCGCCCCCAGGCAGTCCTGGTCGAGGACACGATCCCGGACCTGTCGGTCGGCGATCGGACGCGGCCGGGAATTGCCGCCCCGACGTCGCGCAGCGAGCCGCCACCCGGCGATCGGACCCGGCCGGGCATCGCGCTGCCGCCGGCCGCCCGCGCGGTCGAGCTGCCCAGCATCAAGCGCCGCATGCAGCCGCGCTGACCGCGCTCCATCGCACCGCGCTGACCGCGCTCCATCGCACCGCGCTGACCGCGCTCCATCGCACCGCGCTGATCGCGCTCTGGCTCGCCGCGCTCGCGTGCGGCGGCGCTGCACCCCGGCCGCCCGCGCGCGTCACCGAGCCGACCGTCGACGGTCGCACGGCCGAGAAGGACGCCAAGGGCCTGGTCGCCGAGATCTACGCCTCGATCGGCCGCGGCAAGACCGACTCGCTGTTCTCGCTGCTCGCCGATCCGCTGACCGTGTTCGGGCCGCGCAAGCTCGACGCGATGGCCACCCGCGCCGACGTGCTTGTCGCCCTCGGCAAGGTCCTCGATCCCAAGGCCAAGAAGCACCCGCCGCTGCGCTCCGGCGGGCTCGCCGTGGTCGCCTCGCAGGGCGGTCACTCCGCCTGGGCGTTCGACGTCGTCAACGTCGACGGCCAGCTCATGGCCGTCACCGCCGTGCTGTCGAACACCGGCGATCTGTGGGCCGTGACCGCGGCCGCCGTCGCCGCCGTGCCGACCGCCAAGCGGGTCAAGGCCGAGTCCGCCCGCGACGCGATCGTGCCGCCGGGCGCGGCCGGCGCCGCCAAGGTCGCCCCCGCCCCCGCCGCCGGCGCCCTGGTCCAGCAGTTCCGGCGCGGCCTCGTGGCGCAGCAGATCTGGGGCGACGATCTGATGAGCCAGAGCGACGCGATCGTCGCCGGTCCCACCGTCGGACAGGTCGCGCGGGGCAAGCAGGCGATCAAGCAGCTATGGAAGACGCGCATGAAGCGCAACGTTCGCGAGGCGACCAGCGGCGAGGTCGCCGCGGCGGTCACCACCGACGGCCAGCTCGCATGGCTGAGCGCGCCGGTCACCCGGGTCGCCGACGGCGAGGATCCGCTGCCGCTGCGGATCTTCGCGGTCTACGAGAAGGACGCCGGCGCATGGCGGATGATCGTCTTGCACGAGGCGCTCGCGCTCGACGAGCCCGGCAGCGGCACGCCCTACAAGAAGGTCCTGCCGCCGGCGCCCCCCGAGGCGCCCAGGGCCGAACCCACCAGGACCGACGACACCAAGGCCAAGGCCAAGAAGAAGAAGCCGCGGCCCAAGCCCTACAGCCAGGCGCCGTGATTCCCCGGCTCGGCTGCGTGCCGGGGCGCAGCGAAGACGCGTGTGGCACGCCGACGACCGCCGCTGCCGCGCTATGCGAGCGCGTCGAACTCAGCCGCGCCCGCCAAAAAACTGGGGCAACAGCGCATCGCGAGCACCCTGAGCTGTTCGAGCGCGACGCCCTTCGCCTGGCCCACCCTATCGGCTCGGGCGGCTTGTTTCGTGGGCGTCTGCGCCGCACCGCCGCCCGGGCCGGCCCTCCAACGTCGCGCAGCGCGGCGCACCGAGATCGGACTGGCACTCCTGATCGCCGACGCACGACCGGCACCGTCCGTCACGACATACATATGCGCCGCAGACGTAGAGCTTCGCCGCGTCCGGATCCATTGCTAGCGAGGCCCCGCGCACGCAGTCCCGGCCATAGCCGTGGTCGGGCTGCGGGCTCGCACATTGCGCGCGATCACAGAAGCCGGTCCTGCAGTCGGCATCCACGGCACACGAGTTGCCGGCGGCGACGGCGCGATCCGCGCCCGCACCGGCGCTGCTCGTGCCAGGCCCGTGGCAGGCGCACACCAGAACCACCGCGATCGCCAGCGGGAACAGGCCAGGTGTCATCGGAAGTTCGCGGTCCGGCTAGTTGCAGCCCACGTTGTTGCCCCCGGGGCCACCCACGTAGAACCAGCGGCCCCAGCCATCGCCGCCGTTGGCGAAGATCTCGCTCAGCGAGTAGCAATCAGGATCGTATCCGTTCCCGGTCGCTGGGACCGACGACGCGAACCATGTCGAGTCCGCGCCCGCATGGAGTAGGAATGGCTCTCGGATGTACGCTGCGCGTCCGAAAGCTTCGGAGGCAAACCGGCCGCTGCCCATGTCGGCGTTGGTCCAGGTCGTCGGGGTCGGATCGAAGATCTCGCCGTACCAGTCGATCTCGCAGGCGCTGGTGCCGATGAGATCGAAGGCGATCCGACTGCCGGCGTCGACCGTGGAGTTCTGGGTGGGATAGTAGCCAATCCAGCTACCGCACGCCAATACCCACCAGTTCCCTTGGAACAGCTGCGTTTCGATCTGGCACTCGTACTGCGTACCGTCGATGGTGCTGAACGTGCTTGTGTTCATACCTGCTCCCGGCGAAAACGGTGCGCCGGCCGCCTGGATGAATCCCTGCACGTCCATGTTGTAGCCGCCAACCCGGTCTCCGGTGGCGCCGCCGGCGGTACGAAAGAACGTGAACAGGTGGACATTGGTGTCGCCGTACTTGCTCTGCAGCTTCTGGAAGCCGACCTCGATCGCCTCCATCGCATCGGCCGTCGAGCCGCGACAGAGTGTGGCGCTCTGGAGCAGGCTCATCTCGTCGGAGGCCACTTCCTGGTAGTTCCAGAGATTGATGTGACCGTCGGTGCCCGTGTTTGCATCTGAATCGATATGGGCACCATAGAGACGATTGTTCACGAAGGCCGGAGACGGCTTCGGCCACGCGATCTCCATGTACTCCGCGAGATCTCGGGCACGAACCTCGCCGTTCACGTACGGATCGAGGTACAGGCGCGCCACGGGGATCGTCCCGGCAGGCGGCTTGAGCGCCGGGTCGGCTTCCAGCTCCGTCATCGCAGGCCTGGCGCCGGCCGCGGTGCTCACGGACGGTAGCGGCGGCGGTGTCGCGA
>VBLP01000621.1:0-27964 GCA_005887925.1 Deltaproteobacteria bacterium | reverse complement strand
TACTTGCCCGCTGCGCGATCGCCGCGTATCGACGATCTGCCAGCCTCGGCTGCGCTGCGCCTGGAGGGCCGCCGCCTCCTGCTGGCGCGCTTGCCAGGCCTTGATGATCGCGTCCTGCATCGTGCCATCGCTCGCGCGATCGAGCTCCGCTTTCACCGCAGCCGGAATCTCCGTACTATCCACATCGACGCCACCGGCCGGCGGAGCGTCGGCCCCGCCACAGCCAGCGCCCACAAGTGCCAAACCAAACAGCCACGCCGCAGCGCGACGCATTGCACTATTCCTCATACCAACTCCCATCTCCGCGAAGGACGGGCATTGTGCGCCCAGATTGTGGGGGGCGCGCATTACGCGCCCAGATTATGTATGTGCGTAGCGATTAGTCTTCCATCGCGGAGAATGCCTGTCAAGCTCGTTCTTGATGCCCTGCTCGCCCTCGAGCCGCTGCGCCACAGCGCACAGCTGCACCCGGATCAACGCGAGCGCCTGTTCGACGCCGATGGTCACGATTGCGCAAGCACCAGCAAGTGGCCTTTGCGACGGGCCATTCCGCAGCGCGGCGAGTCACGACGGGGCGCGCATGCCGGGCGCCTCGCGGCCGGTCGAGCTCACGTACTCGTCGTAGCTGCCGCCGTAGATCCGCGGGCCGGCCGCCGACAGCTCGAGCACGCGGTTGGCCAGCGCACGCAGGAACTGGCGATCGTGCGACACGAACATCAGCGTGCCCTCGTAGTCGGCGAGCGCGGTCACCAGCGCCCGCTTGGTCGCGATGTCGAGGTGGTTGGTCGGCTCGTCGAGCACCAGCAGGTTCGGCGCGTCGTACAGCAGCTTGGCCAGCGCGAGGCGCGCCTTCTCGCCGCCCGACAGCACGCGCACCGGCTTGAACACGTCGTCGTCATGGAAGCCGAACGCCCCGGCGAGGTTGCGCAGCGTGCCCTGGTTGGCGAGCGGCGCGTGCTCAAACAGCTCCTCGAGGATCGTGCGGTCGCCGGTCAACAGGTCCATGACGTGCTGCGCGTAGTACCCCAGCGTCACCGCCGCGCCGATCGACGCCTCGCCCGCATCGGGCATCAGCGCGCCCGCGATCATCTTGAGCAAGGTCGACTTGCCCGCGCCGTTCTCGCCCATCACCGCCCAGCGCTCCTTGCGCCGCACCGTCAGGTTGAGCCCGTCGTGCACCACGCGCGTGCCGTAGGCCTTGGACAGCCCGACCAGCTTGACCACGTCGTCGCCCGAGCGCGCCGGCGTGCGGAACTCGAAGCGCTTCTCGATGATCCGGCGGGGCTCGGCGATCCGCTCGACCTTCTCGAGCTTCTTGATCCGGCTCTGGACCTGCGCCGCCTTGGCCACGTGGGTCTTGAACCGCTCGATGAACCGGCTCTCCTTGGCCAGCCGTGCCTGCTGCCGGGCGTACTCCGCCTCGCGCCGCGCTGCCTCGACCCCGCGCGCCGCCTCGTAGAGCTCGTAGTTGCCGGTGTACGAGCGGAGGGTGCCACCGTCGATCTCGACGATCTTGCCGGCCACGCGGTTCATGATCTCGCGGTCGTGGCAGGTCATCACCACGGTGCCCGCGTAGTCGCGCAGGAAGCCCTCGAGCCACAGGATCGACTCGAGATCGAGGTAGTTGGTCGGCTCGTCGAGCAGCAGCAGATCGGGCCGGGCGAGCAGGATCTGGGCGAGCGCGACCCGCATCTTCCAGCCGCCCGACAGCGTGGCCACGTCGTCGTGCATCTGCTCGTCGACGAAGCCCAGCCCGTGCAGGATCGTCAGGGCGCGCGCCTCGAGATCGTAGCCGCCGAGGTCCTGATAGCGCGCCTGGACGTCGCTGAACCGGGCGACCCCGTCATCGAGGTCATCCCCGGCCGCCTCGAGCCGCGCGGTCAGCACCGCCAGCTCCTCGCCGAGCCGGGCGACCTCGCCGGCCCCGGCGCAGGTCTCGGCCAGGATCGAGCGCCCGCGCAGCTCGCCGACGTCCTGCCGGAAGTACCCCAGCGTCAGCTTCCTCGGCCGCTCGATCGCACCGTCATCCGGCTCGTCCTCGCCGGTGATCAGCCGGAACACCGTGGTCTTGCCGGCGCCATTGGGACCGACCAGCCCGACCTTCTCACCGGGGTTGATCTGGAACGATGCGTCGACGAACAGGATCTGCCCGCCGTACTGCTTGGTCACCGAGCTGAACGCGATCACGCCGCGGCTCTATAGCACCTGTCGTCGTCGGATGGGCTCGGGCATGCTCCGGGGTAGGGATGCGGCGCGTCGAGACCTTGCCGGACAACCCGCCAGCCGCGGCGGCGGTCGCAACGGACGTGCGCGGCAAGCCTGCCGTTGTCATCTCGATCGCGGTGCACGGCGCGGTGCTCGCCGTGGTGGTGCATGGCGACGCCGTTCCGGCGGTGACACCCCGGGCGACCGATGCCGTGCCGGAGCTCGCGCGACCGGCGCCCGCGGAGGGTGAGGCGATCGCGATCGCGTTCGTCGACGATGCCAGCGGTGCGAGCCCATCGGGACCGCGCACGGCGAGCCGGAGCGATGTCGGGGGCGGCCGGGCGGCGGGGCTGCCCGGTCCTCGCGGCGATGCCCGGATCGCCGGGTCGCGCGGCGGCGAGGCCGGCGAGTCGCCGGAACGCGGACCGGGCAGCCGGTGGCTGAAGATGCGCGGCCCGGAGCTCACGCTCGGCGATGCATTCCTCGCGCGCATCGCGCGCGACACGCCGCCGCTCGAGACCGTGCGAAGGAGCGGGCGGGTCGAGCCCAGCGGCCGCGGCACCGCCGTGATCCGCGACCGGGTGACGACGGTGACGATCGATCGCGACGGCTCGGCGCACTTTCATGACAAGCCCGACGTCGAGATCCACTGGGACCTCCACCTGCCGACGCCCGACGAGATCGTGCGCGAGGTCCGCCAGGGCGGCCGCGACATCGCGACGTGGTACGAGGATCCGTACAAGCGAGCGCGGGTCGGCCCAAGCCAGGATGTTCCGCGCCATCTGTCGGCGATGCCGGGCGCGTGCGACAGCTGGCAGGATGCCTGCAGCACCGAGCTGCGGCTTCGCGGTCAACCCGAGAACGAGGATCGGCCCGATGCCGTCGCGCACGGCAAGCTCGATCTGACCGCGATGCTGATGCGCCGCACCGTCGGCGATCCGTATGCATCGCGCAAGCTCGCGCTGCTCGACGCGTCGCGGGACGAGCGCGCCGACCTCGGCGCTCGGCACCGCAAGGAGGATCTGGCGCGGAGCGCCGAGCTGATGCAGCGCAACCTCGAGGCGCTGTGGGCCGCGACGACCGATCCTGCGGCGCGGCGGCAGGCGCTGTTCACGCTGTGGGACGAGTGCAGCGAGGGCGACGGGCTCCTCGGAGAGGCCGGCGAGCGCGCGCGCCGCCTCGTGATCGGCTGGATCCGCGCCCGGCTCCCGGCCGGTTCGCCGGAGGCGTTCACCCCCGAGGACATCGCGCAGCTCGGCGCCCGGCGCACGTCGAAGCAGGCGTTCGCGCCCTACGAGTAACCGGCAGCTCCCGCCTCGCAGCGAGCGCAGGTAGCCGAGCGCGAGCGCGCGATACGTCGCGTCGATCAGCGACTGCGCGCGCCGGTCGAGTCCGCCGGCCATGCGGGGCCGCGCGGTTGCGTACAATGCGCGCATGTCGGAAGCCCGCAAGCCTGCTCGCATCGTTCATGCCCCCGAGGTCGAAGCGCAGACCCGAACGTTCACCCATCCCTGGAACCCGCGCTCCGGGATGCGCGCGGCCTGGCTCGGCGGCAGCGCGGGGTTGACGCGCACCGGCATCAACCTGCTGCGGCTGCCACCGGGGAACGAGTCGTTCACCTATCACGCGCACCTCCACGAGGAGGAGTGGATCTACGTCGTGTCTGGGCGTGCCGTGCTCGACGATGGCGACGCCCACCACGAGCTCGGCGCGGGCGACTTCGTCGCGTTCCCGACGCCGTCGCAGCCGCACCAGCTGCGCAACCCGTTCGACGCCGACGTCGTCTACCTGTCGGGCGGCGAGCGCGCGCACATCGACGTCGCGGACTTTCCGCGGCTCGGCAAGCGCGTCGTTCGCATCGACGGCCGTGCGGTGGTCTACGAGCTCGACAGCGGGACGCCATTTCCATTTGCCGGCTTCGAGCTGCTGTAACGCGGCGCGCAGCGACATTCCTTGTCGTGCTTCCGCACGACCTCATCGCGTACTACCGCTTCGCGCGGCCCGGAGTCGCGCGACCCGATCTCCTCGTCCTGCCATCTCGACCAACCTCCGCCTCCCCGTCACGCTCCCCTGCAACTTGCTTCCGCCCACGCCCGCCAGCCCCATCGCATCCACCCGTTGCAGCCGGCTCCTCACCCCCGCCCCTATCGGGTCCGCAGACCGTACATCAATCGAACGCGTGTTCCGGTTATGGCCGGGGTAACGCCGATGCGTGCTGCAGGACGCGGCAGGGAGGCGACCTCGCGTGATGCTCGCCCGGCATGCGGCGCGAGGTGACGTCGAACACGGCAGGCGGTGGCAAGTCTGCGCGGATCCATCTGGCCGCGCGTTCACGGCCCGGCGCGGTAGCCGAGCTCGTGACGACGTCAGCGCGCGTGCTCGGGGGGCTTGGGCTTGAGCGGCCGCATCGACTGCATGGTCTCGGCGATGTCCTTCGCGGCGCCCTGCTGCCACTCGAGGTTCCACAGCACGACCTTGCAGCGCTGATCGGGGAACGCCAGCTCGAGCGTGGTCTGGCCCTCGTCGGGAGCTGGCGTGTACGCGGGATCGTGCGCGAGCTCGCACGCGCGCTTGCTGCGCAGCATCTCCTGGAGCTCCTCGATCTGCTCCTTGCTCAGTATCACCCGCTGGTCCTTGTGCGGCTGGCCGTCGATCGTGCTCGTGTAGTTGCCGTCGCCGCTGCTCTGGAGCTCGATGCGCTCGGTGACGCCCTTGCCCATGTTCGCCCATGTCACCACGGGATGCTTCGCACCACAGCCGGCGAGGATCAGCAGGCTCAGATACCGCATCGGTGCAGCTTAGCGTGACCGCGCGGTGCCCGATACCTGCTCGCTGGCATGAGCGGTGCGTCGGCTACACCGGCATCACGTTCAATCCCGAATCGAACAAGGCGGCGTTCGTCTACAACTTCGCGGGCGAGACCGCCGAGATCCGCGCCGGCGCCGACGTCGACCTGCAGCACGCGGGCGACGCGATCGGCGTCGCGGCCGGCGTCAACGTCCGGCTGTAGCCGAGAGCCGCCGCTCAGCGCGCCGCGCCCTCGAAGAACGTCCGCGCGTGCGCGACCGCGTCGAGGCCGACCAGGCTGCCCGCCTGCCGGCCGGCGAAGTCGTCGGGCTGGAGATGGATGCCGCCGAAGATCCGCGACTGGCCGGCCTGGTCGGCGGCGTCGTAATAGGTCGCCCACTGCAGCCGCACGTCGACGCTGGGGCCGTCCTCGAACACCAGGTACCTGTTGCGGGCCGCGACGAACTCGCCCAGCCCGCCGGGGAAGAACGGCGAGCCGGTGAGCGCCGCGAGCACCTCGGCGCCGGCGCGGCTGAACGTGCTGTGGCCCGACGTGAAGCCCGGGAACGCCGGGGTCACGAAGGTGCGGCGCTGGTACGGGATCCAGTCGAGCGCGCGGATCCAGGTGACGCCGCCGACCTCGTTCGCGCGATCGCCCGGCTCGCCGCGCCAGCTGCGCACCGCGAGCTGGCCCACGCAGCGCCGCAGGGCCGCATGGCGCTGTCCGGGGGCCGCGCTGGCCTGCGTGACTCGCTCGATGACGCCCGGCAGGAGAGGCAGGCCGTGGGCGTTGAAGTCCGGCGCGCCGGGCTCGCTGCTCTGGCCGAGCTGGGTCAGGTAGCGCACGGTCGAGATCGGCCGCATCGCGGTGTAGCGCCGCTTGTTCTCCCACGCCGTCACCGCCGCGTCGTGCACCCCGCCGCCCAGCGCGAGGTAGACGTGGACGTCCCACGCGAGCGGATCGAGCGGCTCTCCGGAGCCGAACAGCTGGCGCGTGGTCGCCGGATGGTCCGCGACGCTGTTCGCGAGCACGAACCAGTGGCCGGGCGGCGTCTCGCTGCGCGGACCGTCGGCCCAGAACTCGGCGAGCACGCGCGCGAAGTCGCCGCGCGGCACCACGTTCGGCGTGTAGGCGTGCCCGGTGACCGGGTTGAGCGCGCGGCCGTGGCCGTCGTTGCTGCCGAGCGTGTTGTTGCCGTACGCGCCCGGCGAGATGTCGACCATGTCTCCGCTGGTGTGATCGAGCGCCGACGAGCGCGCGAGCAGGTCGCGGATCCAGTCCTGCATCTCCGGCTGGTTCCAGGTCGGCGGCGGGCCGGGGTCGTGATACAGCGCGCCGGCCGCGGCGCGGGTCATCGCGAACGGCGTCACGTTCACCCAGTTGCTGCCGATGTAGCTCTGCACGCCCGCCGGCGTGATGATGCCGTTCTGGGTCTCGGCGGCGGCGAGGTTGAGCTCCTGCCAGTGGTCGGGATCCACGAGCGTGACGCCGGGCTGCTCGACGTTGAGCGGCGGGTTGACCGGGACGTAGCGCGTGGTGTCGGCGTAGTTGCTGGCCTCGTTGGCGCCGTCGCCGAGCGTCGCGGCGATGATCGTGTTTGCGACGCGATTGCCGATCGCGCGCGGCGTGGCGCCGGTCGCGGTGCGATCGTCGGGGTCGTAGCCGAGCCTGGTCATGAACGCGCGGAAGCACGCCATCGACACCGGCCCGCCGACCGCGTGCTCGTAGCGCTGCACCAGCATGCGATAGGCGGCATAGCTGATCGCCTCCTGGCGCGCGGCGGCGACGTCGGTGGCGGTCGCGCGCTCGGTGAAGAACACGCCGCTCGCGGTCGCGTCGTACGCCGACCACGCGTCCCACATCGCGGCGGAGACGTGATACAGGTTGCGCGCGTGCACGCCCGGCCGCGGGACGTCGCGGCGGATCGCGCCGATGTTCTGCTCGTTCCAGCGTCGCGCGATCGAGCCCGCCGGCGCCGGATCGACCTGGTCGGCCGGGCACACCGCGGCCGGGGGCGCCGAGCCCGTCCCCGTTGCGGATGGGGAATACCGTGCGAGGTCGGCGGGGCCATGATGGATGATCGTCCCCGCGTCGAGCTTGGCGGTGATCACGTTGCCGCCGACCGCCCACGCGCCGCCGCTCGGATCGATCCACATCGCGTGGAGCGACTCGATCGCCGGGAGCGCGAGGCCGGTGTCGACCGTGTGCCACGTGCCGTTCACGCGCTCGAGGATCATGCCGCTGCGGCCCGACGCCCAGCCGTGGCCGTCGGGCTCGATCGCGACGCCCTGGACCAGCCCGATGCCCGGGGGCGCCACGCTGGCCACGGCCTTGCCGACCGGCGCCTCGAGGATCGTGCCGTCCTCGGCATCGCCGCCGACGGCGATCGCGCGATCGGCGGTTCCGTACACGGTGAACAGCGTCGCGTCGATGCCGGTCTCGACCGGCTGGAACTCGCCGCTGCCGTCGCGGCGGAGCAGCACGCCGCTGCCGCCGATCGCGTAGACCCGGCCCGCCCCGTCGCCCCAGACCTTGAAGTAACCCGGCGTGTCGCAGGTCTTGCTCGTGGGGAGGTCCGCGGTGACCGGCACGTCGCTCCACGCGACGCCGTCGTAGTGCCACAGGAAGCCGTTGCGTCCGGACACGCTCCCGGCCGCGTACAGGTCGGTCGGGCTCGGGCCCCACAGGCCAAACACCGTGGAGCTCGCCAGGCCGGGCGTCGTCATCCGGGTGAACGTCACGCCGTCGGTCGAGCGCAGGATCGTCGACTGCGCGCCGGCCATGAAGACCGTCCCGTCGGAGAACACCTGCGTCCACCACAGCGTGCCGGTCGAGCCCGTCGAGACCCGCGTCCAGCTCGCGCCGTCGTAGTGCAGCACGATCGGGCCCGCGCCCGCGTCGGCGCCGACCGCCCAGACATTGCTCGCGCTCGATCCGCCGATCGACAGGACCGCCTCGCGAAGGCCGCTCGTCACCAGCTGCCAGTGGCGCGGGCGATCGAGGTTGTCGCCGCAGGCCGCAACGAGCAGAACGGCAAATACCACGTGATGAATGCGCCGCAGCGGCATGAAGACTCCCGGTAAGCTGGCGCCTCAGCTGGGCGCCGTCCCTCGTCGATTCTAGACCGCTGGCGTCGAATCGCAACGTCGCGGCATTGATTCGCTCGCGTCGGTCCGTGACCCAGATCGCCTCGGGCTCGCGGCAGACAGCGGCAGAACGCCGCAGCCCGGATCGGGTAGCCCATCGCGCTCGCGTATCGACTGCGAAGGCGCCGCCGGATAACCTCGCCCCATGACGCGGGGGCTCTGGCTCGTCCTCGCCGCCTCGTGCGGCGCCCCACAGCAAGCGGTCCACGACGTCACGGTCGCTCCCCTGCTCGTCGTCGGGGACCTCTCGCGATCGCTCGCGTTCTACGAGAACGTGCTCGGCGCCGCGCGGGTCGTCGCCAGCGAATCGTATGCCAAGCTCTCGCTCGGCGGCGGCGAGCTGCACCTGACCACGCGCAGCGAGCCGACCCCGGACAAGCCCGGCGTGACGCTGGCACCGCCGGACCCGCAGAGCACGATGGTCCACGGCGAGGTCGTCCTCCACGTCCGCGATTGTCGCGCCATGTATGCGCGGCTGGCCGCCCGGGGTGCCGCATTTCTTGCACCGCCGACCGTCCCGCCCTGGGGCCACGAGGTCCGCGCCTTCCTGCGCGATCCCGACGGCCACCTGCTGGAGCTCAGCCAGATCGACGATTGACCGCCGCGCACATGGTGCCCGACAACGCGCAGCGGCCCGGCGTCCAGCGCCACGTCGTCGCGCACGACGCCCAGGTCTGCGGCTTCCCGATGCCGCGCTGAGCGGGGTCAGCCGCCGGGCGCCGCCACCACGCGGTCGCGACCCGCGTGCTTGGCCTCGCTCGCTGGTGTTCGCCGCGACGACGCCCGCCGAGAACGTGACCCGGAGCGCGGTCTGGCCCGCGGTGATGTCCAGCGCGCGCACCGCGGCGAGCGCCTGCTCGATCACGCGGCGCGCCTCCGCGAGGCCGGTGTTCGGCAGCATCGCGATCAGCTCCTCGCCACCCCAGCGCGCGACCGTGTCGGTGCGCCGGAGCGCGTCGGCGATCGCGACCGAGCCGCGGCGCAGCACGTCATCCCCCTTCGAGTGACCGAACGTGTCGTTGATCGACTTGAAGCGATCGAAGTCGATCAAGGCGAGCGCGATCCCATAGCTGCCGCGCTCCGCGCGCAGCCGCTCGCGCGCGAACGACTCCACCATCGCCAGGCGGTTGGGTAGCCCGGTCAGCGCATCGCGCGTCGCGATCCGGCGCAGCTCGCGGATGTCCTGCAGCGCCATGATCGCGAAGTCGAGCCGGCCCAGGCGGATCGGCGCGCCGCTGGCATGCAGCGGGATCGCGTTGCCCTTGCGCCGCACCTCGATGTCGCTGATCTCGCAGCGCTCGCCCGCCAGCGCGCGGACCAGCGGCAGTCGCTCCGCCGGATACGGCCGGTCCGTCCCGATCTCGAACGCCTGATACGCCTCGCTGAACCGCGCGACGTGATCGGGCACCGAGCTCATGCCGAGCAGCGCCCGCGCCTGCGCGTTGGCGTAGTACGGCTTGCCGGCGCCGGTCGCGACGAAGATCCCGACCGGCACCTGCTCGAGCAGCTGGAACAGCTCCCACTCGTGCTCGTGGCGCGCCAGTCGACGGTCGCCCGGCAGCGAATCACCCGATTCGTCAGATGGCATGATGAACCCCGAGCCTAGCGCCCCGTCCGCGCCACTGCCATCGCCACCGTCCGCCGGGGTGCTGCGCCGCACCCCGCGGCCGCGTTGCTCCGGACCCATCACCCAGCGGCGCGCGACCCGCTGCTTGCGAGACCGGGACCACCCTTTGCCTGACGTCCGCTCCATCTCAGCCGTCCAAGCGCAGCGCGGCCGCGAATTCCACCATGCGCCGGCCCGCTTGCCTGCCCGTCGAGCGGCTGAGGCTCGCCGGCGCATCCGCGTCGCCGGCGGCCGAGCGGCCGTCGAGTTTGTCTATCTGGGTGGGACTGGAAGTCCGAGCACGTCGAGGAGTGCGGCTGTGACCTCATTCCAGCGAGTGTGCGGAAACGTCGCTATCCACGGCCCTGGGACGCCCGGTCGACGGCCTTGATCCATTCGGGCTTGAGCACGCACTCGTCGGGAAGGCCATCTACGGTCGACAGGCGGACCTCCCAACGTAGACCTCGGATCTGAGTAGAGAGCGGTATCACAGGAACCTGGGTCAGCGCAGGGAGCGCATCGCTCCGTCCGAGACGAGCACCGGTCTCCGTTTGTCGGGCGCTTCGAATCGCAACCAGCGGATGTCGCCTCGTTCGATCACGGAAGGTCCGTGTCAGTGCCCTCTTCGATGGGGCCCTGTGGGCCACACTCGGCCCAGGCTTGCCACAGCGCTCGTTGCTGTTCGGCAGAGAGCCGTGGCTCGTCGACGACTTCGAGGACAACGCGCACGCGCTTGCCTTCCATCTCTGGCACGGCGCTGTCGAGCTCGATCGTGGTTCCGTGCACCAGCCCGATCTTCGACGTTGCCATCACCGAGCACTACCAGGTTGAGGGCTTGTCGTCGACGTGCGCCTGATGCGCAGCAGTCAGCCCGCTGGGCCGGAAGTGTCGAGCCACTTGGGGTTGTTGATGCGGAGGGCCTCGACGAGGGAGAGCCGCAGGTGCTCGAGGAGCGCGGGGTCGTAGAGGGAGACGTCGCCGGCGCGGATCCGGGCGGCCAGCTCGCGGCTGAGCTCGTCGCGGGTGCCGGGGTGGCCGAGCAGGGCGACGAGGCGGGTGCGCTCGGCGTCGGCCTGGGCGGGGGCGAGGGCGAGCTCGCGGCGGACCTGGGCGAGGACGTTGGTGGTGACGCGGAGCTGGAAGCGGTGATATCCGGTGAGGGTGGGGGACAGCTCGCGCTCGAGGTAGTCGATCGCGGCGTCGAGGAGCGCGGTGGCGTCGGGCTTGCTCGCCGGCATTCAGTTCGCCTTTGCCGTGATGAGGTCGAGGAAGTCGAGCAGCGGCTCTTCGATGCGGCGGCCGATCGCGACGGCCTCGACGCTGCGGCGCGCGCCGGGGACGGCGCCGAGGTCGCCGAGGCCCTTCTGCATGGACATGAGGGCCCACTTGATGCAGCCGAAGGCCTCCCAGAACCGGACGTGGGAAGGGTCGTCGGGGCCGCCGCCGGCGCGCTCGTAGGCGGCGAACAGGTCGTCGCGGTGGCCGAAGCCGCCGACGGGGAGGGGGCCGCCGAACCGCCAGGTCTTCACGCACAGCCAGCCGAGGTCGAGCATCGGATCGCCCAGGTGGGCGAGCTCCCAGTCGAGGACGCAGCGCACGCCGTCGTCGCCGACGATCAGGTTGCCGTTGCGGAAGTCGCCGTGGACGACGGTGGTGCGCGGGGCCGGCGGCAGGTGCTCGGCGACCCAGCGCAGGCCGAGCTCGACGGCGGGCAGCGGATGGTCGCAGGCATCGGCGAGGGCGCGGAACATGGCGAGCTGGTCGGCCGGCGCGTGGCGGGGCAGGAAGTCGAGGCCGCGCGCGTCGATGCGGTGGATCGCGGCGAGGATCGCGCCGCACTGCGCGGCGAGCCGGGGGCGCACGGCGGCGAAGCGCGCGTCGCCGGCGATCTTGCGGCCGAGGGTCTCGCCGGCGACGCGATCGGTGACGGTGCCCTCGCCGAGCTCGTCGTCGGGTGCCAGCACGATCCGCACGCGCGGCGCGGGGACGCCGGCGTCGCGGGCGGCGTGGAGCAGCGCGGCGTCGCGGGCGCCGTGGATGGCGAGCGCCTCGCGCCCACCCCCGGCCGCGAGGCGCTCGGCGGGGGTCTGCTGGAGGATCAGCGGCAGGGTGTCACCGCCGACGACGGCGTCGAACGACCAGGTGGCCTTGGTCGCGCCGCCGGTGAGCCGGACGAGGTCGCGGACCTCGCCGGGCGGGCCGAGGTGTCTGCGCACGGCGGCCGCGAGGTGGTGCTGGATGGCCTCGGTCATTCGACCTTCCGTCCCTTGCCCATGATGCCGAACAGGTGGCCGGCGACCTTGCGGATCTGGATCTCCTCGGAGCCCTCGGTGATGCGGTACCGGCGGTGATGGCGATAGATGTGCTCGAATGGATAGTGCCGCGAGTAGCCGACGCCGCCGTGGACCTGGATCGCCTGGTCGGCGGCTTCGCAGACCAGGCGGTTGGCGCGGTAGTTGGCCATCGAGACCAGATCGCTGACCTCGAGGTGGTCCTGGCGATCGAGGTGCCAGGCGGTGCGGTGGACGAGGCCGCGCACCATCGCGCACTCGGTGTGGAGCTCAGCGAGCGGGAACTGGATCGCCTGGTTGGTGGCGAGCGGCTTGCCGAACACGATCCGCTTGCGCGCGTAGGCGACGCTCTCGTCGATGCAGTACTGCGCGGCGCCGAGGCTGGACGCGGCCTGGCGGATCCGGTTCTCGTGGACGAACGCCTGGGCGACGGTCAGGCCCTCGCCCTCGCCGCCGAGGATCGCATCGTCCGGAACCCGGACGTTGGTCAGCTGGACCTCGGCGTGGTCGCTCGGCATGTTGAAGGTCCACCACATGAAGCGGACCTCGAAGCCCGGCGAGCGGGTCGGCACGAGGAACGCGGTGATGCCGCGCGCGTCGCCGGGCTTGCCCGAGGTGCGCGCGAAGATCAGGTCGGTGGTGGCGCGGTGCAGGCCGGTGTTGAACCGCTTCTGGCCGTTCAGGATCCAGTCGGCGCCGTCGCGCACGGCGGTGGTCTCGAGCCAGGTCGCGTCGCTGCCGTGGTTGGGCTCGGTCAGGCCGAACGCGACGGCCTCCTCGCCGGTGATCATCGCGTCGAGGAAGCGCGCCTTCTGCGCCGCGGTCCCGAAGCGATGCATGAGGTGGACCTGCGGGAAGTTGCCGACGATCGACGACTCGTTCTGCAGGTCGTTGTGCAGGCCGAGGCCCTTGTGCGCGAGGTGCTCGCGGATGATCGCCATGGCGAGGTTACTGCCGTCCTTGCCGCCGAGCTCGCGGGGCAGCGCGAACCGGAGGTGGCCGGCCTTGTCGGCGCGGCGCCGCATCTCGGCGAGCAGGTCCTCCCATTCGCGCCGCGGCACACCGTCGTCCTCCCAGCTGGTGCGGGCGTGCTCGCGGCGGTGGTCGAAGTACTGCGGGTGCGCGCGCTCGAGCGGCTTTATCTCGCGCTCGATGAACGCGTCGAGCTCGGCGAGGTAGTCGGTGATCTCGGCGGGGATGGCGAAGTCCAAGAGGTCCTCCGGATGCGGAGGACATTGCGCCCCGGCGCCCGGCGCGGCGCAACCGCAGCCCGCACAATTCACCACGGCGTCTTCGCCGCGGCTCGCTCGCGGCGACCGGCGGAGGGCTAGGCGTTGAAGGGGAGCCGCAGGCCGGGCTCGCGCCAGCGGGTCTTCGCGAGCTTGCCGGTGCCGGAGAACGTGATCCACGCGTCGCGCATGTCGGTGCCGCCGAAGCAGATGTTGGTGGTGAAGATGTCGGGGGTCTCGAGCTTGTCGTGGCTGCCGTCGGGCGCGATCGTGGTGATGCCGGGCGCGAGCAGGGTGGCGACGCAGACGTTGCCGGCGGCGGTGACGGCGAGGCTGTCGAAGTACTCCCGCGGCTCGCCCTTCATGGTCGCGACGACGCGCCCGGGGAACCGGCCCTTGCGGCGCGCGATCTCGCCGGGGCCGGCGAGGTCGAACGCGACCAGGCGCCCGGTGAGGGTCTCGGCGGCATAGACGACGGTCTCGTCGGGCGACAGCCCGATGCCGTTGTAGCCGAGCGAGCCGAAGAACGCCTCGGTGATCTTCGAGCCATCGGCGGCGGCGTAGTAGATGCCGCTCTTGTCGCGCTGGCGCGGCAGGTCGTGGCCGAAGTCGGTGAACCACAGGCCGCCGGCGCGGTCGAACACGAGGTCGTTGGGCGCGCGCAGCGGATGGTCGCCGCAGCGGTCGTAGAGCCGGTCGACCTTGCCGGTCGCCAGGTCGACGCGCTCGATGCGGCCACCGGCGTAGTCGGCGGCGATGCCGGCGGGGTAGGTGATGCCGTTGCGCTCGACCCAGGTCGCGCCGCCGTTGTTGCAGACGTAGACCGCGCCGTCGGGGCCGATCGCGGCGCCGTTGGGGCCACCGCCGAGGTGGGCGATGACCTCGGTCCGGCCGTTCCAGCACCGCGTCAGGGTCTGGCGCTGGATCTCGACGACGATGACCGAGCCGTCGGCCATGGCGATCGGGCCTTCCGGGAAGCGCAGGCCCTCGGCGACGATCTCGAAGCTCGCGGCCCCGCCGCCGGCGGTCACCGGAGCCCCCGGAGCATGCCGAGCGCGAACAGCAGCTGGATCAGCCCGGCGAGCGCGACCACGGTCGCCGCGGTGATCGCGGCCTTGGTGGTCGACCGTGCCCAGGCGATGCCACCGGTCACGCAGATCACCGCCGGCAGGATCGCGTCGATCCGGATCTTGGGCGACGACAGCCGGATCACGTGGAACTCGATCAGCGCCTCGATCGCGCAGGCGACGAGCGCGATCAGCGGGATCAGGCGCTCGCCGCCTTGCAGGACCAGGATCACGGAGGCGATCAGCGCGCAGACGACGAGGGCGGTGCCGAAGTCGATGGTCATCGCCGCGATGATACCGCCGCTCCGGCCGCGACTTGCGCTGGATCGGCGCCGCTGCTGTGTGGAAAGCGCCGACTTACTTCGACGACGGCGGGCCTTCGGCCTCGTCGAGCGCGCGGTCGATCGCGTCGCCGAGCGCCGAGTCATCGCCGCGCTTGCGGCTGGCCTCGGCCGCGATCTCGAGCGCCTTGTCGACCGTTCGCGGCGCCGCGCTCGCCGGTCGGTCTGTCGCCGGCCGGTCGGGCCGCGAGGCCGGGAACGGCGAATCGGTGTCGTCGAACAGCGACGCATCGACGATGACGGGGGACTCGCCGCGCGACGCGGTCGGCGGGGTCGCGCGGCGAACGTCCGCGATCGAGGCCAGCGGAGCCAGTCGGCTCGGTCCGCTGCGCGCGTCGCTCTTCGGCGCCGGTGGCGGCCCGATCCGGCCGGGGTGTCGGATGTCGGGCCGGGTGTCGGACTCGCTATCGAAGCGGTGATCGGCCACCGGCACGGGGCGCTCGGCGGCCGGCGGTGGGGCCTTGACCTCGACGGCCGGCGGTGGGGCCTTGACCTCGGCGGCCGGCGGTGGGGCCTTGACCTCGGCGGCCGGCGCTGGCGCCTTGACCTCGGCGGGCGGTCGCGCCGGCGGCCGCGGCTCGTCGACGGCAGGCTTGGCCGGCTCGCCGCCGAGCTGGAGCGGCGCGAACACCTCGCGGGCGGCCGATGGCAGACCGTCGAGCCGCTTCCGGAGGTCCGCGGTGGAGACGAAGATCTCCTCGCGGCGGTTGTCACCCAGCGGCCGGCGCAGCACGAGCTCGCCCGGGCTCCGCGAGTGGCTCGCGATCTGCTGGACGGTGGGTGCGACCGCGGCGATCAGCCGCTCGGCGAGGACGCGGGGATGCGCGTGCTGCGCGATCGGCGCGCCGTCGATCTCGACCGACACCAGGCCGGTGCGGTTGTCGGCGAGCGCGCGCACGGCGGTCTCGAGCCGCTCGGCGAGCAGGCGCAGCCGGGCGACGTCGCGCTCGTCGATCGCGACCTCGCGGCCGGGCTCGGCGCCGGTGGGCTCGACGTGGAGCTCGCCGCCGCGGCGCGCCGTGATGACGAAGCCGGGGGCGCTCGGCTCCGGGGTCATGCGCAGCCGCACCGTGGTGGCGTCGCCGCCGACTTGCACGCCGGTCACCTGGTAGCGGCCGAGCTTGTGCGCCACGACCTTGTCGGACTTCTTCAGCCAGCCGCCGGTCTCGTGGGTGCGGACCTCGACGCCGTCGGCGATCCGGTCGACGCGCAGGTCGATCCCGAAGATCGAGCTCGCCGGGATGTCGAGCGCGACCACGGCCTCGACCCCGAACGAGGTGCGCTCCCGCATCGTCGCCTTGACGCCGGCCGCGGTCCACGCGACCTCGAGCTCCTTGTGGGCGCCGGGCAGGTCGTGGGCCCGCAGCAGCTTCTCGAGCACGGTGCGGGCGCGTTCGCGCTGGCGCTGGTCCTGGCGGTCCATCTCGTCGCACTCGGCCGCGAGCGCGGCGCGAGCCTGCTGCGATTCACGCTCGACCGCCTCGCGGATCGCCGCGGCGATCGCTGCCGCGCACCGGCCGACCGGCGCGGACGCCTGCTCGCTGGCGACCGGGCCGACCAGCTGCGAGGCCCGCCGGCCCAGGTCGTCGACCGCGGCGATCACGGCGGCGGTCTCCAGCTCGCGGGTGCGCCGGTCCTCGACGGTCACCCCGAGCGTGACCTCGCACTCCGCCATCACCACGGCGCAGTCGATCACCTCGCGCAGGAACGCCAGGTAATCGAACTCGAGATCAGATTCGGTGGAATCGCCGAAGAGATATCGCAAGGGACCCCCTGGGGCAGCATCATACACGCACGCGGCGGTCGCCGACGATCGGCAGTTCGCCTACAGCCCGAGGTAGGCGGCGCGGATCTTGTCGTCGCGCAAGAGCGCCGCGGCAGCGCCGTGCATGACGACGCGGCCGTTCTCGATCACGTAGCCGCGGTCGGAGATGCTGAGGCCGTCGACGACGTTCTGCTCGACGATCAGCACGGTGACGCCGCGCTTGCCGATGTCCTGGACGCGCGCGAACACCTCCTCGGTGATCTTGGGAGACAGGCCGAGCGACGGCTCGTCGAGCAGGAGCAGCCGCGGCGCGGCCATGAGGCCCCGGGCGATCGCGACCATCTGCTGCTCGCCGCCGGACAGCGTGCCGGCGAGCTGGCGGCGGCGCTCCTTGAGCCGCGGGAACAGCGCGAGCTGGTCGTCGAGGGCGGCGCGGGCGCGCGGCCGGCTGCGCCGGTTGTAGGCGCCGAGGTCGAGGTTCTCCTCGACGGTCATGTGCGGGAACAGCTGGCGGCCCTCGGGGACGTGGCTGATGCCGCGCTCGGGGATCGCGTGGGCGGGGAGCTGGGTGATGTCGTGGCCGTCGAACCGGACGGTGCCGGCGGTGGCCCGGAGGCTGCCGGAGATCACGCGCAGCGTGGTGGTCTTGCCGGCGCCGTTGGCGCCGATCAGCGTGACGATCTCGCCGGCGCGGACCTCGAGGCTGATGTCGAACAGCGCCTGGAAGTCGCCGTAGCCGGCCCGGATGCCGGCGAGCTCGAGCAGGGGGCCGGCCGCGGCGGTCATCCGGTGACCTGCTTGTACTTGGCGCCGAGGTAGGCCTCGATGACCGCGGGGCGGCGCACGACGTCGGCGGGCGCGCCCTCGGCGATCACCGCGCCGCGATCGACGACGATGACGCGGTGGGCGACGCGCATGACGACCTGCATGACGTGCTCGACCCCGGCGACCGCGGCGACGCCGAGCTCGGGGAGGCGCTGGAGCAGGTCCGCGAGCGCGAGGGCCTCGCCGGTGGGCAGGCCGGCGACGACCTCGTCGAGCAGGATCAGCCTGGGCCGGGTGGCGAGCGCGCGGGCGATCTCGAGGCGCTTGAGGGTGGCGAGCGGCACGCCGTGCGCGGGCGCCTCCGCGATCGCCTCCATCTGGAGGAACGCCAGCACCTCGCGGGCGCGCGCCGCGGCCTCGTCGACGCGCCGGGTGTGCAGGAACGCGCCGAGCATGACGTTCTCGAGGATGGTGAGGTTGCGCAGCGGCTTGACGATCTGGAAGGTGCGGCCGATGCCCAACCCCGCGACGGCGTGTGGCGGCACGCCGGCGAGCGAGCGACCGGCGAACCGGATCGTGCCGGCGTCGGGCGCGAGGAAGCCGGTGATCAGGTTGAACAGCGTGGTCTTGCCGGCGCCGTTGGGCCCGACGATGAACAGGACCTCGCCGTCGTCGACCGTGAACGACACGTCGTCGACGGCGCGCAGGCCGCCGAAGCGCTTGCTGACGTGCTCGACGGTCAAGAGCGCCGTCATGTCCGCGCGCTCCGGGTTCGCCGCCACCAGCGGGTGACGGGGCCAGCGAGGCGCGGCCACCACCGGGCGACGGTGCCGACAATGCCCTCGGGGAGGAACAGCACGACGACGACGATGAGCACGCCGTAGATCAGGAGGTGGGCCTCCTCGAACACGTTCTTGAACAGCTCCTCGGCGGGCACGAGCACGATCGCGCCGACGATCGGGCCGGTCAGCGTGCCGGCACCGCCGAGCATGGCGACGATCGCGATCTGCTCGGACAGCCGGGTCGCGAGCACCGAGTCGGGATCGATGAACAGGAACTGGCTGGCCCACAGCGCGCCGGCGACCGCGGTGAGCGCGGCGCTGATCACGAGCGCGACGAGCTTGGTGCGCGCCGCGTCGATGCCGCACGCCATCGCGGTGTCCTCGTCCTCGCGGATCGCCTGGAGCTGGTAGCCGAACCGCGAGCGCACGATCGCCACGGTGACCGCGAGCGCGAGCGCGGTGAGCACGACCGCCGACACGTAGAACCACCGGCTCGGATCGCGCGCGAACAGCGCCGGCGGCTGGACGCCGATGTCGCCGCCGGTGACGCTGTGGAGGTTCTTGGTGGCGTGACGCAGGATCTCGCCGAACGCAATCGTCGCGAGCGCGAAGTACGGGCCGCGCAGCCGGAACGACACCCGTCCGATCACGAACGCGGCGGCCATCGCGGCGACCACGCCGAGGACGATCGCGACCGGGATCGGCGCGCCGAGCTTCTCGGGAAACAGCGCCAGGCTGTACGCGCCGATGCCGAAGTAGGCCGCGTGGCCGAGCTAGAGCTGGCCGGCATAGCCGCCGACCAGGTTCCACGCCAGGCCGAGGGCCGCGAACGTGAACACGCGGAACAGGATCTTGAGCTGGTAGTCCTGCTCGACGACGAGCGGCACCAGCAGGCACAGGCCGAACGCCGCGGCGGCGAGCGCGGCGCGCCGGCGGGTCATACGCGCTGGCTCCCGAACAGGCCGCTCGGCCGTAGCGACAGCACGCCGAGGAAGATCGCGAAGTCGACGGTAAGCGCCCACTCGTTGCCCCAGTACAGGCTGGTCAGGCTCTCGATGACACCGAGCACGACGCCGGCGACCGCGGCGCCCTCGATCGAGCCCATGCCGCCGAGCACGACGATCACGAACGCCTTGCCGGTGAACTCGTCGCCGACCGTCGGGTAGAGGTAGAACACCGGCAGCAGCAGGCCGCCGGCGAAGCCGACCGCGGCGAGCCCGAGGCCGAACGCGAGCGCCTCGGTGCGCACGACGTGGATCCCCATCAGCGACGCGGCGTAGCGGTTCTGCGCGATCGCGCGCAGCGCGCGGCCGAACCGGCTCTTCATCACGAACAGGAACATGCCGGTCGCGAGCACCACGGTGATGGCGAATGACAGGAGCCACGGCGCGTTGATCGTGATGTGCCGGCCGAGGTGCAGGTTGACGTCGAGCAGCGGGAGGTTGGCCTTGTGGTAATCGGCGCCGAACACCAGCTGCGCGCCGCCGGTCAGGATCAGCGCGATGCCCAGGGTGAGCAGGATCTGCATGAAGTGCGAGCGCTCGGCGACCCAGCGCAGCAGGCCGTGATACGTCAACACGCCGATCCCGAGCAGCAGCGCGGCCGCGACGAGGAAGCCGACGTAGGGCGTCACGTGGAGGTGGTCGTACAGCATGTACGTCGCGTACATGCCGACCATCAGGAACGCGCCGTGCGCGAAGTTGACGATGCGCATCACGCCGAAGATCAGCGCCATGCCCATGCCGATCAGCGCGTACAGCGAGCCGGTCAGGAGGCCGTTGAGCACCGCCTGCAGGGCTCGCAGCGTGAACTCCATGACGAGCCCGAGTATTCACACGGCGTCGCGCGAAAAACCGCCTCGATCGGCGAAATCTCGCCCGGCCGTCAATGTCGCTCGGACCAGGCCGGCGTCGCGACCGGCTTGGACTCGGCGCTGTCGCCCGGCCAGACCAGCTTGTACTGGCCATGCTGGACCTGCGTGATCGACACCGGGTGGGCATTCTGGCCCTTGGCGTCGAACTGGATCGGGCCGAACGCGGTGTCGAGCTTGGTCTTGCGCAGGGCGTCGGCGATCGCCGTCGGCTGGTCCGACTTGGCGCGGCTGAGCACATCGGCTGCCAGGAGCAGCGCCGCGTAGGCCTGGGTCGCGTGGTACGCGGGGTGGCCCCCGGTGAGCTTGGTGAACGCCTCGTCGAATTCCTTCGACCCCGCCCACGGCGAGCTCGGCAGCCACTGCGACACCGAGAAGGTGTACTCGGCGTACTTGCCGGCGCCCTTGTCGGTGCTGGTCGGGAACTCCGCCGCGGAGAACCCGGTGCCCGCCGAGGTGACGAACTTCGGGTTGAAGTCCACCTCTTCGGACTGGCGCATGAGGGTCACCGCGTCGAGCAGGTACGACGCGTAGTACACCACCTCGGGCTCCTTGGCCTTCACCCGCTGGAGCAGCGCCTTGTAATCGGGCGACTTCGGCTGGTAACCCTCGTCGGCGACGACGGTCATCCCGGCGGCGGTCGCGACCGTCTTCATCGCGGCGGCGTTCGACTGGCCGAAGTTGGTGTTCTCGTAGATCAGGGCCAGCGTCCTGGGCGCGCCGTTGTCCTTGAGGAAGTTGGTCGTGGAGGTCGCGTACGCGCTCGAGCCGGCGCAGATCCGGAACACCCACGGCGAGCCGGCCTCCATGATGTTGTCGGCGGTGGCGGTCGGCACGATCAGCGGGACCTTGCGCTGGTCGACCGCGGGGACCATCGCGCGGGTGTTCTCGCTCCCGAACGAGCCGAGGATCAGCGGCACGTGGTCCTGATCGATCAGCTTGGCGACACCCTGCACCGCCTGGTCGGGCTTGCTCTGGTCATCGTAGAACACGACCTCGAGCGGCTTGCCCATCACGCCGCCCTTGGCGTTGATCTCGTTGAGCGCGATCGTGTAGCCGTTCTTGTGGGCCAGGCCGAACGCGGCCTGCGAGCCGGTCAGCGACGTCACGACCCCGACGCGGATGGTCTTGCCGTCCCCCTGCTTTCCCTTGCAGGCTGCACCGACGGAAACGACGAGGAGGGCGCCGAGAAGCCAGGTGGGTCGCATCGCGGGGCATCTTACCCCCTGGCCCCCTCCCGGACGCAATCTCCTTCCGCGCGCCGGGGCCGCCGCGGGTCAGAGGTCCTCGACGCCGCACCGGGGGAAGAGATCGCGAAACCGCGACGCGGGGCCGGGTCAGATCAGATGAGCTCAGGCGGTAAGCTGCGGAAGTCGCGCATCATTCCTGGCCGGAGCGACGCGCTCCTGCCGCGGGATCGAGCAGTGGCAGGAGCGAGGCATCGAGCCCGTCGAGGAATGCAGACAGCCCGGTCGCAACGCCGCGGGCCCGCAGCGTGACAAGCGGTGGATCGGTCCAGCATCTCGCCTCGCGATCGGCATCGGCGCGGGTCAGGACATCGAGCACGCGCTTGATGTTCCGCAGCGCGCCATGGGTCTTGTCCCGCAGGCGAACCGCATCGACCACCGGAGAGAAGCCCAGGGTGCGGTGCAGCTCCTCCAGGAGCTGGTGCTCGACGTCGTCGCACGGTTCAAACCCGGCGAGCACCCAGGCTTCACGTTCGGGATCGGGAAACCCGCACACGATCTGGAACCGCGCCCAGCGCCGGGCGTCATCGCGAGCCAGTGCGACACCGTCGGGCCGGTCGCCTCGCTGCTGGTCGGTGTCCCACACGAGGACGACCACATCGATCGGCTCGGTGGTCCGCTTGTTCACGGCTCGCGCGATCAGGAAGGCCTTCCGGGCCATCGCGCTTCCAGGGCCTCCCAGTCGACCGTTGAAGTGTCCGCGAACACCGCGGATATCCAGCTCCTTCGTGTAGTCATTCAGGTGGTGGAGGTCGAAGTAGGGACGTCCGGAGCCATCGGGTTGCCAGGTACGGATGGCCTCGGGTGTCTCGAAGTTGTCGATGACCCAAGGCGGTGTTTGCTCCGACTCGCGCAGTACGCGATCGACCAGATCCGACACGAGCCGGAAGTCGGCCGGCGCCTCGCAGAACGCGATGAGCTTCACCGCACCCAGTCGCGCTCGGCGTCGAGGCTCCACAGCTCGCCGCTCTTGAGCGAGCCGTTCACCTTGGGCGCGTCGGGATGCTCCGATAGCGGCTTCGAAGCCACCGTGCCGTCGTCGCGCAGTGCGAAGGCGATGACGTCCGACGGCGACACCTCGTCGAGCACATAGGGCGAATGCGTCGTGGCGATGATCTGTGTCTCCCTGAAGTCGTCCAGCTCGAGGAGCTCCTTGATCATCCGGACGAGCTCGATCTGCGCGCGCGGGTGAAGCGAGTGATCGAAGTCGTCGAGCAGGATCACGCTGGGTCGATCGCGGCCATACAGGACCGTGAGCAATGCCAGGACGACGAGGGTTCCCTGGCTGGCATGGTGCGCCGGGACGTTCTTGGCGCCTTGAAAGTCGAAGTGGAGCTTGCTTCCGACCACGGGGTTGGGGTTGGACGGGTGCTGGAGCTCGGCGGGTCTGATGCGGATGCGATGGAGAGCAGGCACGATCCTGCGCATCGCGGTCTCGATGCGGTTGAACGCTTCGTCGTCGGCGAGCTTCAGTGCCGCGAGCGCGACCGCCGTCTGTGCGCCGTCCTGTCCCAGTGGCGCATTCGGCCGATCACTGTACGCCGTCGCCGCGACCTGATCGGAGCGGAATCGGTACAGCGCCACCTGTCCGAGATGCCTCCTGGCGCTGGCCAATGCTGGCATGTACGCAAGCGAAGCCCCCACCTGTCGTGACTCGTCAACCCGGCCGGAGCCGTCCGCACCACTCAAGCGGAGTACCCAGGTATCGCCCCACCGGGGGTCTCCCGGCGCGATGAGCGTGAAGGAAGATGCCCAGCGCTCGCTGCCAGTTACCCCCTCCGATGACAACGTTATCTGTTTCGCACCCGAGCGCAGAACTTCATCGAGGGCCCGGCGTTGCGCGTGCTCGTCGAGCTGTCCCAGCAGCTGAAGCGCCTCGAGCACGCTGGTCTTGCCGCTGCCGTTGTCGCCCACGAGCAACGTGAAGCGCTGCAGCAGGAGCGTCGTGTCGCGATGCGCCTTGAAGTTCTCGAGCCGGAACTGCGTGATCATCTGTTCAGCCGTTCTGCGATCGTACGCGAAGTTCGTGCCGGTGGCATCTCGTCGCCCATCCGGCGTGGCAGCGCTCCTCGGGTCGACGCATTGCGACCATGGGCGGGCCGACGATGATCCTCGTCGGGCGGGTGTGCGCCGTGTCAGACCGACATCTCGGTGCCGAGCAGATCGAGCGGGAACACCTGGCAGCCGTCGGCGACGGTCTCGAGCAGCACGCGGAGCTCGGCGCCGCGCAGCGGGCGCTCGCGGATCTCGTCGAGCGTCAGGTACGCGGCCCCGAGCGATTCGTCGTCGGGGACGGACTTGGGCTCGGTGTCGTCGAGCGGCGAGCCGAGGAAGATGACGCGGATCCGCGCGCTGGATTCGCCCGGCGAATGCTCGACGCGGAGCACGCCGTCGAGCTTGGCCGGCACGCCGGTCTCCTCGAGGACCTCGCGGATCGCGGCGGAGGCGAGCGACTCGCCGGGCTCGACGCGACCGCCGGGGATCGACCACGTGGCGCCGTACTTGCGCTCCTGGGTCAGGAGGAAGCGGTGGCCGCGGCGAACGACGACGAGCGCGAAGTACCAGGTGGGGATCGGGCCCCGTGGTGCATGGATGCGGCGGTCGTTCGCGGCCTGCGCCATACCGTCTCCATGTACCATGAGCGGTGGCAGGAGCGTTCTGCGACGTCGAGACCTCAATCCTGCTACGGTCGGTGATGATGGCGGACGGCAGCGAGGAACCGAAACTGAAATTGACGAGCGCTTCCGTACGATGCCAAGCTGGTGGGGAACCCGGATACCGGGACGCTGCACGGCGGCGCGATCACGGCGCTGCTCGACGGCTGTTCAGGTGCCGCGGTGTTCGCGTCGCTGACCGAGCTCGTGCCGATCGCCACGCTCGACCTGCGGATCGACTACTTGAAGCCCGCCGCGCCGGGCAAGTCGGTGATCGGCAAGGCGACCTGTTACAAGATGACGAGAAATGTCGCATTCACGCGCGCCGTCGCGTATCAGGACGATCCCGAGGATGTCATCGCACACTCGGTGGGCACGTTCATGCTGTCGACCAAGCTGGGCAAGGCATGACCGCGGCTGAGCCCGATCCACCGGCGCCGACGCTGATCGAGCGGATGACCGCGGCCAAGGCGTCGCACGACTACCAGGGCCTGATCGACCTGGTGCCCTACGCGCGCTTCCTCGGCCTGACCGCCGCGATGCAGGGCGACGAGCTGATCACGACGATGCGCTACAGCGGCCACCTGATCGGCAATCCGGCGCTGCCGGCGCTGCACGGCGGCACGCTGGGCGCGCTGCTCGAGTCGGCGGCGATTTTCGAGCTGGTGTGGCGCGCCGAGACCGTCGTCCTGCCCAAGACGATCACGCTGACCGTCGACTACCTGCGCTCGGGCGCGCCGGTCGATACCCACGCGCGCGGCGTCGTCACGCGGCAGGGCCGCCGGGTGACCAACGTGCGCATGGAGGCCTGGCAGGCCGACCGCGCCGCGCCGGTCGCGACCGCGCACGCCGTGTTCCTCGTGATGCGGGGTTAGCGCGACGAGTCCGACCGGCCGGGGACGTCGAGGCCGAAGCTGCGGGCGAGGGTGAGCAGCTGGGCGAGCGCGGTGGGCACGGCGTCGAGCGGCGGCAGCGCAGCTGCTTCACCCCGGCGCAGCGTCGCGGCGTCGGGAGTGCGGCCGCGTGCACCTCGAAGATCGAATGTTAGATTCGTGCGATGGCGGTCTGGCGGAGCGATCCCGAGCTCTCGGCGCGTTTTCATCCTCAGTATCCCGATCACGTCCAGGTGGTGCTGCACGACGGCGAGCCGCGGCGGACCCAGCGCAAGCCGGAGACGTGCTGGATCGAGGTCACCGCGCTGCACGCGCGCGTGCGGTTCGCCAGCGTGGCGCGTGCGCCCGGGGCGCCGCTCGCGACCGAGCGCGTGCACTGGATCGAACGGCCGGTGTACCGCGGGACGCTGCTCCACGCGACGCACGCGCTGACGATCCAGAACGGCCAGTCGCTGCTGTTCGTCGTCGTGCCTGGCATTCCGTATCCGCTGCAGGTCGACGAGGCGTATCTCGCCGAGCGCGTGCAGTGGGCGTTCCGGCCGTGCGATCGCTGCGGCGCGGATCAGGGGCTGGATCTGCCGACGACGATGGCGCGCACCCGGTTCGGCGATCACCCGGGCAGCGTTCCGATCCGCTTCACCGCGTTCTGCCCGTGCGGGGGAACGATGGAGCTGCAGCGGCTCGACGCGGCGGCCGAGCCGGCGCACGCCTCGGAGCCGCCACCGGCGCCACCGACGCGTGCCGCGCAGCCCACGCCGCCGCCTCCGCCGCCGCGTGCGATGAACCCACACCACCACCACCGCCGCCACGTGCCTTCAAGCCTTCACCACCGCCGCCGCGCGCCGAGGGGTCGAGCGCTCAGCCGGCGAAGCCGAAGACGCGCTGGATCTGGGTCCCCGATCCCCAGGGCCGAGCCCTGGCATTCACCTATGTCGACCGCATGGCCGGTCCGTCGGCCAAGGGCGCCAAGGTCGGGGATTCCCCGGACGAGGCCGCGGTCCGGCGCGCCGTCGACCATCCCGATGTCACGTATCGCGATCCCGAGCGCCTCGGCGCCGTGCCGGTGTCGCCCGAGGAGGCCCTCCGCCTCGGTCTGCCGAAGGACCCGCCGTGGATCGGCCACTTCGAGCGCAAGCCGATCCCGCCGCCGCGCGGCGAGCCGTCGCGCGTGATCGCCGGTCGCGTCCTGCACGGCGGCGCGCCGGTCGGCGGCGCCCGGGTGCGGATGGGCTACGCCTCCGGCCACGCGCGCGAGCTGATCGCGCTCGACGAGCGGACCACCGAGCGCGACGGCGGCTTCGCGTTTCCACTCGCGCCGATGCGCGAGGTCGCCGTGATCGCCGACGTCGCGGGCATGAGCTCGCGCCTCGTCACCGCCCCCGCCGACGGGCCGATCGATCTCGATCTCGAGCGCCTCGGCGCCCTGGCCGGCAGCATCCAGCGCGCCGGCGCGCCGGTCGTCGCGCAGGTCAGCCTGATCGGCCTCGATGGCGGCGTTCACCGCGTCGCGCGCTCCGAGGGCGACGGCCGCTACCAGCTCGATGGTCTCGTCCCCGGCCGCTACGAGGTCACCGTCGAGGCGATCGGTCGCAACCACATGACCAACGGCACCCCCGTGGTCCAGCAGGTCACCATCACCGGCGGCCGCACCGCCGCGCACGACGTCACGCTCGCCGCCGGGACCATCGTGCACGTCCTCATCGCGCTGCGCAGCGACGACGACTCGGCCAACGTGTACCTGGTGGCCGGCCGGATCGCGGTGCAGCGCCACTCGCAGCTGCAGCCGCTGTTCCACAGCCCGACATCGCGCAGCGCCAACAGCCTCTCGACCAAGGATCGCCGGATGACCACCGAGTTCCGCGACGTGCTCCCCGGCGAGTACACCCTCTGCATCTCGCGCTGGGACCGCAGCGGCGGCAGCGAGCGCGACCCAGCGGTCGTCAGCCGGGTCATCGCGGTCGCTGCTGCGCCGCAGACCGTCGAGCTCGCGCTGCCGTGACGCGCCGACCGGCGGCGCCGGCCGATGCCACGCTCGAGCAGATCTCGCTCAGCGATTCGCCAGGGAACTGAGGCTCCCGGCGATCGCGGAGGGCAGCACCCCGCGCGATATCGCGCCCGCTAACCTCATGGGCCGAGGCGCGCAAAGCAGAGCGCCATTGATCGGTATCCGACCAGCTACTGCCGGCCTGATGGACATGTGCTCGATGGCTGCCGGCGCTACATTGCGTCATGCACATCGGTAGACGCGAACTGAAGAATCGGCTCAGCCACTACCTGCGACACGTCCGTGAGTCCATGCAGCCGATCTACATCATCCATCGCGGTGAGGTGGTGGCGGAGCTTCGTCCGGTCGTCACGGGCCCAGGAGATGATGAGACCTTATTCGCGCTCGCCGCGGCCGGAGAGCTGTCGCTCGGCAACGGTCGTCGATTCAGGAGCTTCAAGCCGATCAAGCCCAGGCGCGCCGTCTCGCTGGCTGGCATCGTTTTCGAAGTTCGCCGGTGATCCAGCTGGGGATGTTTCACTGATTGTTGTTGTCTTTTCACAGGGAGTTTGAAGGTGGCAATTGCTGGCATCAGCGTCGAATATGCTTGACACTTCAGAGCCACCGTCGGCATCGCGGGCGGAGAACCATGCATTGATCTGCTCCAGGACGGGCTGACTTGCGTTGTGCGAGCGAAAACATGCGCGACTGTCATTTTCTCGATGAAGACGACGAATCGTCGCGCAGAACGCAAACCGTAGCGTCGAAAACTCGTGTGCTAGAAGCGGTGCGCAATCACGAGCAGGAGACTGATCATGCTGTGCGAGGGAAGCGACGAAGTGGCGGTGGGAATGGAACAGGTGCTCGCGTGGGCGTCGGACGTTCCACGGGAAACGCCGCGGGACTGGCGAATCGTGGACCGCGCGCTGCGGGCGATCCGACGCAGCCGCTCCGCGCTGGATGCCGAGGAGATGCACTGGCTCCGCGAGGCCGAGGCACTGCAGATCTGGCGGCCACTCGGCATGGTCTCTGCGCTGGATTATCTCGAGCGCGCGCTGGACTATGCGCCGCGCACGGCCCAGGACCGGCTGCGGGTGGCCCGGGCGCTCGGTAGCTTGCCCCGGCTCACTGCGGCGCTCGCCGGTGATGAGCTGGCGTTCTCCGCCGTGCGCGAGCTGACCCGTGTCGCGACGCCTGTGACCGAGGCAGCGTGGATCACAGCAGCGGTCGGCAAGAACCTTCGCCAGATCGAAGATCTCGTCGCCGGTCATCGCGCCGGCGATCGGCCGGATGATCCGCCGGATCCACAGGCGCGCACGCACGTGGTCCGG
>VBLP01000620.1 GCA_005887925.1 Deltaproteobacteria bacterium | reverse complement strand
GCAGGTTCCGGTCGAGCCTGCGGCAGTCGACCGCGCGATGTGCGACGCGCAGCACATCGGATCGATCGATGGTCCTGCGCCCGAGCGCGCGTCCCAGGACATTCCACCGAGCGTCGCGCGCTTCGTGTGGCGCCGCGACGGCGGCCGCTGCCGCGTCGATGGCTGCCGCTCCGCCCGCGGGCTCGAGTTGCACCACATCATCCATCGTGCCGATGGCGGCAGTCATGATGCGTTGAACCTCATCTTGTGCTGCAGCCGCTGCCATCAGTCCCACCACGCAGGCTTATTGACGATCTCCGGTACGGCCGAGCAGCTCGTGATCCACCGATCGGGCCAAGCGACCGCGTGCAGTGCTGGTCCCTCGCTCACGCACACGAACGCGATCAGGAATACCGGCGCCCACGTGGGCGCCTCGGCATCAACGAGGGCCTCGCTCGTCGCTGTGGCGTGCACGGGATCGGCCGATGCAACGAGCTCACCGGTCGGCGCTGACGCCCACGTGGGCGCCTGGACATCAACGACGGCCTCACTTGTCGCCGCGGTTGCGCCCACCGGCTTGGCCGATGCAACGAGCTCGCTGGCCGGCGTTGACGCTCACGTGGGTGCGGCGCATGCGATGGTTCCGCTCCGCGCCGCGGTGCTCGAAGTGGACGTATTCGATGCCTCGACCACGAACACGCCGACGTACGCGAACGCGGATGCGGAGGCCGCGATCTCAGAGGCCCGCACCCACATGGGCACAACCGATCCGCCGACTCCGCGCGATGTGTGCACGCGCGTCGACACCAGCGAAGCGCAGCGTGGGCGTACCGAGGTCTCGGCCGAGGGGAGCGCAGCGCGCGTGGCATCTGCCGCAGGGCGCGGCCAGGCTCGACGCCGCGATCCTTTGCACGCAAGCCAAGGCTGCACTCACCGGGCTTGGCTGGAAACCTGCCGTCGCACGAGCCGCGGTCGAGGCGGCAGTAGCACACGGCAGCGAGATGACCCTCGAGCGCTTGATCTTCGAGTCATTGCGGCGGTGCCCGGTGCCAAAGGCGTAGCCCGAAGAGTGTACCCACCGATTGCGGTCGAAGGGATCGATTCGAGCGCGTAGCGGCTCACGCCTGATTGGCCGAGGGGACCCGTGGCGTGATGGGGTGTGGCTTGGAGCGAACGCCGCGTCCGGGATCGGCCGCAGCTGCGCGAACGATGCCGTGATCGGACGAGCGCTGACGCCGAGGCATGAAATGGCTGGCGTGACCGGCACGGAGCTGCCCCTCCGGGCTGCGCACTGATGCGCCTCCCGCCGCTCGGTCTCGCTCGACGTCGTGATGAATACTCCAGGCTAGCAAAGCCGCCGAGGGACCGCGGATTCTACGGGTAAGAAAATCGCGATCTTGCGGATGATTTTCAGGTCAGTCCCTCGGCACGAGCGCGCTCGTCGAGCGCCGGTACGTCATCGAGTCAGGATTCGATTCGACTGACTGGGAGTGTCATCCGCGATCCGGTGTGCCCGGGGCGCCGATCACGTAGTGCCGGAGCGCGGCGAGCGCGCGCCGCAGCTCGCCGCGGACATCGGGGTGGGCGATCGAGATCAGCGCCTCGCCGCGCTCGCGCAGGGTCAGGCCGTGGAGGTTGCGCGCGCCGTACTCGGTGACCACCCAGTGGACGTGGCCACGCGTGGTGACGACGCCGGCGCCGGGCTTGAGCTGCGCGGTGATCCGCGAGACGGTGCCGCGCGCGGCGGTGGACGGCAGCGCGATGATCGGTTTGCCGCCGCGAGACAGCGCGGCACCGCGCAGGAAGTCCATCTGGCCGCCGATGCCGGACCAGATGGCGGGGCCCATGGAGTCGGCGCAGACCTGGCCGGTGAGGTCGACCTCGATCGCGGCGTTGATCGCGGTGACCCGGTCGTTCTTGCGGATCAGGGCCGTGTCGTTGGTGCGGTCGCAGCCGTGGAACTCGATCGCCAGGTGGTCGTGGATGTAGTCGTAGAGCGCCTGGCTGCCGGTGACGAAGCTGGTGACGGTGCGCCCGGGATGGACCGCCTTGCGGCGATTGGTGATGACGCCGCCGTCGAGCAGCGGGATCAGGCCGTCGGAGAACATCTCGGTGTGCACGCCGAGGTCTGCGTGATTGCCGAGCCGGGCGAGCACCGCGTCGGGGATGCCGCCGATGCCGGTCTGCAAGGTCGCGCCGTCCTCGACCAGCGCCGCGATCTGCTCGCCGATCCGGGCCTCGACCTCGCTCGGCGGCGGGCGCTCGGCCGACGGCAGCGGCCGGCTGGTGTGGATGAACGCATGGATGCGGCCGAGCTCGACCATCGCGTTGCCGTGGGTCCGCGGCATGCGGTCGTTGATCTCGGCGATCACGATGCGGGCGTGGTCGACGGCGGCGCGCGCGGCGTCGACCGAGGTCCCCAGCGAGAGCAGGCCGTGGCGATCGGGCGGCGACAGCTGGACGATCGCGACGTCGAGCGGCACGGCGCCGGACGCGAACAGCACCGGGATGTCGGACAGGAACACCGGCATGAAGTCGGCGCGGCCGTCGGCGACGGCGGGCCGCGCGTCGGCGCCGACGAACATCGAGACCGATCGGATGCGCTCGGCGACGCCCTCTGCGAAGCAGCTCGAGGCGCCCTGGGTATGCAGGTGATACAGCCGGACGCCCTCGAGATCGCGGCGCGCGGCGAGCGCGTCGAGCAGCGGCACCGGCGTGGCCGCGGCGCCGTGGACGAACACCCGGGCCCCGGAACGGACGTGTGCGATGGCATCCGCGGCGGAGACCGCACGCGCCGCCCACGAGGAATCGAGCTCCATGACTCCGCATCTTGACCGATCTGCGGCGGTTCCGGAGGTGACTACGGGGGCATGGCGCGCAAGCGCATGGTGATGACGGCGCCGCCTTCGGGGCGGGGTGCGAGGGTGACTTCACCGCCGAGGGTGGCGGCGACGGAGCGCGCGACGCCGAGGCCGACGCCGACGCCGGCGCCGCGGGCGGAGGAGCGGTAGAACGGGTCGAAGGCGTGGAGGGTCTCTTCGGGGGTGAGGTCGCGGCCGTTGTCGGAGACCTCGAGGACGACGTCGTCGTCGCGCTGCTCGACGCTGACCACGATGCGGTTGCTGGAATTGGCGATCTCGGTGTCGAAGCCCGAGCTCGAGAACAGGAGCATGGCGAGGACGGCCTGGCCGATGCGCGATTCCTCGCCGAGCACGCGGCGGACGGGGAAGATCTGGCGGATGACGTGGGCGCGGGCCTCGAGGCTGGGCGCGGCGAGGCGCAGGGCGGAGGACACGACGCCGGCGAGATCGATCGGGGCGATGCCGCTGCGGGTGGCGAGGGTCTGCAGGGCGCGGACGTTGCTCGCGATGCGCTCGGCGCCGGTGTTGACGTCGTCGACGCAGCGCATGGCGGCGGGTTGCGCGGCGAAGGGCAGGCCGGCGGTGAGCTGGCGCCGCAGCGAGCGCAGGTTGAGCAGGATCGAGGTGAGCGGGTTGTTGATCTCGTGGGCGAACCCGGCGGCGAGCGCGCCGACCAGGCCGATGCGATCGGCCTCGAGCAGCGACAGCTGGGTCTGCTGGTGCAGGCTGACGTCGCGGATCACCATGACGTAGGCGAGTCCGTCGGGGATGCGCACCGAGCCGAGCGCGAGCTCGACGGGGAGGGTCGAGCCGTCCTTGCGGACCGCGAGGAACTCGAGCGCGGGGGGCACCGGCTGGCCGGCGCGAAAGCTCGCCGACAGCTGGGTCACGAGCTCTCGCTGCTCGGGGGCGATCGTGTCGAGCAGGGGATGGGCCTGGACCTCATCGACGGTGTAACCGAGCAGCGCGGCGGCAGGGCCGTTGACGTAGATCCGCTCGAAGCCGCGGCCGCGGTCGGCGATGATGGTGACGCCGATGCCGACGTGTCCGAGCGCGTCGAGCAGCGCGGGGAGCGTGGCGCCGAGGTTGGGGACCATCAGCCCGCCTTCACGAACGTGCGGCGCTCGGGGTCCTTGACCACGCCGGGGAACCGGAGGACCTGGTTGTGCATGGCGACGTAGACGCCGGGCGCGACGAGCTGGACGGCGAGCAGCGCCTCGGTCAGGTTCTGCAGCGCGTCGGTCGACCGCAGCTCCCACGGCCGCATCGCGCCGGTGAACACGACGGGCGCGGCCGGCGTGCCGGCGAGCTCGACGACGCGCTCGCCCGACACGGCGAGCCGATCGGTGCCGTGGACGACGACCACGCCGGCGTGGCTGCCGGCCAGCTGCACCGCGGTCCGGGCGATCAGCGTGTGGTCGTCGGCGGACATGTCGAGGCTGTCCTTGTTCATCAGCGGCACGCGGTGGATGTCGATGCCGCGCAGCTCGAGCGACGCCAGCATGATGTCGAGTACCGACACCTGGTTCTCCAGCACGCCGCGCAGCTCGTCGTATGTCTTCTCGATCGTTCCGCCGGTCGAGATCAGCGCAATCCGTTTTTTCATCGGGAATCGACTCGCCTCCGACACTCGCACGCTCCTCGTCAGGTCAACAGGGGAAGGACAAAGTACACGACGGCGGCCGCGGCGGCCGCGGCGAGCACCACCAGGAGCACCGGCCAGAGGTGGCCGAAGCGATCGCGCGGGAGTGGCGGCGGTTGCGGTGTCGAGGTCCGCTGCGCGAAGTCGCGCTGGATCCGCGACGACTGCTCGGGATCGGCGGTGGAGGACGGGACCCCCGGCACCTGCGATGGCAGCCTCGGGCGCGCCGCGGCGAATGCAGCCGCGTTGCGGTTGGGCGGCGGCGCGGGGGGCGGTCCGCCGAGCAGGGTCGAGTTCGCCGGCGCGGCCGGCAGCGAGGGGAGGGCCGGCAGCGAGGCGAGCTGCGTGGCGAGCGGCGGCGGCAATGGCGAGGCGGACCGCGCGGAGGGCGGCTGCGACGGCGACGGCGGCCGTGGCGGCGGCTGCGACGAGGTGGGTCGCGCGGCGAGCGGCGGCGGCTGCGACGGCGACGACGGCCGGTGCGGCGGCTCCGGCATCGGCTGCGATGCGCGCGGCTCGGCCGGGGCCGGCGGCTGGGACTGGCTGCGCGCGAACGATGCCGACGAGCGCACCATCGGCGGCACCATCGCGCCGGCGGGGGCGCGCGGGCCGGGGCTGGGCCGGTCGGCCGGAGCGGCCGGAGCGGCCGAAGCGGTGCCGGGCAGCGGATGCTGGGCGGGGACGTACGCCGGCGTGCCCAGCGGGGTCTGGGGCGGCGGATCGGGATCGCCGCCGTGCTTGACCAGCGTGATCTTGCCGCTCATCGCCGCGAGGTCATCGCTGGGCGGTTCGGTGTGCGGGTCGGTGCGCGGATCGATCGAGATGCTCGGGTCCTCATCGGTCGGCTCGGCGCGCGGATCGATCTCGGTGTCGCCGTCGGAGCCGGGCCGCCGCCGCTTCTGGGCGAACGCCCAGTCGAGCCACTGGATCGCCTGGGCGTTACCGGCGACCAGGTCGAGCCGCCGGGTCAGCGTGGTGAGCGCGCTGCGCAGCGCGGTCGCGTGCTGCCACCGCCGCTCGGGGTCGCGGGCGAGCGCGGTCATGACGATGTCGTCGATCTCGGGCGGCACCGCCGGGTTCTTCTTCGACGGCGGTGAGATGTGCATGTCGCGCACGCGCGTCAGCGTGTCGATGTCGTCGCGCCCCGAGAACAGCGGGCGGTTGGTGAGCAGCTCGTGCGCGATCACGCCGACCGCGAACAGGTCGGCGCGCGCGTCGATCCGGCCGGCGAGGTACTCGGGCGCCATGTAGGCGAACTTGCCCTTGAGCGTGCCGCTCATCGTCTGCATGCCGGCGGCCGACGCCTTCGCGATGCCGAAGTCGATCAGCTTCACGACGCCGCTGTCCGAGACGATGATGTTCGACGGCGAGACGTCGCGGTGGATGATGCCGAGCGGCTGGCCGGTCTCGTCGCACAGGTTGTGCGCGTAGTCGAGCGCGTCGCAGATCTGGTTGAGGATGTTGAGCGCGATGGGGACCGGCATCGGCCCGGTGGTGGCGCCGCAGTGACGGAGCACCTCGCGCAGGTTGCGCCCGGTGATCAGCTCCATCACGATGAAGTAGGTGTCGCCGACGCGGCCGAGGTCGTAGGTCTGCGCGACGTTCTCGTGGCGCAGGTAGCTCGCCAGGCGGGCCTCGCGGACGAACGACTTGATCATGTCCTCGCTGCCCGCGATGTGCGACAGCATGCGCTTGAGCGCGACGGGGCGCTTCACGTCGGAGTTGGCGGCGACCGCGCGGTGGACCTGCGCCATGCCGCCGATCCCGAGCTGCTCGTACACGATGTACGGCCCGAATCGCTCGGTCGGCGAGCCCTCGCTCACCGGCGCATGGTACCAGGCTTCGGTTCGGCCCCGGCCGGGAATCACGCCGGTGAGACGGCGCTGATCACGCCGGCACGGTGGCGGGCGGCAGCGGCCCGGCGCCTCGCGCGGGGCGGCCCGCGGCGCCTGCGAGGGCGATCACGGCGGCGGACCGAGCGGCAGGCCGGACGGCAGGGTCCGGTAGCGCGCCCGGGCGAGCGGCGCGGCAGCGCGGTGGACCAGCCGCCACACGGCGACCGGGATCACGAGCTGCACGGCGATCGGCAGGAGCTCGAGCAGCCGCCAGAGATCGGGATACGCCCCGAGCGCGCGGAGCCAGGGCAGCGCGGCGGCGAGCGCGGCCGCCCCCGCGAACACGGCATAGATCGTCGCGAGCGCCCGGCGGCGGTCGCTCATCCGGATCAGCGCAGCGGCGGCGGCGAGCTCGAGCGCGAGCCGCACGGCGTCGACCGACGGTCCGACGGACCACCAGCGGTCGAGGGCGAACCAGCGGATCGCCTGGACAAGCGGGGCGCGCGCGTCGGCGCCGAGCAGGGTGATATCGACGATCAGGAGCACCGCGGACAGCGCGGCGTGGCCGAGCAGCAGCCAGCCCAGGCCGGTCAGGCCGGCGTCGGGGGCGCGGCGGTGGATCATGCGATCGCCGGCGAGCAGCTCGGCGAACAGCCGCTGGTTGAAGTAGCGCTTGATCACCATCGGCCAGGTGATCAGCAGCCAGCACAGCACCGCGATGCCGGCGATCGCCTCGGGGGTCAGCCGCTCGGCCATCGCGAGCAGGCACAGCACGCCGCCGATGCAGAACGCGCTGATCACGCCGAACGATGCGTAGCGCGCCGCGAGCTCGCCGGGGCGATCGAACGAGCCGTCGCGCAGGCCCGCGAGCCCGGCGCGGATATGGAGCGACGACCGCACGACGAGCAGCGCGAACACGACGACGAGCATGACGCCCCAGCCGTGCTCCATCTGCTGGGGCGACAGCGCGCCGAGGATCAGGACGATGGTGCCCGCCGACAGCGCGCCGGCGCTGCCGAGCACGGTCATGATGATCGCCGTGCCCTCGAGGCCGCGGTCCTCGCCGAGCGGCAGCCCGGTGCGGAACCGGCGGAACCGGGGCGCCCACGCGACCACCGCGAGCACGGCCGGCCACACCGCGAGCGCGGCGCCGAGCCCGAGCGCGGCGGGCGCGGCGGTATCGAACGCGAGCGCCGCGACGAGGCCGACCGCGATCGCGTGTGCGAGCCCGAACCGCACGTAGCCGCGCATCGCCTCGAGCGGATCGGCGGTGAGCCCGTCGGCGATGCACCGGCTGTAGGTCAGATCGCGCCCGGCGTTGCGGTGCAGCCGCGAGCGCACGAAGCACAGCGCGAGCGCGGACCAGAACCACTCGGGGTGCGGCAGGTGCCGGAGGTCGAGCAGCGCGGTCGACGCGACGAGCGCCGCGAGCGCGCCGGTGGTACGGCCGGCGAGCTGCATCACCAGGCCGAGGCTGGCGAGGCCATGATCGGCGGGCAGACCCGCGCTTGGCAGGTCCACGACGGTCCGCGGAGCGGGCGCGAACATGCTTATGAATAGCACGCGCCGCGCGTCCCCGCGGCTACGGCCGGGTCGCCAGCGCGTGGCGGCGCAGCCGATCGGCGAGCAAGGGGAGGCGGTCCTGACCCCACGCGACGAAGTCGCCGCAGCGGAGCGATGGAACGCCCCACAGGCTGTAGACGGCGAGGTCGGCCGCGTGGGCCTGCGCCGCCTTCGCAGCCTCGGGATCGCCGAGCGCGGCGTGCGCCTCGTCCCACGACAGCCCGGCGCGCTCGACGACGCGCCGGAGGTCGACGTACGCGGCCATGTCGAGCGCCTCGGCCCAGATCCCGCGCATCGCCGAGCGCGCGAACGCCAGGAGCTGGCCGCGCTGCGCCGCGTGGTGCGCGATCGCGAGGCAGTGGTCGATGCCGGCGCCGAGCGGATCGCACAGCTCGCCGAACGCGATGCCGTGGCGATCCGCCTCGCGCTTGGCGTCGCGCACGATGTACGCGCGCTTGACGGCGGGCACCGGCAGGCCGCGCGCGACCATCGGCGCGATCGGCTTGAGCACGAGCGGCACCCCGTGCGGCGCGAGCACGTCCTCGATCCGCTCGAGCGCGAGGTAGCTGTACGGCGAGCGGAACGAGAACCACAGCTCGCAGACCAGCGGCTGCTCGGAGAGCTTGAGCGGCCCGCGTTCGGCCTCGGGGCGCGGCGCGACCACCGGCGCCGCGGTGACGCCGAGGTCGGCGGCGAGCGCGGCCTCGAGGTAGGGCAGGCGGTCGATGCCCCAGTACCAGGTGCCGTCGTAGGCCAGCATCGCGCCCTGGTAGTGGCCGGCCTTGCGCAGCTCGGCATAATTCGCATTGAGCATCGGCGCGATCGCGGTCGAGCTCTCGGTGCCGAGCGACAGGAGCAGCGCGCCGAGCTGCTTGCGGTCGCCGCGCCACATCGCGCTGGCGAGCGCGGTGACCGCGCGCAGCTGCTCGGCCGCCGGGCGCTCGCGGATCAGCGCGGTGCCGACGTCGCGGATCGGCCCGGGGTCGGCCTCGCGCTGGCCCGGGAACTCGACGTTCCAGTACTCGGCGAGCAGGCGCGCATCGCGCACGGCGTGCCTGGCGCGCAGGGCCGGCGCCGGGTCGACGTCGGACGCCGGCGGTGTGATGACGTGCACGCCGAGCTCGACGGGGTAGACCGCGACCAGCCGCGACACCGCCTGGGCGGTCAGATAGCTCATCGGATCGGCGATGTCGACGTAGAAGTCGAGGCGGCGCGGCGCGTTGGTGATGCGCTGGCGAGCCCGGGTCAGCGCGCGGCGCGCGGCGTCCCCCGTCGGTCCGAGCCAGGTCGCGATGGCTTTACCCTTGAGTCGCTTGGCGATGATCATCCGGCGCGTCAATATACGCCGCCGTGGACGATTCCAAGGTCCGTGACGCCATCGAGCTGCTCGAGCGGCTCGGCGGCGACCTGCGCGCGCTGGCCGAGATCGACGAGCCACTGCGGATCCGGCTGGTCACGGCCGCCGGGCAGCTGTCGCGGCCGGACCGCTACAGCCGCAAGGCGCTGGGCAAGGTGCTGACGCGCCAGCGCTTTCAGGCCCGGCGCGACGCCGACCGCGCGCGGCTCGATCAGACCGGGATCCGCGCCCTGCGCAAGGAGCCGGTGTACCGCACGCCGCTGCCGCGCCCGGCGATGGCGCTCGATGCCGCGGTGCGCGACGACGGCGAGCCCGACGTGTGGACGGCGGCCGAGGCCCGGCGCGCCGAGGCCAGCGGCGCCGGCGAGTCGGACAGCGACGGCGTGCGGGTCGAGGCCCCGCGGCTGTGCTACGTGTGCAAGACCGAGTTCCACGAGCTGCACCACTTCTACGACCAGATGTGCCCGCCGTGCGCGGCGCACAACTTCGACAAGCGCGCGCAGACCGCGGACCTGCGCGG
>VBLP01000622.1:634-7584 GCA_005887925.1 Deltaproteobacteria bacterium | reverse complement strand
GCGGCACGTTCGCGGTGCGCCGCATCCTGCACGAGCGCGACGTCGCCGATCACGAGCGTCAGCTCGCCGACGCCCGGCGCCGCGCCGCCGAGCAGCTGATCGATACGATGCTGTCGGACGTCAAGGACCGGCTGCAGCAGATCGGCCGGCTCGACCTGCTCGCCAGCCTCGGCATCGAGATCCGCGACTACTACGGCACGCTGGCCAACATCCCCGGCGGCATGCCGAGCGGCGACGTCGACCGGATGGCGAGCGCGGTCGAGCTGCTCGGCGTGGCCGAGCGCGACGCGGGCAAGCTCGACCAGGCGCTGGCCACGTTCAGCGATGCCCGCGCGAGCCTGGCGCGCACGGCCGGCGAGCGCACCGGCGAGCGCGCGCGGTCCGGCCGGCGGATGATCGCGCGGCTCGACCACGAGATCGGCACGATCCACCAGCAGCGCGGCGCGGTCGACGAGGCGCTGCGCTGGTACCACCAGGCCGAGGGCGAGCTCGACGCGCTGCTCGGCGAGACCCCGGCGGACCGCGACGTGCTGCTCGGCGCCGCCGACACCCGCGACCGGCTCGGCGATCTCCTGCGCATCCAGGGCAAGCTCGACCAGGCGCTCGACGAGTACACCGCGGCCAAGGCCGAGCGCGAGCGCGCCGCGAGCGGCACCGGGAAGCGCTCGCCGGCCGAGGTCCTGGCGCTGTCGACCAGCCACGTCAAGCTCGGCTCGGTGTTTCAGGTCCGCGGCGAATCGGCGCGCGCGCTCGACGAGTACCGCGCCGCCCACCGGCTGCGCGAGGACCTGGTCAAGGACCGCCGCGACGACGCCGAGCTCCAGAAGGCGCTGCTCGACGTCGATCTCCCGCTCGGCGACCTGCAGCGCCAGGTCGGCGATCCCAGGAGCGCGATCGAGACCTACGACAAGGCGCTGCCGGTGATGGAGGCGCTGACCCGCCACGATCCGGACAACACGACCTGGCAGCGGCTGCGCGGCAACTTCCAGGAGGACTTCGGCTTCGCGCTGCTCGACGCCGGCGACTACAAGGCCGGGCTGACCCAGCTCGAGGCCGCGATCGCGACCCAGCAGAGCCTGGTCGCACGCGATCCCAGGAGCACGGTCTGGCTGGGCGATCTGTCGCGCAGCCACACCCGCGCCGGCGACGCGCAGCTCTACCTCGGCGAGCTCGACCGCAGCATCGCCGAGTACCAGCGCGCGCTCGACATCCGCCGCGGCCTGCTCGCCCAGGACCCGAAGTCGGCCCCGTACCGCCGCTCGATGGCGTGGTCGTTCACCAAGCTCGCCAGCGCGTACGCCTACAAGGCCGACCTGCCGCATGCGATCGACGCCCACGAGCAGGCGCTCGCGATCCGCAGCGCGCTGGTGGCCGAGGCGCCCGGCCAGCGCGCCTATCGCAACGAGCTGGGGTCGACCGAGGCGGCGCTCGGCAAGCTGATCGCGGCCGGCGATCCGGCGCGCAGCAAGCAGCTGATCGACGCGGCGATCGCGCGGGGGCGCGCGCTGGTGCAGGCCGATCCGATCAACAACGACTTCAAGGAGACGCTGACCCAGACGCTGCTCGCCGAGGCCGACGTCGCGCGTGCGGCGCACGACGCCCGGCGCGCCACGGCGGCGCTGACCGAGGCGCTGAGCCAGGCCCGCGGCGGCGCCGATCACGCACCGCACAACGTCCACTGGGCCGGGATGCTCGCCGAGATCCACGCCGGGTTCGCCGAGCTCGCCGGCGCGCGCGGCGATGGCTCGGCCGCGGCGGCCGCGTGGCAGGCGGTGCGCGACGTCCTCGAGCCGCTCGCCCGGGCCGGCCGGCTGTCGGCCCAGCGCAAGCCGCTGCTCGACCGCGCGCGCGGCCGCTAGCTGGGATCCGTCGCGGCCGCTATCTCGGCGAAACACCGGCGTATGCCGGCCTGCGTTTTTTGTCCGGAAGAAACTACCTGACCGTCGTCTTAGGGATCGGGATGTCTACTGCATACGCGACCGAGGAGGGGCTGGTGGATCAAGCCACATCAACGAAGAGTCCGGGGAATCTGGACACAGGGGCATTCGTGCCGGCGGTAGCCGGTGGCGAGGCGCCGACGTCGAAGCTGGTGATCGCCGACCGCAGCGTGGTGATCGCCGATCCGGATATGCAACGGCTGTATCGCCTGCTCGAGCGCCTGGCGCGCAGCGAGCTGCCGCTGCTGCTGCGCGGCGAGACCGGCACGGGCAAGACCACCGCTGCACACGCGGTGCATGGCTGGTCGGCGCGCTCCGCGGGGCCGCTGGTCACGCTCGACTGCGCCGCGCAGTCCGAGGCGCTGACCGAGCGCGAGCTGTTCGGCTGCGAGCGCGGCGCGTTCGGCAGCGCGTCGAGCCGCAAGCCCGGCATGATCGAGCGCGCGCACGGCGGCACGCTGGTGCTCGACCAGGTGCACCAGCTGTCGGCCTCGGCGCAGGCCCGGCTGCTCGGGGCGCTCGAGCATCGCCGCGTGCTCCGCCTCGGCGGCAAGCACGAGCGCACCATCGATATCCGGATCATCGCCACGACGAGCGGGGATCTGGCGGCCGCCGTCGCCGCCGGGCGGTTCCGCCGCGACCTCTACGATCGGCTGAGCGCGGCGAGCGTGACGCTGCCGCCGCTGCGCGCCCGTCGCCGCGAGATCGCGCTGCTGGCCCAGCAGTTCCTCGCCGTGGCGCGCGGCCGCGACGCCGGCGGCACGATCGCGCTCGGCCCCGCGGCGCTGGCCCAGCTCGCCGCGCACACCTGGACCGGCAACGTCCGCGAGCTCGAGCACGCCATGGCCTACGCCGCGGCGCTGGTCGACGGCGACCGGGTCGAGCCCTGGCACCTGCCCGAGACCACGGCGGCCGACCACGCGGCCCCCAACGGCGAGCCGACCCCCATCCACGAAGCGGACTCCGCGCGGCCCGCCGGCAGCTTCCGCCCGATCGCCGAGGAGCTGGCGGCCCTCGAGCGGCGCCGCATGACCGAGGCGCTGCGCGCGACCGGCGGTGTGCAACGCCGCGCCGCCGAGCTGATCGGCATGCCGGTGCGGACGTTCACGTTCAAGCTGACGCAGTACGGGCTGCGCAGCACCTCGCCGGCCGGCACGGCCGAGACGGCGCCGGCGCGGATCGCCAGGCGGCGCTCGCGGGCGGCCGCCGGGACCGAGGCGCCCCCGATGACCGAGGCGCTCCGCAGCGACGCGGACAACTGACTGATCGATTGATCGACAGGGGGCTTTCCCATGACCCCCCCTCTGGGGATCTCGCGGCAAAGCCGCGAGAATGATTCACGACTGGCGACCACGCGTCGCGTCGCGGTCGATCGATCGAGAGGGGGCTTTCCCGCGCTTTCCGCCCCCTCTCTCGGTCATTCGCGCAGCAGCGCGGTCAGCGCCGCCGGCTCGGTGACCGGCGGCGAGCAGGTCGGGCCGGTGCACACGAAGCCGCGCGCGGCCCCGGCCGCCGGCGCCTTGCCCTCGAGGATCGACGGCGCCGCCCACGGGCCGGCGAGGCACAGGGTCGGCGCGTAGACCCGGCGCGCCGCCGCGAGCAGCTCGTCGCGGCCCGCGCCCTCGGTGACCACCAGCACCCGGGCGTGCAGGTAGAGATCGAGCGCGGCGAGCAGGCCCGAGCTCGCCCACGCGTTGGCCGTGGCGGCGCCGGTCAGCCGCTGCACCAGGTAGCGCTCGGCCAGCGCCAGCGCGGCGGCGTCGCCCGCGACCAGCCCGAGGCGGAGCAGCGCCTGGGTCGCGATCGCCGCGCCCGAGGGGATCGCGCCGTCGTGATTCGACTCGGGGCGATGCACCAGCAGCGGATCGCCGGCCGGCGCGAGGTAGAACACGACCACGCCGTCGTGCTCGGCGACGAACTTGTCGCGGATCGCGCCGACCAGCCGCGCGCCGAGGTCCCACCAGCTGCGATCGAGCGTGGCCTCGGCGAGGTCGAACAGCCCGGCGGCGACGAACGCGTAGTCGTCGAGCGTGCCGTCGAGCCGCGTCGTGCCGCGATGGTGGACCCGCGCCAGGCGGTCGCCGTCGATCAACGCGTCGCGGACGAACCGCGCGACCCGCAGCGCGAGCTCGAGCGCCGGGCCCGAGCCGCCGCCGCGCCACGCCGCGACCAGCCCGCTGATCGCCAGCCCGTTCCAGCCCGCGAGGACCTTGTCGTCGGTGCCGGGCCGGACGCGGTGCGCGCGGACCTCGAACAGCGCGCGGCGCTGATCGGCGAGCTGATCCTCCTCGGCGGCCGATGTCCGCGGCGTCGCGCGCGACAGCACGCTCGCGCCGTGCTCGAAGTTACCGGTCTCGGTCACCGCGTAGGCGTGGGCGAACACCAGGGCGTTGACCGGCCCGAGCGCCGCGCGCAGCTCGGCCGGCGTCCACACGTAGAACTTGCCCTCCTCACCCTCGCTGTCGGCGTCGAGCGACGACCACAGCCCGCCCGCCGGGTCCGACAGCTCGCGGGCCAGAAAGCCGACCGTCTCGGCGATCACCTGCTCGGCGCGCACCGCGAACGGCCCCGCCATCGCGGCGACGCCGGCGTAGATCCCCAGGAGCTGCGCCTGGTCGTAGAGCATCTTCTCGAAGTGCGGCACCAGCCAGCGCTCATCGACCGAGTAGCGCGCGAAGCCGCCGCCGAGGTGATCGTAGATCCCGCCCTCGGCCATGCCGCGCGCCCAGCGATCGAACGCCTCGCGCGCCGGCTGGCCATGCGGGAACCGGCTCGCCCGCGCCAGCAGCTCGTGGGTCGAGCTCGACGGAAACTTCGGCGCGCCGCCCAGGCCGCCGTGGCGCGCGTCGCAGCGCTCGGCGAGCTGCCGCCCGGCCGCGATCAACAGCGGTGCCGACAGCGCCGCCGGATCGGCCGACAGCGCGCCGCGCCGGTAGTGCGCATCGACCCGATCGAGCCCGTCGAGCAGCGCCAGCGCGTTGTCCTCGGCGTCGCCGCGGCGCTGTCGATACCCGTCGGACACCGCCACCAGGAGCTCGCGGAAGCTCGGGCGGCCGAACCGCGGCTCGACCGGAAAGTACGTGCCCAGGAAGTACGGCCGGCCATCCGGCAGACAGAACGCCGACAGCGGCCAGCCCCCGCCCTCGCCCTGCACCTGGATCGCGTTCATGTAGATCGCGTCGACGTCGGGGTGCTCCTCGCGGTCGACCTTGATGTTGATGAAGCGCTCGTTCATCAGGCGCGCCGTCTCCGGATCCTCGAAGCTCTCGTGCGCCATCACGTGGCACCAGTGGCACGCGGCGTAGCCGATCGACACGAACACCGGCCTGTCGAGCCGGCGGGCCTCGGCGAACGCGTCGGGTCCCCACGGCCACCAGTCGACCGGATTGTCGGCGTGCTGCCGCAGGTACGGCGAGCTCTCGGTGGCCAGGCGGTTCGGCATGCGGTCGATATACCACCAACTACGCCTGGCGATTCCGGGGGTTGCCGCGTCGCACGCGATTGCGCGCCCGGGCCCCGAGACACCGCGCGCCGCTTGCCCGAACATCACCGCGATGCTGGACAACGCCCCTGGATTCCCGACCGGAGGCCGGCCATGACCGCCGCGCCCACCGTCCTCGTCACAGGCGCCAGCGCGGGCTTCGGCGCGGCGATCGCGCGGCGGTTCGCGGCGACCGGCGCCCGCGTGGTGGTCTGCGCGCGGCGCGCGGATCGGCTGAGCGCCCTCGCCCAGGAGCTCGGCGACCGCGTGCTCGCCATCGAGCTCGACGTCCGCGAACGCACTGCGGTCGAGCAGGCGATCGCCGCGCTGCCACCCGCGTTCGCCGCGATCGACGTCCTGGTCAACAACGCCGGCCTCGCCAAGGGCCTCGAAGCCGCCCCCCGCGCCTCGCTCGACGACTGGGACGAGATGGTCGATACCAACTGCAAGGGCCTGATGTACGCGACCCGCGCCGTGCTCCCCGGCATGGTCGCGCGCGGCCGCGGCCACGTCATCAACATCGGCTCGATCGCCGGCAGCTATCCCTACCCCGGCGGCAACGTCTACGGCGCGACCAAGGCGTTCGTCCACCAGCTCAGCCTCAACCTGCGCAGCGACCTGCACGGCACCGGCGTGCGCGTCACCTGCATCGAGCCCGGGCTCGCCGGTGGCACCGAGTTCTCCACCGTGCGGTTCAGCGGCGACCAGGATCGCGCGCGCGCGGTCTACGCCGGCGTCGACGCGCTCACCGCCGACGACGTCGCCGAGGCGGTGCACTGGGTCGCCGGCCTGCCGCCCCACGTCAACGTCAACGTCCTCGAGATGATGACCGTCTCGCAGAGCTTCGCAGCCTTCCAGATCCACCGCCGCCCGGCCGGGTAGCGGCTCGGGCTCGCGCCCCGCGCAGCGCGCCGCGGACCCGTCGCCACAGCCACCCGATCACCGCCGCGAAGCGAGCGCCCAGCCCGGCGAGCACACGCGCGCGCGGCTCCGGTTCGCGCTGGCGCAGGCTCCAGTCGCGCTGCACCAGGTCCCAGCCCCACGCATCACCGCCCGGCGCGACCGGCGGCGGGTGACCGCGGCGATCGGCGTCCTGGTGATCGAGCGACATCGGCGAGCTCCTCCACATACACGACGAATGAGGCGCCTCTCGTTCGACACGGAACGACAGGTTTGTTGCAGCGCCCCCCGACATAGTGCCCAGACTAGCGCCGGCGTTTCGGGAATTCCGAACAGTTACCGTGCGGCGCCACAGGAACAGCGGGATCGCACGGCGGCGACCGGCCGGCTCCGCGGATCTCGCACAGACCCGCCATATCGGGCAGGTCGGACGCTCGCCTCTGCCGCTACCCGACGTTTCGGTGGAGCCAGATCACCAGCGGCGCCATCGCTTTGCCGTGTTTCACCAGCCAGTCGGCGAGCTCGGGCTTGTGGAACAGCCCCTTGGGGATCTCGGGAAACCCGCCGGTCAGGCCCTTGATCTTGAGCAGGTCGGCGCGCGGATGATCCGGCGCGAACCCGGCGGGCACCTT
>VBLP01000622.1:0-557 GCA_005887925.1 Deltaproteobacteria bacterium | reverse complement strand
GAGGGCGGCAACGCGGCGACGAACTCTTCCTCGAGTCCGAAGTGCAGGTACATCGCCGCGTTGCCGCCCTCGCCGACCGACTTGCCGGCGACCGTGATCACCGCGCCGATATGGGTCTTGTACGGCGTCTTGTCCTTGGCGAACCGCACGTCGCGATAGATCCGCATGACCTTCGGCGCGCCCAGCTTGAGCGGCTTGTAGGCCGGGGCGATCCGGCGGCCAACGTCGTCGAGCAGCGCCGTCATCGGTGCCACCCATAGCGCCTCGTAGCGCTGCTTGTTCGCGGTGAACCACTCCTTCGTCATCTCCGCCGCCAGCTCGTGCCAGAACTGCATCGCGGTCCTGTCGAAGCCGGTGAAGCGGGTAGCGAGCGCGGGCATCGCCGCGACAGTACACCAGGCCGGCAGGCCATTGCCCCCCTGGCGGCGCATGCGCCGACGCCGAAAAGGCCGAGAGCCGACGCGAACGCCGGCTCTCGGTGGGCTGGGGGGCCAGGCCCAAACTTACAGCGAGCGCAGGAAGGCGATGAGGTCGGACTTGTCCTGTGCCGAGAGGTG
>VBLP01000619.1 GCA_005887925.1 Deltaproteobacteria bacterium | reverse complement strand
CCTCCCGGTTTGATCCCGAGAACGTACGCGCCGCAGCGTTTACGTGATCTCCGACGACGATTCCTCTTCAAGCGGCCTGGCCCGTTCCCCTGAACGACGATCACCCCCCCCGCATGCATGCGTCCAAGGCTACTCGACCAAGTGTCAGGCCCCTTTGATCGCTTCTTTTGGGTCTAGACCGGCAAAGCCGGTCTATTCACCCCTCCGCGCGTCGCGTCGCGCGGTCACGGTCGCGTGCAGATCAGCGCCTTGAACTCGTGCGGCACCAGGCCCATCAACCGGTCGATCGATAGGGGGGCCTTCCCGCCCCCTCTAGACCGGCAAAGCCGGTCTATTCACCCCTCCGCGCGTCGCGTCGCGCGGTCACGGTCGCGTGCAGATCAGCGCCTTGAACTCGTGCGGCACCAGGCCCATCAACCGGTCCTCAATTTTTTCCCAGCGCAGCTCGCCGACCTGCGCGACATCGAGCTTGTCGCCGAACGCCTCGCCCAGGAGCTCGGGGGTGTAGCCGATCTTGGCGAGATCGATGCCGGCGCTGTCGGCGAGGGCGCGCAGCGCGCGGAAATGGCTGCGCGTGGTCGCCAGGCCCTGCAGCGTGCGATCGAAGCCGAGCAGGTCGATCACGAACTCGACCCCGGCGGTGAGCCCGGCGGCGCGGGCGGCCTGCAGGAGGATGCCGAAGTGCGTCGACAGCTCCGGGTGATCGAGCTGGGTCGACAGCCGCGGCCACGCGTTGACGGCGCCGAACTCGGTGATCACCGCCGTCCCGCCGGGCGCGAGCCACCCGGCGATGCGGGTGACCATCTCGATCGCGCCGGTCTGGAGGTAGAACGGCTCGGGCGCGTCGTCGATCGCGATCCCGAGGTCGGCGGCGGTCGGCGAGACCGTGCGCAGCCTGTCGCGATCGGTGGTGCCGCCGTCGGCGGTCAGTCCGACGTCGGCGCGGGTCAGCTGGCGCGCCGGCAGATCGCCGGCCATCTCGTTGGCGAGGATCACGTCGAACGGACCGTCGAGCGCGACCGCGAGCACGTCGCCGACCACCCAGCTCACCCCGGCGCCGGCGAGGCGCGCGCGCTGCGCGGCGGCGAGCGCGGGGGACAGCTCGACGAGGGTGTAGCGCACCTCGCGGCCGGCCTCGCGCAGCCGCGCGATCACGTCGCGCGCGAGGTAGCCCAGGCCCGCGCCGATCTCGAGCACGCGGACCGCGCCACCCGGGATCGCGCCGCGGGTGAGCAGGGCGTCGGCGAGCGCCTGGCCGTAGCTCCGCGGCGCCTCGGCCCCGCCGGCGACGCCGCCGGTCAGCGCCGGGTGCGGTACGCGCAACAGGGAACTGGGTGTCGGCGTTGCTGATCTCGTGCTGGTGGTACGCGTCGAGCGCGGGTGCCTCGGGCACCGGTGTGCCCGGCTGCCAGCTCGGATACGGCATCGTCGAGGCGAGATACGCCGGCGCCATCGCCGGGCGCTTGGCGTAGACCGACCACGGCATCATCGACATCTTCAGGGCCTGGACGTCGTGGTGCACGAGCTTCCTGACCAGCGCGATCAGCTTGGCGTTGTCGTGGTGGTGGCGCAGCTCGATCAGCCGCTTGTGGCCGTCGAGCGCGTCCCAGATCCGGGTCTCGTCGGCGTCGAGGAACAGCTGCTGCACCGGCCGGTCGCCCCACGCCGTCCACAGCGTCAGCCGGTCGCCGCGGCGCTGCCAAACGTTCCACCGGCCCTTGATCGGCACGAACGCCCAGATGCCCTCGACCTCGTCCTCGGCCGGATCGACCAGCACCGCGTGGGCGGCCAGCACGTCGACCATCTCGCGCGGATCGGCGCCGTCGAACTTGCCCTGGAAGTACTGGATCGTCTCCTCGGTGTCGACCCCGTCGGAGAACGCCTCGATCATGTCGGCGATGTCGGGGCTCATCTGCATCAGGTAGCCGAACAGATCGTGGAACAGGTACACGGCGCCCATGTGAGCGAACCACGAGATGTGGCGCGATCGCCGAAGGCGAGCCGGAATCGGCGGGGCAGAGGTCATGTCTCTTCGTATCACTTGTCGGTATGCTGCGCCCGCCATGCTCTATCTGTTCGAGACGGAGGACCACGCCGCGATCCGGGCGAGCGCGCGGCGGTTCGCGCAGGCCCACATCGCGCCCCATGGCGCCGCGTGGGAGGAGGACGAGGAGTTCCCGATCGAGCTCTACCGCACGGCCGCGGCGGCCGGCGTGATCGGCATCGGCTACCCCGAGGCGATCGGCGGCCAGGGCGGCGACCTCGGCCATGTCCTGGTCGCGAGCGACGAGCTGGTGCTCGCCGGCCGCTCGGTCGGAACCATCGTCGGCCTCGGCAGCCACGGCATCGCGCTGCCGCCGATCGTGCGGTTCGGTACGCCCGACCAGATCCGGCGGTTCGTCACCCCGTGCCTCACCGAAGGCAAGATCGCCGCGCTCGCGATCACCGAGCCCGGCGGCGGCAGCGACGTCGCGTCGCTCGCGACCCGGGCCGAGCGCGACGGCGACCACTACGTGGTGACCGGCGCCAAGACGTTCATCACGTCGGGCACCCGCGCCGACTTCGTCACCACCGCCGTGCGCACCGGCGGGCCGGGCCACGCCGGCATCTCGCTCCTGGTGATCGAGCGCGGCACGCCCGGGTTCACCGTGTCGGCCAAGCTCAAGAAGACCGGCTGGTGGGCGAGCGACACCGGCGAGCTCCGGTTCGACGGCTGCCGCGTGCCCGTCGCCAACCGGATCGGCGCCGAGCACGGCGCGTTCCCCATGATCATGATGAACTTCGCCGGCGAGCGCCTCATGCTCGCCGGCCAGTGCGTCGCGATCGCCGAGCTCGCCTACCGCGAGACCGTCGGCTACGCCCGCGATCGCCAGGCCTTCGGCAAGCCGCTGACCGGGTTCCAGGTCACGCGCCACAAGCTCGCCGACATGGCGAGCCGGATCGCGGCGGCCCGCGCGCTGACCGGCGAGGCCGTGACCCGCGTCCTGCGCGGCGAGCAGGCCGCCGGCCTGGCCGCGATGGCCAAGAATGTCGCCACCGACATGTGCAGCTCCGTCTGCGACCAGGCCGTGCAGCTGCACGGCGGCTACGGCTACATGCGCGAGACCCTCGTCGAGCGGCTGTCCCGCGACGCGCGCCTCTACCCGATCGGCGGCGGCACCCGCGAGATCATGAACGAGGTGATCGCCAAGCTCGAAGGCTACCGGCCGCCCAGCTGATCAGGGCCAGCCCGGTGGCGATCGTGCTCGCATGCTCGCGTGACTACCGCATCTCCGGCTCCTCGCTCGAAGTCGCCGCTTCGAGCGCGGCCCACACGATGCTGGTGGCGACCAGCAGAGCGGCCATCAACTCGGCGAGCTCGGCGTGGTGCCTGCACGCGGCTCACTCGGCGCGCCCGATATCGCAGGGAGTAGGGCCGCGAGCCGGGCATGCGGCACCTGAAGAGCGGTGGCGAGCTTCAGCACCATTGCTCGCTCGTTGCCATCGAGATGGCCGTCGACCGACGCGACTACGATCGCCGATCGGACCACTAGCTCACACCCGTTGTCGTTGAGGTATCCCTTCATCTTGCGGCAGTGCTGAACGATGTCGACCTTCGACTCCTTTGCCTGCGCCAGCTCCCCCTCGATCTCCGAGCGTGGCACCTCACGATCCGCAAGCTTGCCGAGGACACCTGCGATCGCAACAATCTTCGATTCGTCGGCGTTGCCATCTGCCAGGCCTATCAGCGCCAGCACCTGGCTCATCGCCTTGTAAAACTCTGCTTTGTTGCGCTCGGCGCCGCCTTCGGCTTCGAGGGCAGGCCGCAGCACCTCCATCTTGTATTTGTTCGTACAGCACTGACACTCGACATATTCACCGATCAGATCGAGTGGAATCAGCGGAATAAAATACAATGTAAAGAATCGCCGACACGTATTGTGAACATAGACCTGTGGAGATCTGCATCTGGGGCAGAAGAACTCTCCGCGCGCCCGCTCCGACGTGACGTCTCGTATACCAAAGATGATTAACCCTAACATTGTGTCCTCTCCATCGAATGCCTAGCCTAAACGACCATGAGCGGCGCGAGCTCGGCAGGAACCGTCCTTCGGTTCATCTTCTCCAGGCGACCGAGTCAGCTGAGTCCGACAGACTCTTGTGTCGATCGGACCGCGCTCGCACTCATGTCGAACGATGCTCAGCGACGACCAGATCCTCCCACCGATGATAATTCCACCCCACCCGCATCGTGCGATATCAGGATCTTCGGGTCCTCGAGACCAGCATCCTCGCGTTCACGCTCCCCGTAAATGCAATATACTCGGATCAGACATCAGTTGGGCGCACCGTCGTGGAGGCCTGAACTCTGTCGTGAGGCCGAGCTCCTTGCGCCCCTTGCGCCGGCACGCCCAGCTGCGCGAGATCGTCGATGTGGGCCGGCTGAGCTCTCACGCACCCACAATACGCGAATTCTGCGGAGCCGACGATCAGGCGATCCATCGCCGATTCAGATTGATGGTGTGACAGGAACGCAATGGTTCCGCACACTGGGCAACCGCGAGCGGCTCGCACGCCGCGTGCAAACTCTGCAGGTCGGTGTTCCGGTTGTTCGCAGGCGACATGACCGTTGTTGTCGACGACGGCGTCCGTCCGAGGTGACAGTGGGCGTGGCGCGGTGGTGCTGCCGGCGCTGCCGGCCGCAAAGCAGAGTGACACAAAGATTCGGCTTGTTCACGGCCGCGTGCGTGGTACCAATCGCGATCATGAATCAGGCGAGGGCGAGTGTGCGTTTGTGAGGGTGCTCGATACTGCATGGGAGCTGGCGCGATTGATCGAGCCGGTGCGCGGCAAGGCTAGCGCGCTGCAGGTCCTCGAGGTCAGGATCGAGCTCGAGGAGGTGACCGCCGAGCGCGCCAAGCGGTTCGCGCGCTGGGTCATGATCATCGCCGCCGTGCTCGTGAAGGTCGTGCGGTTCATGCCCGGCGCGATCGCGCTGGCAGGCATGGCGCCGGCGTGCGGCAGCGGCAGCACGCACGCACCGGCCGATCCCGACGGCCACATCGTCACCGTGACGACCGGCTTGCCACCGGCGCTGATCGCGTTCCGCGACGACCTGAGCACGGACTGGATCGGACTGCCCGTCCAGCGCGCGACCAAGTTCGACATCACCACGCACGGCGCGTACCAGGTCGTCGTCGCGTGCAGCGGCGGCGATCAGGATTCGGACGTCTCGATCGTCCTGTACGGCCGCACGCCCGACGACGATCCGTCGATCGACGGCATATGCGACACGGCCCAGTTCGAGGTGCGAGGCTCGATGCTCCAGGCCGGCGAGGTTGCGCTGGGCGACGGCACCGAGGGTTCGTCTGCCACCTTCTGGGACTTCGATCTGTTGACGCGGCCCGGAACCTTCGATCTCGTCCTGCTATCCCTGACCTCCGCCGGTGTACCCAGCAGCGTCGCGTTCCGCCGCGACATTGCGATCGTCGCCGACAAGAATCTCGGCGCGATCGATCTGACGAAGGAGGCGAGTCAGCCGCTGGTCCCGGTATCGTTCACCATCGCCAACCTCCAGGCCGGCGAGGCGACGCGCTCGAATGTGTCCTTCTTTGCTGGAAATACCCGGGCGCAGGTGTTCTCGCTGGACGGCTCGCCGCCCGGGCTGACCGCCCAGCTGGCTCCGGGCAGCGCGCTTCGCCCGACCGATAGCCAGCACGTCGTGCTGTACGCCTCCAGCAGAGATGCCGCGACGTCGCTGACCCGGTCTCGCTCGCTGGGTCGCGACGTCCGGGTCGGCGATCTCACATCGTGGACGCTGCCGGACCCGATCGGTCCGGTGACGTTCGAGACGACCGCGGATCGGCTGACCGCGACGTGGTCGACGCTGCCCGATCACGACGAGATCGAGCTGCTGCGCGAAGGCATTGGGTCCCAGTTCAACTTCCAGATCATGCTCCTCAGCCGGTCGTTCCTCGAGGCCACCGGCGCGACGAGCGCCACGCTCGACTTCCATGCGATTCCGGGCTTCAAGAGCCAGTGGCAGCAAGACCCGGCCGCCTCGCAGCTCCGCGAGCTCGTGACGATCCGCCGCGTATCGGCGACCGAGACCGCCATCGCGACGGTAAGAGGCATCACGAGCGCGAGCTCGGCCCGCAGCGCGCTGCCCGCCGACCCCGGCGCGGGGCGGCGCGCGACCTGGTTCGTGCCGGGCCGGCCGGACCGCTGGTTGACTATCCCGAGGCGCTCGCCTGCCCGGCGCGGTCTCGATGGGAGGCCCTGAGATGCGCGGCTCGCTGCTCGGCGTCGCCACGATCGCATGGCTGCTCGGGCTCGCATGCAGCCAAGGTGCCAGCACTGCCAGCACGGCCAGCGAGGCGTGCGCGACCGGCGATGCATGCACCTGCGCAGACGGAGTTTCCGGCACCCAGGTGTGCCGTCCGGACGGCAGCCTCGCGGCCTGCGCCTGCGCCCTGGGGAGCGGCGCGTGTCCGACGGCCCGGTCGGTGGAGTACTGCGACGGGCTCGACAACGACTGCAACGGCATCGTCGACGACGGCGAGGTCTGTCCGGATCCCACCGTGGCCAACACCACGCCATTCACCGGCGGCGTGTACCTCCACGGCGCCAACCAGGTGCAGCGGTTCTGGCCGACCTTGTCCACCACGCCGTTCGCCGGCTTCAACTTCAGCACGAGTGGGTTCCGGTTTCGCCGCAGCGATGCGACGCTGTACTACCAGGAGGCAGGCATCGGGATCCG
>VBLP01000145.1:2909-6868 GCA_005887925.1 Deltaproteobacteria bacterium | reverse complement strand
GGCTCGGCATCGATTTCGTCGCCTCGCCGCGACATGCCGACGGCGTGATCGTGACCGGTCCGGTCACACGGAACCTCGAGGCGGCGGTGCGGCGGACCTACGAGGCCGTACCCGAGCCACGGATCGTCATCGCCGTTGGGGCCTGTGCCTCGTCGGGCGGGATCGTGGGGCAGAGCTACGCCAGCGCCGGCGGCGTCGCCTCGGTGCTGCCGGTCGATGTCTTCATTCCCGGCTGCCCTCCCAGGCCCGAGGCGATCCTGTTCGGGATCCTGGTCGCGATCGGACGCCTCGAAGCGCGGCGCGGCCCACCGCGAGCGAATCCCTGACCGGACGGTCACTGCCGGTGCGGACCGGCGGCCGGGCAGCGCTCGAGCGCGGCGATCAGCTGTCGAGGGTGCTCGCGGGGCCCCGGCCGGCACGTCGTCGGCTGGCATCGAACTCGCTCGCCGGGTCGTCGTCGGGCTCGATCAGCGAGATGACGAGCGAGCGGAGCTCCGCGAACGACCTGCGGAGCGTCGGGCGATCGGCATCGGGGTGAGCCCGCGGGATGCGAGGGGCGGGTACGAATCTTCCAGCCTGGACATCGGCCGCTCTGCGGATTCATCGAGGCGCATCCGTCCGACCTGTCGGTGAGCCGACCTTCGCTCCTGGCGCCGCTTTCCGGCGGAAGTGTGCTACAGCCGGCCTCCGTGGCGAGCCCGATCCGCCTTCCGCCGCGCGAGAGCGCGCAGGTGTTGAGCCTGCTGCGCTGGCTGTTGATCCTGGTGTTCGTGGTGCTGGGCTACTTCGTGCTCAGCTACCTCGCCGGCGTGCTGTCGCCGATCCTGACCGCGCTGGGCATCGCCTACCTGCTCAACCCGGTGCTCGAGCGGATGGTGCGGTACGGCGTGAGCCGCGCGATGGGGGCGGGCCTCTTGCTCGTGAGCTTCGTGACGATCCTCGCGATCGCCATCACGTTCTTCGCGCCGACCGTCGCCCGCCAGGCGACCGAGTTCGTGACCAACCTGCCGCAGTTCGTCGAGAACCTGATGGTGTGGACCAAGGAGCACGTCGGGATCGAGCTGCCGAGGGACTGGAAGAACTACGTCGCGAGCGATCACCTGCGCGGCGCGCTCAGCGACATCTCGGGGCCGCTCGGCGAGTTCGCCACCGCGGCGGTCGGCGGCGTGTTCAGCGTGCTCGGCGTGCTCGCCGAGCTCCTGCTGATCCCCGTGTTCTCGTTCTACTTCCTGACCGACTGGCCCAACCTGTTGCGCCGCATCGAGCACATGGTCCCGCCGCGGCGGCGCGCCGAGATCCGCGAGGTCGCGCGCGACATCGATCGCGTGGTCGCCGGCTGGGTCCGCGGCCAGGCGATCGTCACCACCACGCTCGCCATCCTCTATGCGATCGGGTTCACCGCGATCGGCATGCCGCTGTCGCTGCCGATCGGGCTCCTGGTCGGCGGGCTGACCGTGATCCCGTTCGTCGGCACGTTCGTCGGCGCCAGCATCGCGCTGCTGGTCACGCTCGCCGCCGGCGGCGGTGTCCAGATGCTGGGCATGGTCGCCGGCGTGATCCTGTGCCTGCACCTGCTCGAGGCCGCGGTGCTGACGCCCAAGATCGTCGGCCACCGCGTCGGCCTGTCGGAGTCCGGCGCGCTGCTCGCCGTGGTCGCCGGCGGCAAGCTGCTCGGCTTCGTCGGCGTCGTGCTCGCGGTACCGATCGCGGCGACGACCGCGGTGCTGGTGCGCTACGCGATCCGCTTCTACGAGCACACGTCGTTCTTCGGCCACGAGTCCGATGCCGACGTGGTGATCACGCCGGCGATGGCGCTGATCATGCCGGGCGTGGTCCCCGGCGCGAAGGTCGCCGGCGCCGAGCCCGCCACCCCGGTCGTCGTGGTGCCGGAGCGCTCGGCGCTCGACGCCTCGGTCGACGAGTGGATGTTCGATCCGGAGCTGCCGCTCGGGCCGTCCGGCGCCGCGCCGTCCAAGCCATCCGAGCCCGAACCGTAGTCGGACCTTGCGATCACCGCGTCGTGGGCGCGGTCGTCCCGGGGGCGGCCTTCCCGCGCGCGGCCGCCGATCCGTCACCAGATCGATCGTTGCCCTCGGCGTCCGGATCGGTGCTCGGTCGCTCGGCGGCCTGCAGCCGCGCCATGCACTCGACCATCTCGCGCGCGATCGCCTGCATGCGCGGCGTCGACTTGATCGTGTGCCGCGGCACGCGCGACATCGCCTGTTCTGCGCAGCTCGCCGTCTTGCACGCACACATCTCTTCTCTGATCGCGTTCAAGCGCTCGGTGTCGCTCTCGCTGCAGGCGACGAGCGTGACGAGGATCGCGAGCCAGCTCCGCACCGCGGCAGCATAGCCTGTGAGCCACGACACGCCATTGGCAGGCGCCTCCGAAACCGGCGACAATGACCCGATGATACGCGCCCTGAGCTTCGCAGTGGTCCTCGCCACGGCTGCCCCCGCGTCGGCGGACGTGCTCAAGCTGTTCGCGGAGGCTCACGGCGGCGGGATGGTGGGCAGCGCGACCGGCGGCGACCAGGTGATCAAGGACAGGGCGTTCTTCGCCACGGCCCCGCACCTGGCGTACGGCGCGCTGATCGGCGCCGAGTTCCTGTTCCTCGACGCGCAGATCCAGCACCACCAGTTCACCGACGGCAGCCGGATCGCGACGTGGACGCAGTTTGGCGTCGGCGTGCACGGCACGATCGACCTGGGCGATGCCAAGCAGCAGAAGGCGCACGACGGCGGCTACTTCGAGTTCGGCGCCGGCGGCTGGTTCGGCGTCGGCACCGGCCAGCAGGTGAACCCGCCGCTCGACAACGCCCAGATCACCGACAAGGCGTTCCTGGTCGAGGGCCGGCTCGGCGCCGGCAAGCACCTGAGCAGCGCGTTCGACCTCGGCGTCTCGGTCCCGGTGTCGTGGGGCTACTTCTTCAAGAACGGCAACGGCGCCACGGCCAACGACGTGTCGACTCACTACCGCAGCATCCAGGCCGAGGCCCTCCTGACCCTGCGCCTCAACCTCCGCCTCCTGTAGTCCTCGAGCTAGTCGCTCAGCGTCTCGAGGAACGCGGCGATCGCGCCGGCGACCCGGGCGCAGCCGCCGGCGCGGTAGGTGACCGCGTGCGAGGTCTCGAACTGGATGCCGGCGTACGGCGCGCCGAGCTCCCTGCGCAGCGACGTGCAGATCGCGGGGCCCACCCCGGTGTAGGGCTGGTTGGCGCGGACGTCGAGCCCCGCGCGGCGGAGCTGGAACAGCAGGCGCTCGGCGAGCGCGGCCTCGAGCGCGTGCCCCGGGTCGTAGAGCACGCCGACCTCGAAGGTGCGCTGCGCCGGATCGAGCGACGGATCGAAGGTGTGCGACGAGAAGTGCAGCACCGAGCCGCGATCGCGGATCCGCGCCATCACGTCGCGGCGCACCGCGTCCCAGTACGGCGTGTGAAACCCCGCGATCCGCGCGGCGCGATCGCCCGGCGTCAGCGTCGCGTTGCCCGGCACCATCGCGCCGTAGCTGACCCGCGGCACCACGTCGGGGTGTGCGGGAACGCGGTTGAGATCGACGAACATCCGCGAGAACGCGCCGGCGTGGACCGGCAGGCCGACGACCTCCGACAGCCGGGTCGCGATGTCGAGCGCGCCGTGGTCCCAGCTCGCCTGCGAGCGCTGCACCTCGGACGACACGCCGAGATCGACGCCGGGCGGCAGCGTCCACGACGCATGCTCGCAGGACAGGACCAGACCGGGCACTGCAGCGGACAGCTTACACGCAAGCGGCAGGGGCGGGTAGGACAGCCGGGCACGGGTCAGCGCAGCTCGGTCACCCGCGGCACCAGCACCGCGGCGAGCAGCGCCGCGACGGCGATCACCCCGCCGTGGACCAGCCCGACATGCACGCCATCGGCGATCGGGCAGTGCAGGTGGAGCACGAGGCCGCCGAGGCTGCCGCCGCCGGCGCCCAGGCC
>VBLP01000145.1:1542-2848 GCA_005887925.1 Deltaproteobacteria bacterium | reverse complement strand
CGCTCGGCGCCGTACTGGATGCTCGACGCGCCGGCCGGGTGGATCAGCATGCCCATCGCGATGAACGCGACCGCGGAGGTCAGGGCCGCGATCGCGGCGGTGCGGCGGCGCACGATCATCGTCCCCTTCTGCGGGACGAGCGCGAGGTAGCTCGGCACGACGAACCCGAGCAGCCAGGCCAGCCCGGCGCTGACCAGCCAGCCCATCGGCAGCTCGTCCAGGTCGCGCCGCACGGTGAGCATCACGAGCAGCCCCGCGCCGTAGATCAGCGACACCGCGATCAGCATCACCAGCTGCCGCACCGGATGGCGCGTCGCGACCGGCCGGAGCTGCGCGAGCTCGGCCTCGAGCGCGGCCGACAGCGGCGGCGGCGTCGGCGGCGGCAGCCGCGAGAGATCGTCGATCTCCGCCACGCCGCTTCGATCGTCGATCGCGCTCACGATCCACCCCCGGCGGCCTTGGCCGGCGTCGCCTTGCCCAGCAGCTTGCGCAGCGCCTCGTAGCCGCGGTGCGCCCGCACCTTCATCGCACCGACCGTCGTCCCGGCGATCTCGGCGGCCTCGGCGACCGACTTGCCGTCGAGAGCGCGGCGCTGACCAGCTCGGGATCGCCGCGGACCTCGTCGCGCCGGTCGGCCGACTCGCCGGTGATGCCGGCCGGCACCTCGGGCAGCTCCTCGACCTCGCCGACCCGGACCACCGCGCGGCGGTGGCGGCGCGCCTCGTCGATGAACGTGCGGTGCGCGATCGAGTAGATCCACGGCAGCGGATCGGCCCCGCGTACGTAGGCCGAGCGGGCGCGGTGGACCTTGAGGAACGTCTGCTGCAGCAGATCGTCGGCGAGCGCGCGGTCGCGCGTCATCTTGACCAGGTACCCCAGCAGCCTGGGTGCGACCAGCGCGTAGAGCTCGCGAAATGCTCCTGCATCGCCGTCGCAGTACCGCTGCATCAGGTCCCTTGCTTCGGCCATGCGACCGACTGGTCATATACGACAGATCGACCCGCCGGTTACAGTTCCGGGGGGCTTGCTCTCATCCAGCGTTTTGCCGATAACTCGCGCATGGCATCTGGACGTCGCACCAAGACGAGCCTCAAGGACCGTCCCAAGTACAAGCAGAAGCGGCGGCTCAAGGGTCGCCTGATCAAGTCGCGCAAGAAGGCACAGCACAAGCGCGGCCTCGGTCGCAACAAGGCGCGGCGTCAGCGCCGCGGCCAGACCGGCCGGGGCCGCCGGAACCGCCAGACCCGCCCGAGCCGGAAGAAGAAGTAGGTCAGGGCGGCGTCCAGCCGGCGAGCGCGCGGGCGAC
>VBLP01000145.1:0-1482 GCA_005887925.1 Deltaproteobacteria bacterium | reverse complement strand
GGCGGTGTTGTCGGCGAGCTGGGTCTTGATCGCCGGTTCCTGGGTCCGGGCGACCCAGTCCTCGGGCAGGCCGACCGCGCCGACGATCGCGCGCAGCATCCCCGGGTCCTCGAGGTCCGCTTGGTCGGCCCACATCCCGCGGGCCAGCGCGGTGGCCAGCCGCACCCCGGGCTCGAAGCCGTCGGCGGCGGCGAGCAGGCACAGCCGCTGCGCCGTGATCGTGCGCTGCGGAAATTTCCGTGGAAGATCGAATGGCTCGCCCCACCAGCTCGCCCAGCGCTGCATGTCGAGGCCGACGTAGCGCTGCTTGGGCGGCGGCATCGCGAACCACGGCACGTCGGCCTGATGGATGTCGCGAAACAGGGCGCCGAGCAGGATCGGCACCAGCCGCGGCCGGACTCCCATGGCGGCCAGTGCAGGAAGCTGCGTCAGGCCGAGGTAGGCGAACGGGCTTGCCACGTCAAAGTACACATCCAGCGTCTTGCCGGCCACGGCGCGGCCCCGAGCGCTGTGCCGGCCGGGCGGTGCTCCCCCGTGGGATCGAACGGCCGTGGTCCACCCGGCGGCGGGCCGGAGAGCCGCCAGCCCGCGATCATGGCCTCGACCCACGGCATGCGATCCTGGCCCCAGATCAAGAGCGGCTCATGATCGCGTATCACCCAGGCCGGCGCGCCGAAGATCCCGAGCGAGATTGCCTCGTTGGTCCGGCGGTGCAGCTCGTTCTTGATGTCCGGGTCATCGGCACAGCGCGCCGCGGCCGCGATCGCATCGTCGGCAACTCCCGCGCCGCGCAGCGCCTGCCCGATCACCTCGGGGCGGGTGATGTCGTCGCCGCGCTGCCAGTACGCGGCAAACAGCGCCTCGATCGCGACCGGCCACCAGGTCCGGGGCAGCGCCAGCAGCGTGCGCAGCGCCAGGACGGTGCGCATCGGGTGCGTCGGCGGCAGCCGGAACGGCACTCCGAAAACCTCCGCCCAGCGATGCATGTCGGCCACGTTGTGCGCCGCCTTCTGGGGCGACAGCGTCGCCATCGGCCCGTCGCCCGCGCCGATCCCGCGAAAAACCCCGCCCAGGAGCATCGGTCGCCAGTCGATCAACAGGGGGCTTACCCGCCCCCTCTTCCCCGGCGAAGCCGGGCGATTCACCCCTCCGCGCGTCGCGTCGCGCGGTTGATCGACCTCGACCGTGAGGCGCCGCGCGCGATGCGACGCGAGATAGGCGTACGGGCACGAGAAGTCGAACCACAGCTCGAGCACGCCTGACCATCTCACGGGGCCTACCCCGATGGGTGCCGATCACGGCCGTCTTGGGCCTTTCGCTGGTGTCGCCGCGACGCTAGACTCGAGAGCGTTCGAGATGGCCAAGCTGGTGGACGGCTTCAAAGACGGACGCCCGGAGCTCGGGCGGAGGACCTTCCTGGTGCCGGAGAACCACTCCGAGGTACTGGCGCTCCTCTATCATGAACAGACCGGTATCGTCGGC
>VBLP01000618.1 GCA_005887925.1 Deltaproteobacteria bacterium | reverse complement strand
GCAGCGACGCCTACGCCCGCTCGCCGGCGGTGACCTGCGAGGTGGGCGCCCCGAAGCCGCCCGACCCGCCGAAGCTGCCCGACCCGCCGAAGTCGCCCGCCCCGCCGAAGTTGCCGGACCCGCCGCGGCCGTCCCACTGGCAACGCCCCGGGTGGTTGTTCCCCATCAACCTGGTGCTCGGCCACTCGCTGTTCTTCTCCGTCTTCTTGCTGCTCCCGAAGAACATGTCCGCGACCGCTTCCAACGTGGGATCATTGATCAACAGCCTGGTCGTCGCGGCGCTGATCGTGGTCGCCTCGATCGTCACGTTGTTCGTCGGGGTGGTGCGCTGGGTGACCACAGGGCTCGCGGCGTGGCTGCTCGTCTCGCAGCTCATGCTCCGGAGCACCGCGACCGGCGTGGTGATCGACAACGTCGTCGTCGCGCTCGCGGTCATCGCCGCATCGCTCGTCAGCCAGCGTGTCGGACTCCGCCACATGACCAGCAAACCGTAGGAGCCGCGTTGGCCACCGGCCGGCCGCGGCCTCGACCACGAGCTTCCGCCGGTGCGGCGGCTGCGTGGGCCGATCCGGGTTATCGTGGCAGCTGCGCTCGTCTCCCATCGCCAGGGACTGTCATGACCACCAGCTCGTTCACCATCGCGCTCACGCCCGCGTCTCCCACCGCCCTCAAGCTGGAGCCTGGCCGCGATGGACAGCTCACGTTCACCGTCACCTGCCTGGCCACCCCCGACCAGGTCTTCGACGTGATCCTCCAGGCGCTGCTCGTCGTGGGCAAGGACGGCAAGACCCAGGAGGCCGACTGGCTGATCGTCAGTCCGCAGCAAGCGCTCATCGCGGGTGGCAAGACCGAGACCGTCACGATCACCGTCCAGCCGACCGCCACCAGCCCACGAGGGAAACACGCCATCGAGCTCGCGATCTCGCTCAAGACCCACGCCAGCGACCTGTACGCTCAGTCACCGACGGTGACCTGCGAGGTGATCGATCCGCAGCCGCCGAAGCTGCCCGACCCGCCGAAGCCGCCCGACCCGCCGAAGCCGCCCGACCCGCCGCGGCCGTCTCTCTGGCAACGGCGCCAGTGGCCGACCCTCGTCAACCTGGTGCTCGGCATCTGGCTGTTCTTCTCCGTCTTCACGCTGTCCGCGACCGGAGCCACGGGATCACAGCTCCACAGCTTGTTCGTCGCCGTGACGATCGTGGGTGCCTCGATCATCACCGTGTTCGCGCCGAGGGCGCGCCGGGTGACCTTGGGGCTCGCGGTGTGGCTGCTCGTCACGCAGCTCTTGTTCCAGGACCACTGGACCGGCGAGAAGATCAACAACGTCATCATCGCGCTCGCGCTCATCACCGCATCGATCGTGAGCCAGCTCGTCGGACCCCGCCGCAAGCCAGCCCCGCAGCAACCGCCGGACCCGCCGCTGCCGAGGCCGCCACCGTGGCTGATCCCGGTCGTCGTGATCGGTGGCATCGTCGTGCTGGGCGCGAGCACCGTGCACCTCATCACCCGCAAGCCGAGCCACACCTACCTCGGCCTGCCGTGTAGCAACATTCCCTGCGACACCGGGCTCGTGTGCATGGCCGGCGCGTGCAGGCTGCTCGACAGAGCCGGATGCAAGGCGAACGTCGACTGCGCCAGTGGTCAGTGCGTGAAGAGTATCTGCGCCATCTCGATCGATCGGTAAGCCCTGCGTTTCCCAAAGCGCGCCCTGCGCCAAGCCCGGCATCTGCGACCACGGCGCGGACAAGTGCGTGCCCGGCGACGCGCCTGGGCAGTAGCAAGCCTCTCGCTATCGGCGGACGTGGCCATGCTTCCTCATCGCAGACGGCGCACCATTCGCCGTGGACATGCGCTGCCTTGGGACCTGCGCCTTGCCGGTGCGTCGTACCCGCTGGTACGTTGCTGGGGTGCCGCTCTCGTTCAACACCACCGGGCCCTGCATTCCGGGCGAGCACTACATGCTCCCGCCCGAGCGGCGCCTCGAGCGCGTCCAGGGGCTGATCGAAGAGTCCAAGTATTTCACGCTGCACGCCGGAAGGCAGACCGGCAAGACCACGTCGCTGATGTGGCTCGAGCGGCACCTCAACGACTCGGGCCGCTGGCGCGCCGTGTGGGTCGACCTCGAGACCGCGCGCGAACAGCCCGACCCAGCGGCGGCGCTGTCCACGGTCCTTGCGATCATCGACGACGCGCTCCGCCTGCACCACGCGGAACTGGCCCGACCCGATGCAACGGAGATCGAGGCGGCGCTCCGCAATCCCGCGAAGGCGCTGCTGGACTACCTCCGTTGCCTGTCCGGTCTCGACGAACGCCCCCTGGTGTTGCTCCTCGACGAAGCGGATGGGCTCGTGGGGCCGGCCATGGTCTCGTTCCTGACGCAGCTCCGGCACGCCTACATAGAGCGTAGCCAGACGCCGTTTCCTTCGAGCGTCGTGCTGGTCGGGCAGCGACAGGTGCGTGATTACATCGCCAGCACCGAGGACCGGAAGGCACTGTCCTGGCTCGGGACGACCTCACCGTTCAACATCACGGCCGAGGCGACGACGCTGGGGCCATTCACCGAGGCGGAGGTGGCGGAGCTCCTCGGGCAGCACACGGCAGCCACCCGGCAGCGCTTCGAGCCAGAGGCCGTGCGCCTGATCTGGGAGCTCGGGCGCGGACACCCGTGGCTGACCAACGCGCTCGCCGGACAGATCGTCGGCCAGGATGTGAGAGATCGCGGCGTTTCCATCACAGCGCGTCATGTCGAGGCCGCCAGGGAGACCATCATCCTCGAGCGGCGATCCCATATCGACTCCCTGGTTGCGCGGCTGCGCGAGCCACGGGTGCGCCGGATCCTGGAGCCCATGCTCGCGGGGACCCGCTTGCCGGCGGACCTGCTCGACGACGACGTGAGCTACCTGCTGGGCTTGGGCCTCGTGCGCATGGACCGCGGCGAGCTCCAGATCGCCAACCCGATCTACCGCGAGGTGATCCCGCGCGCGTTGGCCTGGACGCAGCAGATCAGCATGCATCAGCCGACCGAGTGGTACGTCCGGCCCGACGGCGCACTCGACGTACCCAAGCTCATGGCGGCGTGGCAAGCATTCTGGCGCAAGGACGGGCACCTCGCCGCCGAGGGCTTCGGCTACCGCGAGGCAGGGCCGCACCTCATGCTGATGGCGTTTCTGCAGCGCATCGTCAACGGCGGCGGCCGGGTGGAGCGCGAGTACGGGCTCGGGCGCGGCGCGCTCGACTTGATGATCTTCTGGAAGGCGGAGCGCCACGCGATCGAGGTGAAGATCCGCCGCGATACCGATACCGAAGCCGAGGCGCTCGACCAGGTGGTGCGCTACCTGGATCGCGCGGGACTCGGCGAGGGCTGGCTGATCACGTTCGATCTGCGCAAGGAGCTGCCCTGGGCGGACAAGCTGTTCGCGCGGGAGGTCGAGCACGCGGCGAAGACGATCCGCATCGTGGGTTGCTGACGCGCGTCTAAAATCAGTCTCACGGGAGTGCCTTAATGATGAAGTGCTTGCCATGCAGGTGGACAGGGCTCCTCATGGGTACCAGAGCGGCGGAGCTGTCTGCGTCGGCGAAACCCACCCCCACCTGCTTACCTGTTGCGAGATTGATGCTTTGATTGGGGAAGATGTTCAAGGCCTCCGATAGCGGCCAGAGATTCTCGAACGAGTCAGGCCCGCTCACAAAGAGGTCCGTCACGTGATCTGCGCTCTTGCCGTTCCAGTCGTAGCCCGCATCGGCGAGGAATTCGCGGAATTCACGTTGCATCAAGCGCGCTTCCTTGGGGGAATACATCCTTGGCCCCAGCACACGCCCCTTGAAGGTCTGATTGGGCACCTTGACGCCGAGCGTCCGCGTTCGGACTAGCTGCCTCCGCGCCGGAGCTTCGAGCCATGCGATCTCCTCGTCCAATTTGGCGATCAAGTACTGGTATCCTGGCAACCTGATCTTGGCGCTGTCTAGCTGTTTACGCACCTCCTTCAAGCGCTTACTCGCGACTCGGAAGGTCTCGTACTCTGGCTGGATTCGGTAGGCAGTCGGCGTTCCCACCCGCTCCATGTTCTTGATGACGATATCCAGCGCCGTACGCGCAGTGTCGAACTCTACCTTGGCGCCTTCGAGCTGTGGGCCGAATGTGGCCTGAATTCTGCGTTGCTCGGCGATGCGTTCTTGCTCCATCTCGCGAATCGCGCGAGCATCTGCTACGGCGCGGGCTCGGACACGGGTTGGGTACACACTGAACTCATGCGAGTCGGTTGGCGCAATGCGTACATCTTGGCGGTCCTTGTCCTTGAGCGTGATTTGCGGATACTCTGAAATCGGCGGCTTGTGCCACAAGAGCTGCGACAGCAGGCTGGCGAGCGTGTCCTCCTCGCCTTCGAGGCGCCGTTCTCCTTGAGACACCGTCCGGCCGGCCTGGGCTCGAGCCTGAGCTCGAGGCTGTTGATGCTGCCGCACCAGCGCGTCCGCATCGGCATCGGCGGTTCGCGCGAGCTGGCGTGCCCGCGGGATCAATTCTGCAACACGCGCCCGCTGCGCCGGATCCTTGACTCGTTGGTCGAGGTTGCCTTCGAACCAGCTCAGGCGATCCTGAACGTTCATCCCGGTACCAGACGCCACCATCACGCGTGCGTCACGTCCACGGACCTCGATCCACAGTCGGTGTGACTTGCGGCGGGTCGAGAAGTTGACTGTTTTTCCGACCCGTTCGCCCGACTGATGCCCGCCTCCCGTCGCATCGCCCCCGCCGCGGACTGTGCTCGCGACCAACCCGCCTAGCCTTCGCGCCTGCGCGACGATCCAGCCGGCGACCTTGGCGATC
>VBLP01000617.1 GCA_005887925.1 Deltaproteobacteria bacterium | reverse complement strand
ACGAGCTGGTCGGCCGGCACGAACCAGCGGTCGAACGCCAGCCCGAACGAGTGCATGCCGCGGTAGCCCGGCGTGCGGTCGGCCTTGCCGGTCAGGGTCCCGCCGCCGGGCTGGGTCGCCGCGAGGTCGTGGCCGAGGAACCGCGGCTTGTCGACGATGAACAGGCTCAGGCCCTTGGCGCCGTCGCCGCCGGTCCGCGCCAGGAGCGCGATCACATCGGCGCGGCCGGCGAACGTGCACCACGCCTTCTGCCCCGAGATCAGCCAGCCGCCGTCGCTCGGCTCGGCGCGGCACGCGACGGCGGCGACGTCGGAGCCGGTGTTGGGCTCGGTGACGCTGATCGCCGCCATGATCTCGCCCGACGCGAGCCTGGGCAGCCAGGTCTGCTTCTGGGCCTCGGTGCCGCCGGCGAGCAGCGCCTTGGCCAGGATCTCGGGCCGCGTGATCAGCGAGCCCGCCGCGGCGAGCGATGCGCGCGACAGCTCCTCGGTGGTGAGGATCATCGCCAGGTTGCCCAGCTCGTGGCCGCCGTAGCGCTCGGGGACCGACAGTCCGAAGTAGCCCGCCTTCGCCATCTCGGCGATGAGCCGCTCGGGCACCAGCTCGTCGTCGCGATGGATGCGCTCGGCGTGGGGCGCGACCTCGCGCTCGGCGAACGCGCGCACGCTGGCGCGGACCTCGTCGAGCGTGTCGCCCAGCGGCCAGCGCAGCCGGCCACGCGCGGCGATCACCGCCTCGCCGACCCGCTCGACCGCCGCGGGAGCGGTGCCGGCCGCGATCGCCGCGGCTGCCTCCGCGCCGTACCCCGGCGGCGCCAGCCCGAGCACCGGCGCGACCGGCGCGAGGCGGTGCGGGATCGCGGCGGCGAGCTCGGCGGCCGCGCAGCCGGCGACCTCGGCCAGCTCGTCGGGCACGGCGGCGAGCTCGCGGATCACGCGGGCCTCGGTGGCGGCGTACGCGACGCGCTCGACCACGACCTGGTGATCGTCGATCGCATGGCCGTCGTGGGTCAGCGCGCGGGCTGCGGCGACGGCGCGCTCCGCGAGCGCGGTCGCGGCGGCTTCGATGACGCGTCGATCGGACATGACTCCTTGTTATCGCGTGATGACGCGATGCGCCACCAGCCGTGGCGCAGGTTCTGCGCCAACCGGCGTGCACGCCGGCGCCGACAGCTCAGCTGTCGGGTGTGTCGGCGTCGAGCTCGCCCGTCCAGTACAGGTAGTCGCGCCACGCGTCGGGGATCGACCGCAGCGAGATCCGGATCGCCACCGCGGGGACCCAGTTGGGCTGGGTCGGCTGCCCGAGCAGCGCCATGCCGGCCTCGCGCGGCGTGCGGCCGCCCTTCTTGCGGTTGCACACGTAGCAGCAGGTCACGATGTTGGTCCACTCGGTCATGCCGCCCTGCGAGCGCGGCACCACATGGTCGTACGTCAGCTCGCTGATCGACGCTTTCTTCCCGCAGTACTGACACTTGTAGTTGTCGCGGGCGTAGATGTTGACCCGCGAGAACTTGACGGGACGGGCGTGGCGGCGAAACGCCCGGAGCAGCCGGACCACGGCCGGGACCTTGATGATGAGGTTCACCGATCGGATGTCGCGGTCGTACTCTTCGAGGACCTCTACCTTGCCGAGAAACAGCAGGCTGATCGCCCGCTGCCATGAGATCACCTTGATGGGCTCGAATCCCTGATTGAGCAGCAAAGTCTGTGCGCTGTTCATCGAGAAACCCTGTGGTCAATGTAGCATCGCGTCAGCCGGACCGCGACACCCCGGCGGGTGGCGCGATCCCGGAAACCTACGTGTGGGCCTCAGTTTCCTGAGATTGAAAACCGTTTTCATAAATGGTATGAACCCCGAGTGAATTCCCTGGCAGAGACCCCGCTGGGACGCGCCGTCACGGTGCATGCGGTGGAGGGTTCGCGCGCGTTTCGCCGCCGCCTGCTCGAGATGGGCCTGGTGCCCGGCACGGCGGTCCGGATCGTGACGGTGGCACCGCTGGGTGACCCGCTCCGCATCGAAGTCCGCGGTGGCCAGTGGTCGATCCGCCGCGCGGAGGCTGCCCAGATCCAGGTCCAGCCCAGATGACCCAGGCGTCGTGTCACGGCGGACCGGCGCTCCAGGATCCGGTGCCGAGCCGGCCGCAGCTCGTCATCGCCGGCAACCCCAACGTCGGAAAGACCACGCTGTTCAACGCGCTGACCGGATCGTCGGCCAAGGTCTCGAACTACCCCGGCATCACCGTCGAGGCGGCGTGCGGCAAGCTGACCCTGCCCGGCGGCCGCATCGCCGACCTGCGCGACCTGCCCGGCACGTACTCGATCAACGCGCGCTCGGCCGAGGAGATGATCGCGCTCGACGCGCTGATCGGCCTGGGGGGTGCGCCCGCGCCCGACGCGGTGATCGTGTGCGTCGACGCCACGCAGGTCGCCCGCGCGACCTACCTGCTGCTGCAGTGCCAGGAGCTCGGCGCGCGCTGCGTCGTCGCGCTCACCATGGTCGACGAGGCGGCCGCCGCCGCGCCCGATCCGCGCGCGCTGTCCGCCGCGCTGGGCTGCGAGGTCGTCGCGGTCACCGCGCGCACCCGCGCGGGGCTCGACGACCTCCGCGCCGCCATCGATCGCGCGCTGCCGAGCTGCGCACCCGGCTCGACGCGGTGCGCGCGGCGCTGCCGCCCAGCTGGCGCGCCCAGGCCCGCTACGGCGCCGAGCGGCCCGCCGCCGACGACGCGCTCGCGCTGTGGGCGCTGACCTGCATCGAGCCGGAGACCGGCGGCGGCGATGACGACGAGCTCGACGTGCCCGATGCGCTGCGCGCCGCGGTGACCGCCGAGCCGGCGCCGCGCGACGACGAGGCCGTGCTCGCGCGCTGGGCGTGGCTCGACCGCGAGATCCCGCCGCTGGTGTCGCGGCCGCCCGATCGCAGCCTGACCCAGCGCATCGATCACGTCCTGCTCCACCGCACCGCCGGGTTCGCCGCGTTCATCGGCGTGATGTCGGTGCTGTTCATGTCGCTGTTCTGGTGGGCCCAGCCCGCGATCGACGCGATCGAGCAGGTGTTCGACTGGGGCGGCCAGCACATCCACGGCCTGCTCGGCGACGGCGTTGCCTCCGACTTCATCGTCCAGGGCCTGATCGGCGGGGTCGGGACGGTGATGAAGTTCCTGCCCCAGATCCTGCTCCTGTTCCTGTTCCTGGGCTTCCTCGAGGACTGCGGCTATCTCGCGCGCGTCGCGTACCTGATGGATCGCATCATGCGATCGATGAACCTGCACGGCCGCGCGTTCGTGCCGATGCTGTCGGGCTTCGCGTGCGCGGTGCCGGCGCTGATGGCGGCCCGCACGATGGAGCGCCGCCGCGACCGGATCCTGACGATGATGGTCGTGCCGCTGATGACGTGCTCGGCGCGCCTGCCGGTCTACACGCTGGTGATCGCCGCGCTGATCCCGGCGTCGCCGTGGGTCGGCGGGCTGCTCATGGTCGGCATGTACCTGTTCAGCGTGCTGACGGCGCTGATCGCGGCCTGGGTGCTGTCGCGGGCGATCAAGCCGCTGCGGGCCCGGCGCCTGCCGTTCGTGATCGAGCTGCCGCCCTATCGCTGGCCGCGGCTGGGCGGCGTCGTGCAGATGATGTGGGGCAAGTCGTCGATGTTCCTGCGCGAGGCCGGCACGATCATCCTCGCGTGCTCGGTCGCGCTGTGGGCGCTGCTGTACTTCCCGCACGAGCTGCCCGCCGGCGCGCCGGACTACGACGCGCAGGCCGAGCGCGCTGCGACGAGCGAGGCCCGCGACGCCGCGCTCGCCGAGAAGCGCGCGGTCCAGGCCGAGCACAGCTACGGCGGCCGGCTCGGCCATGCGATCGAGCCGGCGATCGAACCGCTGGGCTTTGACTGGAAGATCGGCGTCGGCATCGTCGGCGCGTTCGCCGCGCGCGAGGTCTTCGTGTCGACGCTGGGCATCGTCTACGCGGTCGGCGGCGACAGCGACGCCGAGTCGCGGCCGCTGCACCAGGCGCTGCGCGAGGCGCACGACGCGACCGGCAAGCGATCGTACACACCGCTGGTCGGGCTCTCGCTGATGATCTTCTTCGCGCTGGCCTGCCAGTGCATGAGCACGCTCGCCGTGGTGCGCCGCGAGACCCGCAGCCTGCGCTGGCCCCTGTTCCTGTTCGGCTACATGACCGCGCTGGCCTGGGTGGTGAGCTTCGCGGTGTACCAGGGCGGGCGGCTGCTCGGCTTCAGCTGAGCCAATTCCCGAGGCGCGGCCGCGCGTTAGCGAAAACGTTCCGCGTGCGCGAGAGGCCTGTCGATCCGGGTGGTCCGCGTTCGACCCATGAGCGAACGTTGCCCAAGGAGCTGCCGATGCAATATCTCCTGCTGATCTACGAGTCCGAGAAGAACTGGGACGCCATGTCCGAGGCCGAGCGCAACAAGATCTTCACCGAGTACATGACGTTCACCAACGACATCAAGACCTCGGGCCACCTCCGGGCCGGCGACGCGCTGCAGCCGACGCGCACGGCGACCACGGTGCGGGTGCGCGACGGCAAGGCGTCGACGACCGACGGGCCGTTCGCCGAGACCCGCGAGCAGCTCGGCGGCTACTACCTGATCGAGGCCAAGGACCTCGACGAGGCGACCAGGATCGCGGCGCGGATCCCGAGCGCCAGGTACGGGTCGATCGAGGTCCGCCCGATCATGACGTTCAGCTGAGCGGCGAACGCCGCCGCGCCCGTGGGTGATCCTCGCGCGATGACCCGGGGTGTCCCGGCGGCGCGATCGCGGTCCGTGCACCTGCGCGATCGCCGTCGGCGCCGTTTCGTGCCGTCGGATAGGATGTCGCCGTGCAAACCGCCGCCGCGATCGAGGCCGTATTTCGCCGCGAGCGCGCGCGCGTGCTCGCGACCACGATCCGCATCACCCACGGCGACTTCGACCTCGCCGAGGAGGCGGTGCAGGACGCGTTCGCCGCCGCGATCGCGCGCTGGCCCGGCGAGGGCACGCCCGACGAGCCGCGCGGCTGGCTGGTGGCGGTCGCGCGCAACAAGGCGGTCGACGCGATCCGCCGCCGGGTCAAGCTGCGCGACATCGTCGCCGGCGAGCCGGTCACCGACGCGGCGGGCGCGGCCGAGCTGGTCGCCGTGCCCGACGATCGGCTGCGCCTGATCTACACCTGCTGCCACCCGGCGCTGGCCACCGAGGCCCAGATCGCGCTGACCCTGCGCACGCTCGGCGGGCTGACCACCGACGAGATCGCCCGCGCGTTCCTGACCTCGCCGGTGACCATGGCGCAGCGCCTGGTCCGCGCCAAGTCCAAGATCCGCGACGCCGGCATCCCCTACGAGGTCCCCGAGGCGTCGCAGCTGCCCGAGCGCACCGGCGCGGTCATGGCGGTGGTCTACCTGATCTTCAACGAGGGCTACGCCGCCACCGCCGGCGATGCCTGGATCCGCCGCGACCTGTGCCGCGAGGCGATCCGGCTCGGCCGGCTGGTCGCCGAGCTCACCGGCGATCCCGAGGCCCGAGGCCTCGTCGCGCTGATGCTGCTCCACGACGCGCGGCGCGACGCGCGCACCGACGCGCGCTGGTCCCCGATGCCTTGCGCGGTGGGCCCGGCCCGTACAGCCTGCAGGCCGCGATCGCGGCGCTCCACGCCTCGGCGCCCCGCGCCGCGGACACCGACTGGCGGCAGATCGCCGCGCTGTTCGACGAGCTCGCCCGGCGGCAGCCGACGCCGATCGTCGCGCTCAATCGCGCCGTCGCGATCGCGATGTGGCAGGGCCCCGAGGCCGGCCTGCCGCTGATCGAGGAGCTCGCCGGCGAGCTCGCCGACTATCACCTCTGGCACGCGGCCAAGGCCGACCTGCTCCGCCGGCTCGGCCGCCACCGCGAGGCCGCCGCCGCGTATCGCGCCGCGCTCGCGCACGTCGGCAGCGCGCCCGAGCGCCGCTTCCTCGAGAGCCGCCTCGCCGAGGTCGAGCGAGCCTGACCGATCACCGCGTCAGCTTGCGGTACTCGTTGATGTGGCGGATCGCGGCGCGCGAGTCGCCGGACTGATCGAACAGCGTCGCGAGGTTGTAGTGCGCCTCGGCCAGGCGCGGATCGATCTAGGTTGTAGTGCGCGGTCGCGTCGCCGGGATCGAGCTCGACCGCGCTCGAGAAGCACTCGCGCGCGGCGGTCGGATCGCCGGCCTCGGCGAACATCCGGCCGAGGTTGATCCAGGCCTCGGTGCAGTCCGGCCGCAGCCGCAGCGAGCGCCGGTACGCGTCGATCGCGGCGACCGGATCGCGGTCCTCGAGGTGGAGGGCGCGCGCCATCCACTGCTCCGCGGTCGCCGGGGCCACGGCAGGTGGCATCGCCGCCTCGGACGGCCGCGGCAGCTCGCGCAGATCGCCGCCGCAGCCGGGCTCGGCCGCCGGGAAATCGAACGGCAGCGCCAGCTGACCGCAGAGCGGCGCGTCGAGTTGCCCGCCGCGGACCAGCACCTGGCCGCCGCGCGCCTCGATCGTGAGCTCGGCGAGCGACGCACCATCGGGCAGCGTGAGCTGGATCCGCACCAGCTCGCGCCGCACGCGGGGTAGCGGCAGGCCGGCGTCGACCAGCGCCTTGACCGTGCGCAGCGCCGACAGGTCGCGGAACGTCAGCTGCGCGGGCACCGTGCCCGGCGTGCCGACCAGCCCATCGCGGATGCAGCTGCGGATCGCCGACTCCGGCAACCCGATCAGCTGGGCGGCGTGGCGGGCCGAGTAACTGGTCCACACGCCACGCATCCTACTCGCCGCGCCCCCGAAATCCCAAGTCGAGACATCGTCACGCGCGCGGATCGCCAGGATGATCTGCGCGAGCGGCGCGCGGAAGCTGCGATCGCGCCGGGCCGGATAAAATTCTTGCGCCGCTGGTTAACGGTCCGTGCGGTCGCCCGTCCTTCTCGCGAACCACGGAGGCGATCATGGCACGCACCCACCAGCTCCTCACTGTCCTGCTCCTGTCCTCGGCCCCGGCCGGCGCATGTCCGCCCACGCCGCCGGACTCCGAGGCCCCGCACGCGCTGCTCGATCTGCGCGCCGATCTCATGCACACCGGCCGCGACAAGGCGCAGGGCGAGCTCGCCAGGTTCCGGCCGCTGTGCGACAAGGACGGCTACCCGCTGGTCGGCAACATCGCCAACAAGAAGAACGTGTATCAGCCGAGCCAGTTCTGCGCCGATCTGCGCAAGCACGAGAAGCAAGCCTGATGCCGGCGTTCGAGCTCGCGGCGATCGGGGGTCCGTGGGGCCGGCGGCTCGCACCGCGACGCGCGTGGCTCGACCAGCTGCCGTGGCACGAGCCGCTGCCGCGCGCGGACGACGCACGCATCGTGTGGACGCAGACGGCGTTCAGCGAGTACGCTAGCGCGGCGGCGTTCGCCGAGGTCGCCTCCGCGCTGCTCGCGGCGGGCGCGCCGATCGATCTGGTGGCGGCGGCCGGCGACTTCGTCGTCGACGAGATCGTCCACACCGAGGCCGCGGCACGGGTCGCGACCGCGCTCGGCGGGGCCGTGGCGCTCGAGGTCGATCTCACCCGGCTGGTCCGCCCGCCGACACCGCGCGCCGACGGCGCACCGCTGCTCGCGGCCGCCGAGCTGGTCGTGCGGACCTCGTGCGTCGGCGAGGCGCTCACCGTGCCAATGCTCAAGCTCGCCGCGCGCCTGGCCGGCTCGGCGCTGATCGAGGCGGTGCTCACGCGGATCGTCGCCGACGAGGCCAGCCACGGCCAGCTCGGCTGGTGGTTCCTCGACTGGGCGGCGCCGCGGCTCGACGATGCCGCCCGCGCCCACCTCGCCGGGGTCGCCGGCGACGCGATCCGCGCGTTCGCGCCGCTGCTCGGCGGCAGCTGCACGGACAGCGGCCTCGGCGTGGTCGGCTGCGATCGCTACGATCCCGCCTTCGCCGACGCCGTGTCGCGCGCCGTGGTCGACCCGCTCGCCGCGCGCGGCATCGCCGTGCGCCTCGCCGATCTACCCGCCTTCCCGCCGGCCGCGCCGGTCACGGCGCCGCAGGAGCTTGCCCCTGCCGGCGCTTGAGCTCGCCATGGCACCGGCGCATCGTTGCGGCGTGGACGTGCGCGAGGCGACGATCGCGGAGCTCGTGGTCGCCGCGCGCGCTGGCGACCGCGGCGCGTTCACCGGGCTCTACCAGCGCTTCCACCGCGTGGTTCACGCCGTGGCGCTCGCGCGCGTGCCCGCGTGCGACGCCGGCGACGTCGTGCAGGACGCGTTCGCCGACGCGTGGGCCAAGCTCGGCCGGCTGCGCGAGCCGGCCGCGTTCGGCGGCTGGATCCTCGCGATCGCCCGCAACCGCGCCACCGACGCGGCGCGCCGCCCGCGGCCGGCCGATGTGGCCGCCGATCTCGCGGTCGATCCGCCGCCGCGCGCCGAGGCCGCCGCCGCGCTGCGCGCGATCCGCGAGCTCCCCGACACCTATCGCGAGACCCTCGTGATGCGGCTCGTCGAGGGCCTGACCGGCCCCGAGATCGCCGCTCACACCGGGATGTCACCCGACTCGGTGCGGGTACACTTGCACCGTGGCATGAAGCTCCTGCGCGAGCGCCTCGGCGGCGAAGGAGGCCAGCGATGAGCGATTACCTGTTCGACAAGACCGGCGACGACCGCGACGTGGCCGAGCTCGAGGCCCTGCTCGGCGACTACGCGCATCGCGCCCCGCTGCGCGATCCGCCGCCCCGCCGCCCGCGCTGGCGCACCGCCGCGGCCGGAGCCGGCGTGCTGGCGGTCGCGGCCGCGGCGACCGCGCTGTGGCTGTGGCGGCGCGGCGACGACGGCTGCCCGGCCGCCGGCAGCGGCTTCGCGTTCGCCGTCGAGGGCGGCCCCGCGCGCTGCGCCGGCAGCGCGGCGACCCGCGGCACCCTGCCCGTCGGCGCCTGGCTCGAGACCTCGGACCGGGCCGTCGCCGACGTCCGGATCGCGGACATCGGCAGCCTCACCGTCTACGGCGACTCGCGCGTGCGCCTGGTCGACACCGGCGCGGCCGGCCACCGCCTCGAGCTCGCGCGCGGCAAGCTCTCGGCCCGGGTCGTCGCGCCGCCACGGCTGTTCGTCGTCGATACCCCGGTCGCCAGCGCGGTCGACCTCGGCTGCGCCTACGAGCTCGCCGTCGACGGCGACGGCCGCACCCGCCTCCGGGTCACCTCCGGCGCGGTCTCGCTCGAGGGCCACGGGCTCACCGCGTACGCGCCGATGAACACCGAGGTCCTCGCCGCCCCCGGCCGCGGCCCCGGCACGCCGGTCGCGCTGACCGCACCGCCCGCCCTGCGCGACGCGGTCGCGCGGTTCGACGCCGGCGACCCCGCCGCCCTCGCCGCGCTCGTCGCGGCCGCCGGGTCCGGCGACACGGTCACGCTGTGGAACCTGCTGTCGCGCACCCGGGGCGCCGATCGCGCCGCGGTCGTCGCCCGGCTCGACGCGCTCAGCCCGCTGCCGCCCACGGTCCACGCCGACGCCGTCCGCGCCGGTGACCCCGCCGCGATCGAGGCCTGGCGCGACGCGCTCGACGACCGCTGGATCTGCCCGGACTGCTACCGGAAGCGCTAGCTCGTGCTCGGCGGGCGTTGCGTACTATAATGACCAGCCATGGTGTGGGTGGGCAGTCCTGCGGTCCGCCGCGAGCGCACGCGGCGCGCGCTGGGACAGCTGCGCGACGATCTCGAGGCGTGGTTCGCCGACCGCGAGGCGCGGCCGGCCGACGAGCTGGGGCGGCACGCCAACCCGCTGCGCGTGCTCGCCGCGGTGCTCCAGCGATCGCTGGCGGCGATTGCCACCGCGGTCGACGCGGTCGCGCCGACCGAGGCCGCGTTCTCGCGCTGCGGCACGCTCGACGCGCAGGTCGGTCTGATCGAGCGCTACTGGCGGTACTACCGCGAGCGCCTCGAGCAGCGCGATGAGCCGGCCCGCCGCCGGGCGCTGGCCGCTGCCGATCATGTGGTGTGGTCATGCTTTGCCGGGCTGGGCGGCGCCGATCCGAGCGCGGTTCCGCTGCCCTACTTCGATCCGATCACCAGCCCGGTCGCGATGCCGCGCGCCGCGGTGCCGCAGGGGCTTCGCCCCGGCGACCGCGTGCTCGCCAGCCTGCTCGCCGAGCTGCCGCTGCCGCTGATCGCCGTGCCGAGCGCGCTGCTCGATGCGCCGTGGTGGCTGGTCCTGCTCGCCCACGAGGTCGGCCATCACCTGCAGTACGATCTCGAGCCCAGGCAGGCGCTGGTCGGCAAGACCGGCGACGCGATCGCCGCGGCGACCGGCGATGCCGCCAACCGCTGGCTGCCGTGGCGCTACGAGCTGTTTGCCGACGCCTGCTCGGTGATCGCGGTCGGGCCGGTGGCAATCCATGCCATCGCCGAGCTCGAGTGGGCCTCGCTCGACGCGATGTGCGCCGACCGCGCGGCCTACCCGCCGGTCGTGGTCCGGCTCGCGATCATGTGCGAGCTGGCGGCCGGCGTGGGAATGCCGGCGCCCGACTTCGCGGCGGACCGCTGGCGCGAGGCGCTCGCCGGACACCCGCTGCAGGCCAAGATCGACGGCGATCTATCGCGGGCCGCCGCGGTGGCCGCCGCGCTCGGCGATCTGGCGTGGGGCGGAACGCCGCTGCGCGCGCGCGTCGACGGCCAGACCCTGGGCCCCGGGGGGATCGCCGCGCTGTCGTCCCGGCTCGATGGCCAGCCGATCGCGCTGGCCCGGAGCCGGCGCGGTGCCCGGTTCGCGGCGGCGGCGGCGTTCGAGCACTACCAGCGCGGCGCCGCGTCTGATACGCATGTCACCGCGACGCTCGATCTGATCGAGGCCGTCGCCGACGGCTCGACCCGTGGCCAGCCCGACCTGACCGCGATCATCGACCGCTGCGCCGCCAGCCTCGCCGACTGCCTCGCCGCGATGCCCGAGCCCCCCGACCCATGACGCTGTTGCATCTCGATCTCCAGGTGATCGGAAGCGCCGCCGGCTGGCAGGTCAAGCTCGTGCGCGACGGCGCGGAGGTCGCCGAGCACACCATGGCCAGGGCCACCGGACAGGGCGCCCAGCCCGCCGTCGCGGGAGGCCTGACCCCGGCCGAGCTCGACGCCGTGCTGCAGCGGATCCGCGCGCGGACCTGCCAGGCCGCCGACCCCGAGCGGCTGGGCACCCAGCTCTACGCGGGGCTGGTCGCGCCGGTGTGGCCGCAGATCGACGCCGCGCTGGCCGGAATCGAGCGGCTCGAGCTCGGGCTGGACCTGCACGGCGCCCGCGAGCTGGCGTACCTGCCGTGGGAGCTGATGCGCGGCCCCGACGGCTACCTCGCGCGCGGCCTCGATCGAGGCGGCAGCGTCGTCGAGGTCGCGATCACGCGGCGCAACCCGCGCGCCACGATCGCCTTCCCGCCGCTGCGCCATCCGCTGCGCTACCTGTTCGTCATCGGCACCGCGCTCAACGACTCGGTGCGCGCAGGCGCCGAGTGCTTCGGCGTGCTCCGCCTGATCGGCGATCGGATCCAGCAGCGCATCATCCAGCGCCCGTCGCAGACCGAGCTCGGCGCGCTGGTCGAGGCCTTCCAGCCCCACGTGATCCACCTGATCAGCCACGGCGAGATCGATCCGGCGACCGGCGCGGCGAGCCTTCGCCTGTACGACGACACCATCGACCGCGAGGTGACGGTGGGCGGCGACG
>VBLP01000141.1:1640-32228 GCA_005887925.1 Deltaproteobacteria bacterium | reverse complement strand
CAGGACGTAGCGGTCGCTGTTGAGCGTTCCGAAGATCACCAGGGCGGCGACTCCGAGGACGACCGCGCTCGCCGCGCCCGCCAGGAGGATGGTCCGCGGGTTGCGCCGCCGGGGCGCCTCGTCGTCGTCATCGTCGTCGCCGAGCGAGGTCGAGCCGCGCTGATCGGTGGTGCTGGGCAGTGGCGAGACGCCGACCGCCGATCGCAGCTCGTTCACGTCGTAGGTCGCCGGCGTGTCCGGCAGCCGCGGATCGTCGCGGGACACGGCCGTGGGCGAGGTTGTGGCTGCGGGAGTTGTAACAGGCGACGTTGCGACAGCCGGCGTTGCAGGGCCCGGTGATGCAACGGATGATGCTGCGACGGACGGTGCGGTAACGGCCGGCGTTGCTTCCGGGGATGGCCCGGGTGGTTTGTAGGCGGGAAATGACAGGGCGCGCGCCGGTGACGGCGAGGATGCAGGCACGGCCGGCGCGGGTGCAGCGGAACCGGGCGTGGAGGCAGCGGTGGGTGTGACGGGTGGGGCCGGCGCAGCGGGCGCCGAGCGCGCCGTGGCCTGGACGGATCCGGGAACCGTCGGCGTCGGTGGATCCTCCTCCCAGCCGGTGTCCGAGGCGGGGCGAAGCAGCGGATCGTCGTCTGGCCCCGGCGGCGGCTTGCCACCGCCCGGTGCCGTCACGGCGCGACCTCGACGCGGTTGCGGCCGCGGTCCTTGGCGCCGCTCAGCGCGGCGTCGGCGCGCTCGATCAGCGCGGGCATCAGCTCGCCGCTGCGCCACTGCGCGACCCCGACCGACACGCGCAGCAGCAGGGCGAGGCCCTCGCCGACGTCGAACCCGCGCTCGGAGACGCGCTGCCGCATGCGCTCGCCGACCTCCCAGGCGCGTCCGGCGTCGGCCCGGGGCAGCACGGCGAGGAACTTCTCGCCGCCGTAGCGCACCAGCGAATCGCCGGCGCGGATCGCACCGCGCAGCCGGCGCGCGACCTCGGCGAGCACGGCGTCGCCGATGTGGAGGCCGTAGGCGTCGTTGACGGTGCGGAAGCGATCGACGTCGACCATCGCCAGCGACAGCGGCCGCTCGCGGTCGAGCGCCGCGGCGAGCTCCTGCGGCAGGCGCTGGACCAGGAACTCGCGGTTGTAGGCGCCGGTCAGCGGGTCGGTGACCGCGACGCGATGCCGCCGCACGTTCTCGATGTCGAGGGCGATCGTGCCGGCGACGAAGCGGACCAGCTCGAGGTGGTCGGCGTCGAACGCGGCCGGCCGGTCGCTGGTGGCGGTCACCACGCCGACGCGCTCGCTGCGCACGAGCAGCGGCACGCACACCATCGACGCGATCGGCGTCTGGTTGCCCGGCAGCCGGACGAACCGCGGATCGGCCGTGACGTCGGCGATCAGCGCCGGTTCGCCGTGCGCGACCACCCGGCCGGCGACGCCCTCGCCGGCGCGGAACGACAGCGATTGCATGCGCTCGGCTTGCAGGCCGTAGGCCGCCTTGGCGAGCAGGCGCCTGCGATCGGCGTCGAGCAGCATCACCGAGCACGCCCCGGCGCCGATCAGCTGGCAGATCAGCTCGGCGATGCGCGACAGCAGGACGCCCGGATCGAGCTCCGAGCCGATCAGCTTGCCGATCTCGAACAGCGCGGCGGGGAGCTTGTGCAGCCCTTCAGCGTTCATGACCCCTGGACGTACCCGATGAACGGCAGATTCCGGAACTGCTGGGCGATGTCGAGGCCGTAGCCGACGACGAACTTGTTGGGGATGGTGAAGCCGAGGTAATCGATGTGGACGGTGCGCTCCGAGCGCTCCGGCTTGTGCAGCAGCGCGCACAGCTTGATGCTCGCCGGCCGCCGCGTCGCGAGGTTCTCCATGAGGTAGTGCACGGTGTGGCCGGTGTCGACGATGTCCTCGACCACGATCACGTGCTTGCCCTCGAGCGGCCGCGACACGTCCTGCGTGATCTGGACCACTCCCGACGACACCGTCGCGTCGCCATACGACGAGATACCGATGAAGTCGACGGAGATCGGTGCCGCGATCCGGCGCACCAGGTCCGCCAGGAAGATCACCGAGCCCTTGAGCACACCGATGACGACGACCTCGCTGGACCGCGTCAGCGGCCCGTAGTCGGCCGTGATCTGGGCGCCGAGCTCGGCGACCCGGGCGGCGATGGCCTCCGCCGAGATGAGCTCGGCGAACGGCTCGGAAGGGCGATTCCAGGCGGGCGGCGAGACCATGCCCCGAATGTATCCCAGGCAGGCTACAATTGGCCGGAATGGTCGGAATGACGACCGATGTCGATCCCCAGCTCGGCGCGCTTCTCGGCGAGACCACGACCGAGATCGACGTGCCTCGCAAGAACCGCGTGTTCTGCAACCGCAACCTGCGCATGGACACGATCGAGATGATCGGGTTCGACATGGACTACACGCTCGCGCTGTACCACCAGGATCGGCTCGAGCAGCTGTCGATGGAGCTCACGCTGCAGAAGCTGGTCGACAAGCACGGCTACTCCGACGCGATCCTCAAGCTGTCGTACGATCCGCGCTGGGCGATCCGCGGCCTCGTCGTCGACAAGAAGAACGGCAACGTGTTCAAGATGGACCGCCACGCCTACGTCGGGCGGTGCTACCACGGCTTCCGCGAGCTCAGCCACGACGAGCGCAAGCTGACCTACCGCAACGAGAAGATCAACCTGTCGAGCGACCGCTACGAGTGGATCGACACGCTGTTCGCGCTGCCCGAGGCGGTGATGTACACGACGCTCGTCGCCTGGTCGGATCACCACGGCGCCGCGGTCGACTACGACAAGCTGTTCACCGACATCCGGACCGCGATCGATGAGGCCCACCGCGACGACACGCTCAAGAGCGTGATCAAGGCCGACCTCGGCGCGTTCATCGTCAAGGACCCGCTGCTCGGCGAGACCCTGCACAAGTTCCGCAGCTCGGGCAAGAAGCTGTTCCTGCTCACCAACTCGCTCTACGACTACACCGCGATCGTGATGAGCTACCTGCTCGACGGCGAGCGCAAGGCGTACCCGTCGTGGCGCAACTACTTCGACATCGTGATGGTCGGCGCCGGCAAGCCGGCGTTCTTCAACGAGCTCAGGCCGTTCGTCCAGATCGACCCGGTGACCGGCGCGGCGCTCAGCAACGGCAACGGCAACGGCGAGTCGGTCAAGCACCTCGCGCGCGACAAGGTCTACCAGGCCGGCAACGTCGTCGCGTTCGAACAGATCACCGGCATCAAGGGCGAGCAGGTGCTCTACATCGGCGACCACATCTACGGCGACATCCTCCGGCTGCGCAAGCAGCACATGTGGCGCACCGCGATGGTGCTGCAGGAGCTCGAGCGCGAGATCTCCGTCGGCGACCGGCTCGAGGCCCAGATCAAGGACCTCGACCTGCTCGACCGCCGGCACAGGAACCTCGAGTCCGAGATCGACTACCAGTCGCTCCAGCTCAAGAAGATCCAGCGGCTGCTCGACGACCCCGCGACGGTGCCGCCGCTGCGGACCCGGCTCGAGGACGCGCGCAAGCTGACCCGGCAGTCGCTCGAGTCGCTGCGCGACCGCGCCGGCCTGATGGACGCCGAGGTCGACTCGCTCGAGGCCCGCATCGACCGCGCCTACAACCCGCACTGGGGCTCGTGTCTGCGCGAGGGCAACGAGAACTCGCGGTTCGGCGAGCAGGTCAACGACTACGCCGACCTCTACACCTCGCGGGTCTCGAACTTCGGCCCCTACTCGCCGCTGCGCTACTTCCGCGCGCCGCGCCGGCCGATGCCGCACGAGATCTGAGCAGCGTCGTACCCGCTGCAGCAACCTCGTCGGCGAGGTATCATCGCCATCATGGCGACCCCGACTGCCAAGCTGTTATCCGATGCGCTCGAATTACCGCGTGCCGACCGGGCCGAGCTCGCGACCCAGTTGCTCCGTAGCCTCGACGATGGAGCGGAGGCGAACCTCGATGAGGCCGTCTGGGCCAGGGAGCTGGAACGGCGCGCCGCAGCGGTGGCGGACGGAACTGCCAACCTCGTGCCGTGGGACGACTTTCGAGCAGCGCTGCGCGCTGAGCTGAAGGCACGGCGTGAAGCTGCAGGTCGATAGGGAGATCTGGCAGGAGGTCTTCTCTGCCGCTCGGCGATACGACGAAGACCGAGTCGGACTCGGCGACGAGTTCATCGAAGCGATCGACGAAAGCCTCGAGACCATCGTGTTGAGCCCGCAAACCTGGCCGGTATGGCCTGGAATCAAGCCGACGACTCCACCGATCCAACGTTACGTGATGGACCGATTCCCGTATGCGATCGGCTACCAGGTCCTCGATCAGGTCGTCGTCGTGGTCGTGGTCGCACACGCGAAGCGTCGTCCGGGGTACTGGAGGTAGCTGTCTATGGCGAGCGTCGATTCGCGCGAGGGATCAGCGCCTCGGCGCGGTGCCGAGCTGCGCGGTGAGTCGATCCAGGGCCGCGCCGAGTTGCGCGAACGCGATGTCGCCCTGGAAGAAACCGGCTCGCTGCAGTCGGCCGTAGATGGTGCGAGCGTCGCCCAGGTACCGCGTCGCCTCGTTCGGATCGCGCGCCACCTGCGCGATCTCGGCGAGGATGGTGCACAGATCGCGTTGCAAGTCGGTGCTGCTGGGGTGGGCGGCCACGAGGGCCTGATGGACCGCGAGGGCTTTGTCGAACCAGGCGCGCGCGTCGTCGAGCTTGTCGGCGGACATTGCAACGTCCCCCAGCTTCTTGTAAGAAACCGAGAGGTCGCGTTGCCATGTGGTGTTGGTGGCGTCGGCGGCTGCAAGGAGCTTGCGAACCCTGAGGACCTTATCGAACCAGACGCGGGCATCGTCGAGTTTGCCTGCGGACATGGCGATGTCACCCGACCTCTCGTAGGCGGTCGCGAGTACCTCCAGCGCAGATGCGCCCAGAGCTCTTTGAGAGCAACCTGGAGCAGCGGCAGCGGTACCGACGACCGATCGCGATCGATCTCGCGAATCAGCCGCTCGACCAGAGCGGCGTCTACGTGCACGCGCACACGCTTCGCAGGTTCGATGATCGCCCCGCGGAGCCCAGCCTCGTCGAGAGGTGCGACGGAGTACTGGCTACCCTCGAGTTCGCGCCAGTACCGCTCGACCATCAGCGCGCCGTAGAAATCAGCGCGCATGCACAGGATCACCGTGCACCAAGGCAAGCTCCACAGTCCGCCCAGCAGGTGGAAGAGCGTGTCGCGCGCGGCCGCGTCGTCGGAAGCGAAGATCTCCTCGAGCGGATCGACGACCAAGATCCGGCGGCGCGCGTCCGACATCGGCACCGCGGGCACGTGGGCTCGCGCCTGTTCGATCTGCGCGTCGGTTGCGCTACGGGCCGCGCCTACATACTGGTCGAGCGCAGCCCCCAGCTCCGGGACTTCGAGCGCGTCGACGGTGTCCCGCAGTGCCGCGGCAAGGTCGCCGCCTCGTGGCACGACCTGGACCACGTGTTCTTCGAGGGACAGCTCCGGCACTACCGCGGCATGGATGAGCGAAGACTTGCCCGAGCCCGACGGCCCCACGACCAGTATCCGGGTGTGGCACGCGCGGATGCGCTGCAGGAGGGCGTCCTTGTCGCGGTCGCGGCCGAACAACAGATCGCGATTGGCCGCCGTGAACTGCGCGAGCCCCGGATACGGGCACGCCGGTGGCTCATCGATCGGTTCGTCCAGCTGCAGGAGCTTGCGCAACCGCGCCAGCGCTTCCATCGTATGCGCCTCGTCGCTGCAGTCGAGCCCGACCAGAGCGCGCTGACCGAGCGACAGCTGTGCCCGCGCGGCTTCGGACCCCAGCGCAAAATCACGCGCGACGATGACCAGGCGCGGCGATTCGTGCTCCAACCCCGCGTGTCCTGCCAGCGCTGCCGCGAACTGCGTCAGCTTGTCCCAGCGCGCCGCGCTCGATGCGATCAGGATCGTGAACCGGCACTCGTCCACCGCACGTTCGATCGCCTCGAGCTGCCGATCGCCCAACCCATCGTCGGCACGCGTGCGGTACTGGCCGTCCTGAAGACCGAGCGCCGGCAGTAGCCGGCCGTGGACCCACGCGTGATCGGCCGGTGCGTAGCAAACATGCAAGAGCGGCTTGTCGGGACGCGCCCGGCTTGGCGCGGCATTGGAGGTCGAACCATGCTCCATCGTTCCGGTAGGCGCCGCCAGTGGGCAGAGTCCTACACGAAATCGAGCAGGCATAGATCGGCGCGAGTGAGATCGCGCTTCGGCGAGCAGGTCAACGACTACGCCGACCTCTACACCTCGCGGGTCTCGAACTTCGGCCCCTACTCGCCGCTGCGCTACTTCCGCGCGCCGCGCCGCCCGATGCCGCACGAGATCTGAGCAGCGTCGAGGTCTGAGCCGGTCACTGGAACGGGTTGATCACCGTCACGCCGCAGTCGTGGAAGTCACGCTCGTTCCGGGTCGCCAGCGTCAGGCCGTGCAAGGCGGCGGTGGCAGCGATCAGCATGTCGGCCTGGGCTCGCGGACGCCCTCGCTTCCGGAACTGGCCGCGCAGGACGCCCGCATGTCGCGCGATCGGCAGCGTGATCTCGAGGACCTGACAATCGCTATCGAGGAAGTCCTCGAACCATCGCTCGATCCGGGAGCTCGGCTTGGCAGAGAGCCCGAAGAAGACCTCCTCGACGGTCACTGCGCTGAGCAACACCGCTCCCAGACCCCCCGCCCAGCCGACGACGCGCGGATCTGGCCGGGGGCGGACCAGCTCGGCGACGACGTTCGTATCGACGAGGATGCTCACTGCTTGCGGCCCGGTGGTCTGCGCGGACCGCCAGGGCCTCGACGCGCAGCGAACGGATTTGCGCGATCCTGTCGGGGAGGAGCGTCCAGCTCGTAGTTCTCCTCGGCACACAGTCGCTGAAGCTCCGCGAGCTTGGTCGCGAGGCTGGGCCGGCGGATCTGTTCGATCTGGTCGGCGAGCTCCGGGCTCACCACCGCCGCGACCAGCCGCTCTCGGCGATAAACGCGCTGCGGCTCGTGGGCTGCCAGGCCCACCACCTCCGGAAGGTGCTGCCGCGCGGTCGCGATCGTCCATTTCTTCTTGGCGGCCGACACATGTACAACTTGGCACGAACAGATGTACATATCAAGCGTCGGCGAACCTGTTCCCTTGTGTTCGCCCGAGTAGAGAACCGGCATCGCCGCGGTTCGCCCTCTCCGGATGTCGTCGGCCGCGTGTAGTCGTCGGCGGGCCGGCACTAGAGGCGGCCGGCGGCGCCGAGCGCGGGGATGAACAGGGTGTGCTTGATGCCGGTCTCGGGGTTGAACAGGTACTCGACACCGAGCTCGGCGATCACGGCGAGGTGGCGATTGACGGCGAGCTCGATGCCGCCGGCGCCGCGCAGGCCGATGCGCGCGCCGTGCGATACGAAGATCGGCACGCCGGCCGCGACGAGCGGTCGGAGCATGCCGCCGGTGACGGCGAAGCTGGCGCCGGCGTAGCCGCCGTACGATGGGCCGAGGATCGCGGCGGCCTGGAGCTGCAGCCGATCGGTGGCGTTGACGGTCGCGCCGACGAAGCCGGCGGCGCCGCGGTTGGCGAGGTCGATGTGGGCGAGGGCGATCACGCCGATCCGCGAGCGCGGGGGCTCGGTATCGGCGGTGGCGACGACTGCGTTGTCGGTGGGCAGGGCGGCAGCGGGGGCGACGGGCGGCGGTGGTGGGGCCGGGATCTCGATCAGCGTGATCGTCACCAGCAGCCGGGCGCCGGTGCTGGTGGTGACGGACTGCTCGCCGGGCTGATACCCGGCGCCGCGGGCGCGCACGGTGACCGGGCCGGGGTTGACGCGGTGACGCGATGTGCCTGCGGACGCGATCCAGTCCTCGTTGTTGATCTGGATCTCGGCGTCGCCGGGGGTGATCGCGAGCTCGAGGGTGGCGACCGCGGCGTCGAGCTGGGCGAGCACCTTCTTGACCTCGGCCTGCTTGGCCGGATCGGAGTCGGCCGCGTCGAGGTAGCGCTGGTAGACGTTGGCGGCCTCGGCCTTGCGGTCGAGCTTGGTGAGGGTGGTGCCGATGTTGAGCAGGATCTTCGCGCTGGGGAAGCGCTCGTAGGCGGTCCTGAACACGGCGAGCGCGCCGAGGAAGTCCTTGGCGGCGTAGAGCTTGAGGCCGGACTGCATGAGCGACTTGGCGTCGAGCTTGTCGCCGGTCTTGTCGGTGGATCGGTCGGCGGGCTTGTCGGCGCTCGCCGGCGACGCTGCGAGCATGTGGCCGGCGCCGAGCGCGAACACGACGAGGGCGCGCGGGAGGGTGCGGTGGTCGATCACAGGTCGTGCTCCAGGAGGTCCTTGCTGTCGCTGTCCGAGCCGTTGTCGGGGCGCTTGATCGGTTTGCGGGCTGGCTTGGCCGCGGGCCTTGGCGGCGACGGCCTGGTGGGGACGGCCTCCACGGGCGTTCCGGGTGGAGATCTCGCCGGACGTCCTGTGGGGGGTGCGGCCGGCGCAGCGGCAGCGCGCGCAGCGGCACCGGGGGAGGCAGCAGCCGGCGAGGCGGCAGCGGCGGCCGGCGGCGAGGCAGCAGCCGGCGGCGAAGCAGCGGGCGGCGAAGCAACCGCAGCGGGAGGCGAGGGCGCCGGTTCCGGAGCGACCGGACGACGTTCTGCGGTGCGCTCTGCGCCGGAGCCGTCGTCGGGGACGGCGTGGGCGCTGCGGGTTCGGCGGCGGGCGACGGACGAGAGGCCGGGGAGCCGAGCACGAGGATCGCGGCGATCGCGCCGGCAGCGGCGGCGAGACCTCCGGCGATCGCGATCCCGAGGCCCCTGCGCGAGCGCCGCGGCGCCACGTCGACCTGGCTCGCCACTCCCGACAGCGTGGTCGAGGACTTCTGCACCGTGTCCGGCATCGCGGGCGGCACGCTCGACGGCGGCCCGCCGGCGGGGGTCACGGTGGTCGGCAGCTGATCCAGCGAGATCAGGAGCGGCGTGGCACCGGGTGGCGTGGACAGCGGGGTGCCCGGCGTCGCCGGCCAGGCGCGGGCCGGGACGGCGGGCGCGCTCGGCGGCGGCACGACCGGCAGCTGGCTGAGCGACGGATGGCTGACGTCGCCGGCCATCCAGCCGTGCTGCTGCGCGATCAGCGCGAGGCGCTGCGCGAGCTCCCGCGCGCTCTGCACCCGGCGCTCCGGCTGCTTGGCGAGCAGCTGCATGATCAGCGCCTCGGTCTCCGCGGACAGGCCCGCGACGTGGCACGACGGCGGCTCGGGCTCGACGAACAGGTGCGCGCCGATCGCCTCGCCCGCGCCGGGGTTGGTGAACGGCGGCCGGCCGGCGACCAGCTCGTAGAAGATGCAGCCGATCGAGTACAGATCGGCCCGGAAGTCGACGACGCCGGTGCCGCGGCACTGCTCCGGGGACATGTACGTCGGCGTGCCCATCACCGAGCCGGTCTTGGTGGCGGTGCCCGCCAGGCCGATGTCGGTCAGCTTGGCGATGCCGAAGTCGAGGATCTTGGTGCGCTCCCCGAGCGCAGAGTCGGGGTCCGGAATGATGAAGATGTTGTCGGGCTTGAGGTCGCGGTGAACGACGCCCTTGTCGTGTGCAGCCGAAAGCGCCACGCACACGCTGCGCAGCAGGAGAGCGGCCTCACCTTCGGGGATCCGCCCACGCCGCTTGATGCGGCGCGACAGCGGCATGCCCTCGAGATACTCCATGATGAGGTAGGCGTGGCCGGACGCCATGTAGCCGAAATCGAAGACCTCGACGATCCCGGGATGCTTGATCGAGGTCGTGGCCTTGGCCTCGTTGAAGAACCGGTTGACGATGTCGCGCTTTGCACACAGCTCGGGGTGCAGGACCTTGACCGCCGCGGGCCGGCCGATCAGCGTGTGCTCGGCGCGATAGACAGTCCCCATCCCGCCGACGCTGAGCCGGTCCAGGATCCGGTAACTGCCGACGATCGTTCCCTTCACGAGTGGAGCATTATAGTCGAACCGACGCGGCGCACGCGCGACATTGTATCTGTGAGACACGCCACGCCCGATCGGATTGACAGCTTCGCGCTCGACCGTCGATTCTAGATCGGTGCGGCTGCCTCTCGTGCTGCTGGCGTTGCCGGGCGTGCTCATCGGCTGCCAGGCGCAACCGAGCGAATCGATCATCGAGCAAGACAGCGTCGTCGTCACACCGGGGACGTTCGATTTCGGGACGCTCCAGATCGGCATGACCTCGGGACCGCACTCGGTGACGGTGGCGCCGGGGCCGCTCAACCAGAGCGATACGGTGAGGACCGTCAGCGCGAGCTGTCCGGACTTCCTGATCAGCGCGGCGGGGCTGCCGGCCGACGTGTACCGGGTGTGCGAGCCGATCACGTGCGCCGACGGAAACTGCCCGGCCCCCAACAGTATCCCCGGCGGCAACAGCGTCACCGTGGTCTGCCAGACCACCGATATCCAGACCTACCTGTTCGACACCGCGTTCCGTCCGACCGTGGCTGGTCAGGTGAGCTGCGTCGTGACCGTGACCGAGTTCGACAACCGCACGATGACGGTGAACAACAAGTCGATCACGCTCACCGGCACCGGGCAGGCGCCGCCGTATCGCATCGATGTCCAGCCGACCTCGGTGGCGTTCGGCGATGTCCGGCGCAACGCCGACAGCACGCAGGCGCAGATCGCGGTGCGCAGCGCCGGCGCCTCGCCGCTGTCCGTGTCGTCGGTGGCGATCTCGGCGGGCTTCGCGATCAAGTCCGGGCCGACCGGCAGCTACCAGCTCCCGCCCAACGCGACGCAGACCTACCCGATCGTCTGCCATCCGACGGCGGTCGGCGCGATGACCGGCAAGCTCACCATCGACTCCAACGACCCGGTCCAGCCCCAGGTCTCGGTCCCGCTGTCGTGCAACGGCATCGATTCCAGCCTCGACATCACGCCGAGCCCCGTCGCACTACCCACCACGCGGGTCGGCGAGCCGGTCGATGCCACGATCGCGCTGAGCAACACCGGCGCCGCCCCGATGACGCTCAAGGACGTCTCGCTGTCGGGCACCGGGATCACGATGACGTCGGGCCCGCCGCAGGGGATGATGCTCGGCCCGTCGGCGTCCACCAACGTCGCCGTTCACTTCGCCGCCACCGAAGGCGGCGACAGCGGCGCCACGCTGGTGGTGAGCTACGACGGCCAGGCGCGCAGCGCGCGGATCACGGCTCGCGCGCTCGCGACCTCGATGGCGCTCACCCCCGACGGCGAGGTCGACTTCGGGCCGGTGTGCATCGGGAAGAGGAAGACGCAGAGCTTCACCCTGATCGCCAACGACCTGGGCGCGTTCAAGCTCGCCTCGATCTCCGACCGCGGCCCGCCGTTCATGCTGTCGGCGCCCACCCTGCCGCTCTCCGTGCTGGGCTCGGGGGCGACCCAGGTGCAGTTCCAGATCAGCGCGGCGCCGTCCGGGCCCGGCGTGGCGACCGCCGAGGTCGTGGTTCGCACCGATATCCCCGGCCGCAGCGATCACCCGCTCCAGCTCAGCGTGCTCGGCGTGCCCGCGGGCGTCGCCGCGACACCCGACATGATCGACCTCGGCTCCAACCCGGTCAACACGACCACGCTCGGCCAGGAGGTCCACCTGTCGAACTGCGGTACCGCGGCGCTCGGGTTCAGCAACGCGCGGATCGAGGGCGGCGATGCGCTCGACTTCGCGATCGTCCAGCAGCCGAGCTCGTCGATGATCGAACCGGCGGGCATGGCGAGCTGGCTGATCGTGCTGCAGGCCCACAAGGTCGGCGTCAAGCAGTCGACGTTCAAGGTCGACTACGACGGCGGCACGGCGTCGGTCGCGCTCCAGGGCGAGGGCCTGGGCGACCTCGGCAGGGGCACCGGCCGCGGCAGCTACTACGCGTGCGCGGCGGGCCGGCCGGCGGCGCTGTGGCCGGTCGCGATCGCGCTGCTCGTGCTGCGGCGCCGGCGGGCGCGGGCATCAGCGTAGCGACGACGGCGGCGGCGCGCCGAGCCAGTGGGCGAGGATGGTGGCGATCCGGGTCATCGGCAGCAGCGTCTGGTCGGGCGCGGTGAGTGCGGCATGCGCGGTGCGGCCGGGCGGCACCAGGATCACGGGGACGAGCCGATCGTAGGGCTGCAGCGAACCGTGGCTGGTCGCGACATGCTCGCTGGCGTCCTGGAACACCCAGCCCCTGGCGGGCAGGTAGAAGATCTCACCCGAGCGCTCGGGGTCGAGCATGAGGCAGATCAGGAGCGCGTCGCCGGTGCGGGTGTCGCAGTGGCCCCAGAAGTCGGCGGTCTTCTCGGCGCGTGCGATGCCGGGGAACGAGCGCAGCGCATAGGCGATCTTGGTCATCACGGCGGCGAGGTCCTTGGGCTTCTGGGCCAGCGCCGCGTTCGACAGGTACACGGTCGGGAACTTCGCGCTCGCGATCCAGTCGCCGGGGCCGAGCTCGGCGATCGCGGCGCGGTTGGCGGAGTCCTTGATCTGGGTGAACGAGATCCGGCCGCCGCCGAGCGACTCGGGCATCGGCGCCGCGCCGTGATCGCTGGTCGCGATCAGGGCCCAGCGGCCGGCGCCGACCTTGGCGTCGAGATCGGCGAGGAAGCGATCGAGGCGCCGGTCGAGCCGCAGCACCGTGTCCCACGCCTCCCACGACTCCTGGCCCCAGCCGTGGCCGACGTAGTCGTGCGCCGACAGGCTGATGATCAGGAGATCGGGGTGGCCGTCGGCGCCGAGCCGCTCGCGTTCGATCGCCTCGGTGGCGGTGTCGAACACGAGCTCGTTGCCGAGCGGGGTCGCGAAGATCGCGTCGGCGGGGCGGGGCGTGGCGTCGAGCGCGTGCGGGAACGTCGGGCCGAAGCCCTTCTCGCCGACCTCGCCGGGTGCGTCGTCGGGGACGCCGGCGAGCTGCGGCGTCTCGGGCAGCGGCGTCCACACGTCGTGGAGGTGGGCGGAGATCGGGTGCGAGGCCGTCCAGTCGGCGAGCCAGGCCGGCGGCGCGAGGCTCGCCCACGCGACCTTGTCGGGGTCGTACCAGATCGCGGTGCCGGCGTGACCGAGCGGCAGGATCGCGGCGCGGTCCTTGAGGCTGACGCTCACGGCCTTGCCGCCGGTCTTCGCGGCGGCGATCGCGTCGGACAGGCCGGGGACGCGCAGCCACTTCGCGGTCCTCGAGCCGTCCTCGGCCTCGACGGCCTTGAGCTGGCGGCCGAGGTCGCGGTGCCACCACTCGTTGGCGAGGATGCCCGAGTGATAGGGCGGCTCGCCGGTGCCGATCAGCGCGTGGCTGGCCGCGGTGATCGTCGCGGCCGACGGATGCTGGCCGACGTGCCATTCGCCCTCGCGCAGCAGCCGGTCGAAGCCGCCGGTCAGCGCGGGGCGCTTGACCTCGAACGACCACTCGGGCAGCTGATCGACGATCATCAGCACGACCAGCCGCGGCTCGCTGCCGGGCCGGGGCGCGTCGGTCGCGCGCGGCACGGGCGCGCAGGCCGCGCCGAGGATCGCGGCCGATGCCAGGGTGAGGGACCGCATGCGCGTCACGGCGGGGCACGATACCGTGCCGGGCAACGCGGCGCAGCGGCGCGGCGTCCATCCGCCGATGGCTGCACGCCAGACCGCGACCGCGATGTCGCGAGTGTCGGAATCCCCTGCAAAGCGTGCCGGCAGTGCCAGACCCGGCCGCATGCAGTCTGATGCATGTGCCCGATATCACGAGCGGTCGGATTGGCCTGGCGATTGCTCAGACTTTTTGCGAAGTATGCATCAGGGAAGCATGCGCTCCGTCGCGTCTCTTGGCTTGGGTGGGCTGGGTGCGCTGGGCGCACTCGGTGCGCTCGTGCTCGCGGCTGCCGGCGCCTCGGCGGCCACACCCGAGAACGTCCGGGTCTATCAGAACCCCGACGACGACGCGATCACCGAGGGTGAGACCACGCTCGCCGCCGAGCCCGATGTGGCGTACCGCGCCGCGACCGATTACCTGCGCTGGGCGGTCATGTTCTCGGATATCCGCCACGTCATCGTCACGAGCCAGAACGGCAACGACGCGCGGGTCACGTTCGTTCACTTCGATGGCAACCGCGACAACATCCACTTCCGCAACCAGCCGGCGGCTCGGATGGTGTGGTTCGAGGACACCGGCGGGCGGGCCGAGGTGTGGGCCGAGATCGTGTTCCTGCGCGGCGACCGACCGGGGACGACGCGGGTCCACTCGCGGCTCTACGCCGACGTGCACGGGCTGGCGTCGCTGTTCGTCAGCAACCGCAAGATCCGGCGGCTCCGCGAGCAGCGGGTCCACGACCAGCTGACCGAGCTGCGCGCCTACTTCACGCGCGCGATGGAAGCGCAGCGCTGACGCAGCGCCGCGGCCGGACGGCTCCGCGACGCCCAGACACATCGGCGCGCCGCGCAGCGCCACCTCGTCACGGCGGCCGGCGCGAGCGCGCGCGTCGAGCACCGCGCTGCTGCGTTGCGCGCGGCACAACTCCAGGCGGCAGACATGGTTGTGTCCCGGGTGCGAGGCGATGCAGCGCCGGTCGGCGCTGCCGTGCAGCGACGCGGCATGGCTCGCTGCTTGCTTTGCGTCACGTCATGCGAACCCAGGCCGAAGCGGTACGAGACATGGCCACGCTCGCGCGGCTGCACGCTGCGCTCGACTCGGTCGTCGAGACCGAGCACGTGATCGCAGCGATCCACAACAGTTCCGGCAACCCACCGCCCGCCGTCGCGCGCGTCGGCTCGCTGCTGGGCGAGGCGCGCGAGCTGTTGCGTCATCTGCTCGCGCGTCCGGAACACCGACACGCCGTCGGATCGGCAGACACGCTGGCTCACCGGGCCCGCCGGACTGACTGACTCACTGCAGCAGCGCGAAGACCTGGGTCTCGTTGTCGAACGCGCCGCCGCCCTCGATGCCGTACAGCGTGACCAGGCAGTCGCCGGCCGCGAGCTGGACCGAGAGCGGCTGGAACACGGAGACCGCGGTGGCGCCGATGCGGTTGCCACTGATCGGCTGGCTGAGCAGGTGGATGGCGTCGCCGGGGATCTGGGCGTAGAAGTTGCCCGGGCCGGCGATGCCGCCCGAGGCGCCGAGCGCGGTGCATTCGGCGCCGTGATAGACGTAGAAGTCGTTGTGCGCGGTCCACGCGCCGGCGGGCGGCGGGCCGAAGCTGCCCGAGCCGTCGAACGTGCTGTCGCTGATGTTGCCGAACAGCGCGACCAGCCGCTGCGGCGCGGTGATCTGTGTGACGTTGGTACAGGCTCGCGTAGTACTGCGCGTCGAACAGGAGCGGGTTGTCGAGGCCGTCGGTGGTGACCGCGGCGGACAGGCGCTCGGTGGCTGGCTCGGCGCAGCTGACGCAGATCACGGTGAGGATCGGGACGAGACGTGACATCATCGCGGCAGCGTAGCGGCGCGGCGTGGCGGAGCACCCCGAGAGCCCGTCCGAATTGCCAATGATTACAAAGGACAATCTCACGCTGAACGAGCTCCACCCTGAAGCGATGCGACATCGCGGGCCACGCCGTTCCTTGGTACTCGCGAGCCGACCGCTCGTCCTCAGGGAGGGGAAGCTGTGGCCACCTTTGACGCAGAAGCAGGACTAGTCTGTTGACCGTGGAGTGCCCGCGCACCGAGATGTTCCAGCTGCTGTTCGGCGGGCAGCTCGCCCCCGAGCAGTGCGGACCGCTGGCGGACCACGCGGCCGCCTGCCCGGCGTGTCACGCCATCGTCGACGCGATGGTGACGCAGAGCAGCCAGGCGCAGGCCGAGCGGACGCGAGTCGAGGTCGGCATGGTGGTCGGCGGTCGGTTCCGGATCGACGAGCTGCTCGGCCGCGGCGGGATGGGCAAGGTGTTCGCGGCGACCCACGTCGAGCTCGGCAACCGGGTCGCGATCAAGTTCATGCGCGACGACAAGCTGCCGAGCGCGGGCGCCGCCGAGCGCTTCGTGCGCGAGGCCCGCGCGGTGGTCAAGCTGCACACCGAGCACGTGTGCCGCGTGCTCGACATCGCGCGGCTCGAGACCGGCGCGCCGTACATCGTGATGGAGCTGCTCGAGGGCGTCGACCTGTCGCGCGCGATCGCGTCGCGGCCGCTGCCGGCGACGATCGCCGTCGAGTACGTGATGCAGGCCGCGGTCGCCGTCGCCGAGGCCCACGCGGCCGGCATCGTCCATCGCGACCTCAAGCCGGCCAACCTGTTCGTGACGCGCCGGCCCGACGGCGGGCCGCTGGTCAAGGTGCTCGACTTCGGGATCGCCAAGGCGCTCTACAACAGCGACGCGCGGCTGACCCTCACGCGCACCGTGCTGGGCTCGCCGGGCTACATGTCTCCCGAGCAGTTCGAGGCGCCGCGCGACGTCGATACCCGCACCGATATCTGGGCGCTCGGCGTCACGCTGTACCAGCTGCTGTCGGGGCGGCTGCCGTTCTCGGGCCGCAACCAGACCGAGACCGCGATCAAGATCGCCTCGGATCCGCCGCCGCCGCTCGACGTCGATCCGCGGCTGCGCTCGGCGGTGTTCCACTGCCTCGAGAAGACGCGCGAGCAGCGCTATCAGGACGTCGCGGCGCTGGTGACCGACCTGGTGCCGTTCGGCGGGCCGAGGGCGCGGCGGATCTCGGCGACGCTCGGACGCGTCACGAGCCATGCGATCTCGCTGTCGGCGCCAGGGGCGCAGTCCGTCGTGCTGCCGCAGCCGGTGACCGCGACCGCGGCGACCGCCGCGACCGCCGCGAGCCTGATGACCGGCGCGCCGCCGCGTGCCCCCGCGGCCGCGGGGCTGGCTGCCGGTTCGCGGTCGACGCGCACGCTGCGCATGCGGACCTGGCGCTTCGCCGCGGTGGCGATCGGCCTGGCGGCCGTGGCGGGGGCCGCGTTTGCGGTCGCCGCGATGGTCTCGCATCCGGATCCCGTCGCGGCGCAGCTGCCGAGCCCCGCGGCGCCGGCCGCGCCGAAGACCGCGGCGCCGGCCGCCGCGGATCCGCCGAGCCATGCGGCTCCGCCGCCGGTGAGTCCGCCCGCGGTCGCCGGGCATGACAGGGATGCCGCGCGCGAGGCGGGCTCCGCGCGCGAGGCGGGCTCCGCCCTGGGGCCGCGGCCGTCGCGCGACAAGCCGCCGGCGGGCAGCACCAAGGGCTCGGCGCACGATCCCAAGGGCTCTCGTCGCGCGGCAGCGCCGATGGCGCCCGGCACGTTCGCGCAGGTCAAGCACATGTGCGAGGTGATGACCGCTCCCGACGCGACCCAGCCGACGTCGCCCTATCTGCTCGTGTCGTGCTGGTGCCTGCTGCGCGATCAGGCGCATGCCCAGCAGGCCTACGCCCACCTGGCGAAGTCCGACGACCGTCGCGCCGCGCGGGGCGACTGCGCCAAGCAGGGCATCGACCTGCCGAAGTGATTCGCCGCGTGATTCACGGCGCGATCGGCGCGTCGCGCTGCTCGGCGATGTAGTGCGAGCCGGTCGCGCGTGCGAGCGCCTGGCGGTACAGCGCGCGCTGCGCCGGATCGCGCGCGCCGGTCAGCCGCGCCGCGTAGAATCGCTCGTAGAACTCGTCGGGGTGGACCTCGAGCGTGACGCGCGCGGCGGTGGCCTCGGCGGTGCGGCCCGCCGTCCAGGTGCGGGCGACCGTGACCGTCTCGCCCGGCGGGATCCGCGTGTCGGCGCGCTCGTGCCAGTCGCCGTCGAACCAGATGTCGCGGCCGATCCGGGAGCGCGCGGTGGCGCCGGCGATCGCGCGGCCGCGCGCGTCGATCAGCGTGATCGACAGCCAGGCCGCCGGGGTCGGCGTCGTCGGCAGGAAGTGGCCGGCGCCGATGTTGGTCAGCGCGGCGACCGCGGTCACCGTGCCGCCGCGGCGGGGCGCCTCGGTCGCGAGCCGGATCCCCTGGCGGAACGTCGCCGGATCGTGCACGCCGAGCACCGCGTGCTCGCGGTTGGGCATGTGGCAATGCTGGCATTGCACGCCGCGCGGCAGGTACGGGCCGTCGAGCCACTCCTTGTAGGTGTCGAGCAGCGGCCGGCCGGCGACCGCGTTGCGCGGCGGCAGCTGGTGGCACGGCAGGCAGAAGTCCGAGCGCTCGTAGAGCCCGGTCGTGACGAGCGGGTAGCCGGGCGCGGACAGAAGCGACGGCGCGACCGCCGGCGGGCCGCGGCGGACCCAGCCGCGCACGTGGCAGCCCGCGCACGATGCGCCGTCGCTGCGCAGCGCCGGATCGCCGGCTTGCTCGGCGAGCGGGGCATGGCAGCGCAGGCAGCGCGCGCGGTCGTCGGGCGCGAGCTCGTACTCGGACGGCGGCGGCGCGCCCTGCGGCGCGATCGGCCCGCCGAACACCGCCACCTCGTCGCCGTCGCCCAGCCCCGGCCACGCGCCCGCCGCCAGCGGGGCGGCGCGATCCGCGGCGATCGCGGCGGGTGACAGCGCGCGGCCGCGCTGCAGCGTGAGCAGCCCCAGCACGTCGCGGCCCGCGATCGCGGCGACGTGATCGGCGAGCGCCCAGAGGTCCGCCTCGGGCAGCGTGCCGGCGAAGCTCGGCATCGCCGTGCCCGTCAGGCCGGTCGCGATGCTGAGCGCGGCGGCGCGGCGATACGCCTCCGGCCCCGGCTCGCGCGGCCGGTGCAGCACCGTCGTGAGATCGTACGGCGGCGCGCGCAGCGCGAACGAGCTCGGCCCGTGGCCATCGGCGGCCGCGCCGTGGCATGCCGGGCAGCCCTTGTCGCGCCACAGCGCCGCGCCACGCACCGGATCCGGCGGCGGCGGCTCGCCGAGCTCGATCGGCGTGCCGGCGTTCCACGCGGGCGCACCCGGCGCGAACGCGCGCACCACCGCCGCCACGTCGTCCTGCTGCGCCGGCGACAGCGTCCCGGCGAAGCCCGGCATCGCCGTGCCGGGGGCGCCGAACAGGATCGTATCGCGGACATCGTCATCGCTCGGTGGCTGGCCGACCGGCGTCGACCGCCACTTCAGCTCACCGCGCGTCAACGCACGTGGTTGCGGCCACACATACGGCGCCGCCGGTCCGCGGCCATCGCCGCGAACGCCGTGGCACGGCAGGCACAGCCGCTCGTAGATCGCCCAGCCTCGCAGCGTCTGCGGCGATGCCGACGGCGTGGCCCACGCGCCGATCGCGAGCGCGAGCAGGACGGCGGCGACGCGGCGCACGAGCCGAACGTGCCGTAATCGAGATGCCTGCGCCAGATCTGCCACCGAGCCTTGTCGTCAAGGTGCCTCATGTCATATCCACGTCATATGATTCGCACGAAGATCCTGGGACTTGGCAGTTACGTCCCGGAGCGCGTCGTCGACAACCACGAGCTCGCCTTCCTCGACGACCGCCACGTCCGGCAGCCGACCCGCCAGACCGAGACCAGCGACGAATGGATCCAGCAGCGCACCGGCGTCCGCGAGCGCCGCTACGTCCCCAACGACGGCTCGGTCTGGACCAGCGACCTCGCGCTGCACGCCGCCCGCCGCGCCCTCGCCGACGCCGGCGTCGACGCCGCCGAGCTCGACTGCATCATCTTCGGCACGCTGTCGCCCGATTTCCACTTCCCCGGCACTGGCGTCATCCTCCAGACCAAGCTCGGCATCGCCGAGCGCACCAGCTGCGCGTGCTTCGATATCCGCCAGCAGTGCTCGGCCTTCATCTACGGCCTGCAGATGGCCGACGCGTTCATCCGCACCGGCACCTACCGCCGCATCCTCCTGGTCGGCGCCGAGCTCCACAGCCACGCGCTCGACTTCACCACGCGCGGCCGCGACGTCACCGTCCTGTTCGGCGATGGCGCCGGTGCCCTCGTGCTCGGCCCCGTCGAGACCGACGACCCGCGCGCCGGCGTCGTCTATACCTCCGCCCACGCCGACGGCACCGGCGCGTCGGACCTCTGCCTCAAGATCTTCGAGATCGCCCGGCTGCCGTACCTCGACTACGACGCCAGGGACCGCGACCACAACGCCCTCATGTATCCCCGCATGGAGGGCAAGCGGGTCTTCCTTCACGCCGTGCGCGGCATGGTGATGTCGACCCAGGCCGCGCTCGCCCGGACCGGCATGACCTGGGACGACATCCAGTGGTTCGTGCCGCACCAGGCCAACCTCCGGATCAACGAGAAGGTCGCCGAGGTCGCCGGCATCCCGCGCGACAAGGTCCTCAACACGATCGAGCTCTACGGCAACACCACCGCCGCCAGCGTCCCGCTCACCATCGATCACTGGCGGCAGCACGGCCGCGTCAAGCGCGGCGACCGCATCCTGTCCTCGGTCTTCGGCTCCGGCTTCACCTGGGGCGCCGCGATCTTCACGCTCTGACGGGCGCCACGGCGGCCGCACCGAAGACCGAGCCATGTCTCGGCGTGGCGGTCGGCCGCTTCGCATCGCAGGTCGCTTGCTACCGAAGGTGTGGCAACATGGCGTCATGGCCGTGACGCACGCCACCCGCTTCACCGCGAAGGAGTACCTCGCGCTCGAGGCGGTGGCCGAGGTTCGCCACGAGTTCACCGGCGGCCAGATCGTGGCCATGGCGGGTGCCGAGCTCGAGCACAACCAGATCGCCCAGAACGTGCGCAGCGAGCTGACCGCCGCGCTCGGCGATCGGCCGTGCCATATCATCGGCAGCGACCAGCGAGTGTTCGCGGAAGTGACCGGCGAGTACTTCTATCCCGACGTCCTCGTCACGTGCCTCGAGCCGCGGCTGGTCGATCCCAGATCCCGATCGCTGGTGAATCCGCAGCTGATCGTCGAGGTGCTGTCCGAGTCGACCGAGCGCTACGATCGCGGCGACAAGTGGCTGGCCTATCGCACGATTCCATCGCTCACCGACTATGTGATGATCTCGAGCCTGCGGCGCGAGGTCGAGCACTACCAGCGCCTGCCGGATGGTTCGTGGACGCTGCGGCCGGTGATGCGAGACGGCGAAACCGTGCTCACCGGCGGCATCACTCTCCACGTGCGCCGGCTCTATCGCCTCGTGCCCGGGCTCGATTGACCGGACCAGGCACGGTCGTCGCCATGTTGGCGCGATGCTTGGCGAGAGAGGCATCGTAGGCTATACTGTCCCCTGTACAGGGAAGAATTATGACGGAATTGACCCCCTCGGAGGTCGTCGCGCTGTTCGGGCTCGACGAGCGCCGTGTCCGCAAGGACGTGGAGCACGGCGTGTTCGATCACGGCAAGCGTCCGCCGCGATTCGCCCTTGCTGAGGTAGTGTACCTGTTCGCGGTCGCTGCTTTCGGGGTCGAGCTCGGCGTGGACGATCGCAAGAAGCTGTACCGGCGCATCGCTGATGCACTCGCCGAACGGCCGCCGCCCAAGAGCATCGAGCTCGGTACGTATCTCGAGGTACGGCTCGCGTCAGCGGTACGCGAGGTCCAGGCGCGGATCGAGCGGTTCGAGAAATGGAAGAAGAAGCTCGTCATCCGGGAGGACATTCTCGGCGGCGAACCCGTGTTTCCGAACAGCCGCCTCGCAGTTCGCCACATCGGCGAGATGGGCCGCCGGGGCGCCCCGGTGAAGGATATTCTCGAGGACTACCCATATCTCAGCGAGCAGGACATCGAACTCGCGAAGCAGTTTGCGACCGCGTATCCTCGCGTCGGTCGTCCACGTGTCCGTGAAGCTCCTGCTCGATGAGAACCTGTCGCCGGCCGCAGCCGCCGCGCTCACCGCAGACGGTATCGATGCGTGCCACGTGCGCGATCGAGGGCTTCTCGGCGCAACCGATCACGACGTGCTCGCACGTGCGTACCTCGAAGATCGCATCCTGGTGACCTCCAACGTCGCTGACTTGCGAAGCTGTCTCGAGCGCGAGAGCTCCATGCCGGGATCGTGCTCATCGAGCGGGGGGACCTGCTACGCCACGAACAGATCGAGCTTCTTCGAGAGGTCATCGTGGCGCTCACCGAGCATGGCGCCGTGGTCAACGAGCTGCTGCATGTCGAAGCAGATGGCTCCATGACATTCGAGGTGTCTCCGCCCTGACTCAGCATGCGCTCGACTGCGATCACTTCTTGGTCGGCGCCGGCAGGGTCCTGGCGCGGCACGGGGCGGTCTGGTGCGATGCCTCGCGGAGGGCGTCGCAGACCTCGCGGCTCGGGGCGCAGTGCGGGCCGCCGGCCTCGAAGCACATCGCGCTGGCGACCTCGTGGCACTCGCTGAGGTCGTGGCGGCGCTCGAGGAGCGACGAGCGGAAGGCTTCGCAGTCGCCGCGCGTCGGCTTGCAGATCCCGACGTCGGAGGACCGCGAGTCGGTGCACCACCACATCGGTGCGGCGGGCCTGGCGGGGACCGCGGGCGCGGCGGGCTCGGGCTGTACGCGCCGGGCGTGGCAGGCGGTGGCCTTGGCGCCGGGGCGCGCGGTCGCGCGGGCGCGCGAGGCATCGCAGATGGCTCCGCTCGGGGCGCAGTGCGGCTCGCCGGCGATCTCGAAGCAGGTCGCGGTCTCGGCCTCGTAGCAGTCCTGGAGATCCGGCTGGCGCGCGACGAGCGAGGAGCGAAAACCCTGGCAATCGGCGCGCTGCAGCTTGCAGGCGCCGACGTCGGCGGCGTTCGAGTGAGTGCACCACCACATGGGCGGCCGGGCGGTCGCGCGATCCTGCACGCTGCCGCGCAGGGCCTCGCAGATCGCGTCGGACGGCGCGCAGTGCGGTGCGCCGGCGAGCCCGAAGCACACGACGCTGTACGCGGTGCGGCACGGCACGAGGTCGCGGACCTGTGCGATCATGGTGGCACGGAACTCCTCGCAGCGCTCCTTCTCGGCGCGACAGGTTCCGACGGAGACGCGATGCGACTCGGTGCAGTACCACGGAGTCTTGCCGTCGCCGGGTAGGTGCAGCTCGGGCTCGGCCGAAGGCGAGGGGGGCCTGGTCGGTGCGGCCTCGGCCGGTGGCGGCGCCGGGGTCTTTGTCAGCTTCGGCTTGCCGGGGTCGGTGGGGTTCGCCCTGGCCGGATCGGGCGTGGTGGACGAGGGAGTCCTTGCCGGCCTGGGCTCTGCGGGCCTGGAGCGGGCGGGATCGACGGAGGCAGCTGCGGGAGTCTTCGTCGGTCTGGGAGGTCGACCACTCCGGCGCGCCGGGCGCGCGGGCGACGATCTTGTAGGTGCCGCCGTCGATCGGCAGCGCCTGGTTCCACATCACGGGATCGATCAGGTCGCTGCCGCGCCGGATCTCGAGCCCGGTCGGCCGGCGGTCGGCCGCGACCACGATCGTCAGCGTGGACAGCCGCGACTCGAGCTTGGTGGCGTGATCGACCGCGACCTGGTGGAGCTGCTTGCCGTCGTCGTCGGTGGAGGCGCGGGTATCGCGCTCGGCGTCGAGGAACAGGCCCCACGCGGTTGCGAGCTGGCCGTTCTTCTCGCGGCAGTTGGCCTGGTTGAGCAGGGTGGAGACGGTGGGCTCGAGCTTCTGGCTCGCGTCGAACGCGGCGCACGCCTCGGCGATCTTGCCCTGTGCCAGGAGGCGCTTGGCGTTGCGAAACATGATCTCGGCCTGGGCCGCGGACTGGGCGCGAGCCGGGGCAGCGAGGGCGGCGACGACCGCGAGCGTTGCGAGCGTTGCGAGCGATCGAGGGAGCTCTACACGGGTCCTGGTGATCCGATTGCCGAGCCCGAGAGCGGCGATCGGGTTGCACGGAAACCGGATCGATCTCGATCGGTGACGGCCGACGATGAAACGGCTTGGCGCGCGGTTCTCCGGATCATGTCGATCCTCCTGGCGGTCCACACGGGCGGTCTAGCGGTTGACCGGGATCCCGTTGTCGTCGAGCTGGATTCCCTTGTTCGGCGTGGGCTTGGTTGGCGGCGGCGAGATCGTCGCGGGCTTGGGCTTGGCCGGCTCGGTCCGGCGGTGCGCGGCGGGCCGAGTGGGCGCCGGCGGCTCGGCGGCTGGGGCCGGCGGCGGGCTCGAGGCTGCGGCGGCGACCCAGCGCGGGCCGCGGACGAGATCGGTGACGGCGCGGCCGAGCTGCCACGACGCGACATCATCGTCGTTGCCGGTCACGCCGTCGGGCCCGGCCGAGATCAGCCCGACGATCTGGTTCTCCGGCTGCCCCGTGCAGGTCAGCGCGAACGGATGACCCCACGGATCGCGGGTGTCGCCGCCGAGCGCGGCGACGTCGGGGCACGGCGCGCCGGGATGCGCGCTGGACCACGCGGGGAACTGACCGAGCACGGCCTTCACGCGCGCCGCGAGCGCCGCGCTCGGATCGGGCTTTGCCGGCGCGGGCACGGGCGGTGGTGGGGTCGGCGGCGTCGCCGCGTGCTCCACCGGATGCTCGCCGCCGCCGCGCAGCGCGAGCCAGACGCCGCCGCCGACAACGCCGAGCGCGGCGACCCCGGCGATGATCAGCGCAGAGCGCCGTCGCGGAGCGGCCGAGCCCGCCATCGCGCCGGCCACCGACGACAGCGTGGTGGGCATCGCGTGCGACGCCGGCCGCATCGCGGGCAGGCCGGTGGGGACCTGCGGCGTCGAGCCGAGCAGCCCGCCGATCGCGTGGGCGAGCTCGGCGGCGGATGCGAAGCGCAGCGCGGGATCCTTCTCGAGGCAGCGCATGACGATCGCGTCGACTTCGGGCGGGATGCCAGGCGCGACCCTCGACGGCACGGGCGCCGGCTCGCGGAGGTGCATCGCGATGATGTCGCCGATCCCCTCGGCCAGGAACGGCGGCCGGCCGACGAGCAGCGCGAACAGCACGCAGCCGAGCGCGTAGACGTCGGAGCGCTGGTCGACCTGGCCGGCGCCGCGGCACTGCTCGGGAGACATGTAGGTCGGCGTGCCCATCACCGCCGACGTCTGGGTCTTCATGCTGGGGTCGCCGACGAGCTTCGCGATGCCGAAGTCGACGATCTTGGCGCGCTCGCCGCCGGCGACTTCCGGGTCGCGCACGACGAACAGGTTCTCCGGCTTGAGGTCGCGATGCACGATGCCGCGCTGGTGCGCGGCGCCGAGCGAGCTCGCGACCTGCCGCATGATGCGGAGCGCGTCGTGCACGCCGAGCCGGCCGAGCCGGGACAGCCGGTGGTCGAGCGTGTCGCCCTCGAGCAGCTCCATCACGATGTAGGCGCTGCCGTCGACGTGCTGGCCGAAATCGAAGATCTGGACGATGCCCGGATCGTCGATCGCCGTCGCGGCGCGCGCCTCGTTGAAGAACCGCGTGACGATCGCCGGGTCGCGCGAGAACGTCGAGTGCAGCACCTTGATCGCCGCGCGCCGGCCCAGCATGGTGTGCTCGGCGAGCCAGACCGACCCCATGCCACCCTCGCCGAGCTTCTGGAGGACGCGATACGCGCCCAGCTGAGTACCCACCATCGGCGGGCAATGTACCAGATCGCGCAGCGCGCGCGAACCCGGGCGCCTGGCAACCCTCGCCGCGCCGCGCACCTCGATGAGTCAGTACTTACGATGCGCGGAGGATCGTGCGCCCACCGTGCCTGAACTACACATGAACGCCTTGACCTCCGGTCAAGGGTTCATGTTCCGCCTCGATCGATAGGGGGCTTTCCCGCCCCCTCTGCGCCGGCAAAAGCCGGCGGGATCATTCACGACTGGCGACCGCGCGTCGCGCCGCGCGGATCTTCCTGGCCATCAACCCATGCGAGCTTGTTTATTTCACCCAGAACCACCGCGGCGATGCGATGCCGAGCCTGAAGCAGGCGACGAGCGATTGGCTGCGCGCTCTCGGCATCCTGCAGAGAACGCGCAGTTGACGCCGCGACGCCGATCGGTCGGTGCCATCAGCCGCAGAGTGGGGTCGTATCGGTCCCGGTGCTGAGCGACTGCACGCTGCCGCCGACGACCTTGCGCAACGCATGGCCGTTCAGCGCCTGGTTCAGCGCCTGATCGCTCAGCCGCGCAGTCGTCTCCTTCTCGAGCCTCAGCTTACCTACCGGACGGTGCTTCTTCATGCCCATGCTCCTTCGGCTGCCGGTCGCGCATCCCAGCGTTCACGGTTGCAGATTGCATTGTACTGCGTGATCGCGGGCAGGACTGTCGGCAATTTCACATCGAGCGCACCGCGGAACAGCGGGATATATCTTACGGACATGCGTATTCCGCGATACGCCCTGCGGAAACGCCAGCATCCGCTGATGTACCAGATCGCCCCGGCGCCATCACGGTGCTTCGTTGTCGCCGCGCCGGGTGTTAGGGTGCGCGAGCCGTGGCGACCATCGCGCTGTGTCCGTTCCACGAGCTCGGTCACCTGATCCCGACGTGGCCGCTCGCGCGACTGCTCGCCGCGCGCGGACATCGCATCGTGTATGCGGCGATCCTCGACTTTGCGGAGCCGATCGCGGCGCACGGCTTCGATCACGTGGCAATCCTGCGCGACGTGTATCCCCGCGGTCATCTCGCGCGGCTGGATGGCATACCCGATGCGGAACAGTGGTTGCATCAGCGGCTGCTGTGGACGCGCGAGTACGACGAGCTGTTCTCGGGGCGGTTGCTCGCCGAGATCGAATCAGTCGCGCCGGATCTGCTGTGGATCGATGTCATCAACACGCTGGTCGCGATGGCGGCTGCGTCGCGCGCGATCCGGTGCCTGCACTACACGACGTCGCTGTCGCAGCGGATCGGTGCCACGCCGCCGATCACGACTGCGCTCGGGCACGATTCGCCGCCGGTGCAGGCCGAGGCGGCGGCGTGGGCGCGCGCGTGCCTGCCGGTATGGGGCTCGTGGCACTTCTACGAGCACGCGCTGGTCAGGTTCGAGTACCCCGCCGATCGCGTGTCATTTGCGACATGTTTCACACCGGAGCTCGCGGACGTTCCCGATCACGTGCTGCCGCCGGCCGCGCTCGATCTGCCGGCGCCGGCGCCGGCCGCGCGGCTGCATGCCAGTGTGCCGGTCGACCTCGATCGGCCGGAGCACGTGGCCCCGGAGCTCGAGCGCTTCGTCGACGGGCGGCCGCTGGTCTACGTGTCGCTCGGCTCGCGCGCGCACCGCTTTGCCGACGCGCCGACGATCTTCCGGGCGGTGCTGTCGGCCTTGCGCGCGCACCCCGAGTGGCAGGCGGTGGTGGCGGCGGGCAGCCGGGTCGACGCGCTCGAAGCGGAGCGCCCCGACAACGTCGTGATCCTCGGTCGCGCGCCGCAGATCTGGGTACTGCGGCGAGCCTGCGTGTTCGTCACGCACGGCGGCATGGGTGCGCTGCGCGAGGCGATCGGTCTGGGGGTGCCGATGATCGTGGTGCCGCTCGTCAACGACGGGTTCGGCAACGCGGCGAGGATCGAGCATCATGGCATCGGCATCGAGCTGCCGCTCGACGCGGTCGATGGAGCGCGGCTGGCGGCCGCCGTCGCGCGCGTGATGCGGGAGCGCGCGGTGTTCTGCGCTCGCGTGCGCCAGCTCGAGGCCGCGTGCGCGCGCGAGATCGCCGAGGAGCGCGCGCCGGCGATCGTGGAGCGAGCGCTGTCGTCGCCGCGCGGGACGCCGCGCGAGCCCGGGCTGCGTCAGCGTGACGCCGCGAGCGTCGACCCCGAGTGCGGCTGGTGGTTCGCCAGCTCGATCGAAGCGCTCGGCCCGCGCGAGCAGCACGCGGCGGTCGGCGCGCCGGGTCTGGGTCGCGCCGGCTTCACGATCTGCCGCGAGCTGGGACCGGCGCTCGCCCGCGCCGAAGGCAGCGTGCTCGCGCGCGTGGAGCTGCGGGGCGAGCGGGAGCATGCCGAGCCGTACGTGACCGGCCGCACGCTGGTCCGGTTGTGGCAGCTCGACGTGCGAGACCTGCTCGAGGCGTTCGCGCTGCGCTGCGTGAGCGATGCGCTCGACGACGAGCGCGCGACGCATCCGGAGGTCGTCGATGCGTTCGTCGCCCTGTTTGCGCGGCACCGCGCCGGCCAGGATTGCCGCGCGCCGCTGGAGCGGCTGGGCGCGCCGCGCGCTCATCGCGGTTACGTGGTCGGCCTCGAAGCGCTCGACGGGCACAGCCATCAGGCCGCGCGGTTCGCCCGCGACACGCTGATCCTCGTGCGCTGCCGCCAGCGCGCGGCGACGGCGGCCGACTACCTCGAGGTCCGGCCGGCGGTGATCCAGGAGGTCGACCGCAGCCTCGTGCGCGCGGTCGCCGACGCCGCGGCACGCGGTGGGCTATCCTCGTGACGATGATGACGATGGGCAAGACGGCCTACTTGACGATCGACGACGGGCCCTCGGTCGACATGAGGGCGAAGGTCGATTACCTCGCGGCCCGGCGGATCCCGGCGGTCTGGTTCTGCAGCGGCGAGCAGCTCGCCGCGCGGCCGGAGCACGCGCTGTACGCTCTGGCGCACGGACACGTGATCGCGAACCACGCCTACGATCACCCGGCGTTCTCCGCGATCGAACTCGATGTCTGCTTCGACCAGATCCGGCGCACCGAGGACCTCATCGCGGCGCTGTACGAGCGCGCGGGCCTGCCGTTCGCCGGGAAGTACTTCCGGTTCCCGTTCGGCGACAAGGGCGGCCTGCGTCGCGATCCGTTCGGTCCCTACAGCGCGGAGGGCCAGGCGCGCAAGGCCGAACTCCAGGCGTTCCTGCGCCGGCGCGGCTATGTCCAGCCAGCGTTCGCGGACGTGACCTATCCCTACCTGGTGGAGCTCGGCCTGCGCGACGACGCCGACTGGACCTGGACCTACGACTGCTTCGAGTGGTCGATCTTCGCCGAGGACCACTACGACGGCATCGACTCGATCGACGCGGTGTTCGCGGCGATGGATCGCGACGATCCCGAGAATGGCTTCGGTCTTCACACGGCATCGGCCGAGGTCGTGCTGATGCACGACCACGCCGACACCGCGTCGTACTTCGCGCCGATCGTCGAGCGGCTGGTCGACAAGGGCCTGGCGTTCGTGCTGCCGGCGCACGACGCCTGATCGCGAGCCGCGCCGTCATGGCGCGCAGCACGGATCGTCGGTCGCGGCGTGCGCCTCGTTGAAGAACCGCGTGACGATCGCCGCGTCGTGCAAGAACGTCGAATGCAGCACCTTGATCGCCGCGCGCCGGCCCAACATGGTGTGCTCGGCGAGCTCACCGCGCTGCGCGCCTCGATGGAGCCAGCCGAGCCTGGCCGCACGCGACCCACTTCGAGTGAGATGGAGGCCCTCGGCATTCGAGGATCGATAGGACCCGAGGCAATCCAGGTGGATAGCGATCGGAACGAGATCTGTGCACGATGCGATGTCGTGAAACCGTGGGGGCGTCGCCATATGGAAGGTCGGCGGTTCAACTATCAACCGCCCGCCGAGGCCGACCGTGAGCAAGCTCGCTACCCTGTTCCCGACCGCGAACCTGTTTCGTATCGAAAGGCTGGCGCCCGCTGAAGCGCGCACAAGCCGAGAGCAACTCGATCGCCGCGGCCCTGCGAGCCGGTTCGAGCATGGCGCTGCTCAGGAGCCGTCTGGATGCTGCCGAGCGGACGTTCATGGCTCGAGGTCGTCTCGACGTGCACAGGCCCCGATGCGCGCGTGCGTCGATGACGAGCCGATCGCAACGCACGTCGCACAGCTCATCACGTGTGCGCTGGACATCACTCACCTCGCGGCCGTCGAGCAGGCACCGTACTCGGATCTGTCAAGAGGTTAGTGTGGTCGAAGAGACAGCCGCCGGAGATTCCATGCCCGCACGCGTATTTGTCAGCTACTCGCGCAGGGACGCCCAGTACAAGGACAAGGTACTGAAACAGCTCGGGGTGTTGGAAACGCAAGGACTTGTGGCGACTTGGAGCGACGACCGCATTCGCGTCGGTAATCCCTGGTACGAGGAACTCACCAATGAGTTGAAGGCGGCCAACATCGTCGTATTACTGATCACAGCCAACTTCCTCACTTCTGATTTTATCCTGAAGGAAGAGATCCCACGCGCGTTCGAGAATCAACGCGAAGCTGGCGCTCGTATTGTCCCCGTGTTGTGCCGCCCCTGCGCTTGGGAAACCGTGGATTGGCTCAATCGGCTCCAGATATGGCCATCCAACGCGCAGGCTCTGTGGACGCAGGAACGTGATGATCCCGAGCAGCTGCTGAGTGACCTTGCCCGTGAGATCGCACGCATTGTCGGCAGATCTGTCAAGCAAGTGCCAAAGCATGACGTCGTGAATGAACCGACGATGGACGAGCGGCTGATGGTCGTGGAGGCCCAGTACGGACACGGGCTCATGGGTGTGGCGGAGATGATTCGCGTGACTATTGCCAAAGGGGCACCACTCTACAACAGCGGTGACCACGAGGCATGCGCGACGATTTACCGGCATGCCATCACGTTCATGCTGTCACGTTTGACTCCTGTGCTCCAAAAAACGCAACGCCCAAAGTCATCATCGTTACCGGTGCAAAGGGGAATGGACATATCCGATGGACCGCGGCGCGGGTCGATGCCTGAGCCATCGGGACCGGGACGAGGGAGGAATGGTTCAGCTGTAAGCCGTTCATTCGAAGCGAGTCGAGAGATGGTCTCTGCGATCGTGAAAGAGCTGGAGGCCGCTCTGGACTATGCAGTCGCCGGCCGTAACTCGGTTATGAATGTGGCCTGGAGGATCCGGCACGCCTTCGATCGGCTACTAGTTTTCGCGAGCAGTCTTCAAAAAGTATCTGGATCTCAGACGGCCGAGGAGCCACTCCATGGCTTTCCCTCGCTGCGACATGTCATTATGGGTTTCCTTCG
>VBLP01000141.1:0-1509 GCA_005887925.1 Deltaproteobacteria bacterium | reverse complement strand
CAGATGATTCTCGTGGATTACACAGGCACTATGAGCATCTTATCGGCATAGAGTCATCATCGTTACAGCCTTATCGAGCAATCTACAATAGTCGGCGCTTCCTCCGAGTGGCACTGGCAAAGGATTCCTGAGATGAAGAAAATCGACGTCATCAAGCAATGCCTTGATACCTTGATCGTTGGAGAGCCGCGAACAACAGAGAATCTCACGATGATCCCATTGTGTCAGAAGATCTTGGAGCCTAGGATCTACAAGGTTCTTGAAGAGGCAGTCTCCGATCAAACCGGGAGAGTCTCTGAGGTATCAGAGTCCGGTTCTGTGCCAGCTTTGCTGTTTGAGAACGAGGCATCCCAGCCGGTACTTCTCATCGATGGTGATACACTCACAGGCGCGAAACAAAACCGCACCCTCAATATTTCGTTACTGGCACCTCCTCAGACGCGCCTTCAGATTCCTGTTTCGTGCGTTGAGGCCGGTCGCTGGGACAGAAGAAGCAGTCATTTTACACCAAGCCGAGATCACATGTTCGCTTCCGGAAGGGCGCGCATGATGCGGGATGTACACCGGGCGATGGACGCGGGCTTGGAACCACGAACAGACCAACAGGGTGTGTGGGGAGAGATAGATCGCAAAATGGGCCGAATGGGTGTGACATCGCCGACTCGCGCAATGAATGAGATGTTCGAGCAGCGGGGTCGCTCTCTGGATGCGATGGTGGGACAGATCACCGCCGTGAGTGACCAGGTTGGAGCTATCTTCATCGTCCGAGACTGCATTGTGGGTCTGGAGTTATTCGATCATCCAGAAACGATGGCACTCAAGTTACCCAAGCTTGTGCGAAGCTATGGACTCGATGCCATAGATGAGGACGCCGCCTTTGAGGAATGTTCCATACAAACTGGCGAAGAGCTCTTGCTGGTGATCGCCAGTGCGAGACAGAGCGAGGATCCTACTGTGGGCTGGGCGTACATGTTCGGCTCCAGGCTTCTGGTCTGATAGGATCAGCGCTTGTGATGGACGACCATCTTGTTCGACTGAACGCTTTTCCAGGCACGCCGAGCGCCAGCACCCGTGACATGCCAGAACCACGTTCTGTCAGGAGCTAGCGCAACGAGCACGCGGCGTGTCGCGACCAGCGCGAGCGCGCCCAGCGGCGCGTCGTCGAGCTCGAGGCCCAGCTCGCCGCGCAGGAGCGCCAGAGTTCCACCCGGGGTGGTCATGAAATGTGGAGTTCGAAGCGAAGCGGGCGGTCCCGGATGTCACCCGGCAGGGTGAGTCTCCGCGCGGTGATCTCCGCCAGGAGCCGCTGGATCGCGGCATGCTCGGATCGATTCGCCGCGGGTGACAGCCGGACACGAATTTCAGACGTGGTGACATCGATGCGACCAGGCGCAGCAAACACATTCGCGATCACTTTCTTCGCTTCGCGCGGACGCGTGAGAGCGGGAGCGATGATATCGGCGAGCTCTGCCTCGACGTTCGCGCACACGATTCGCATTGTGTCGACGA
>VBLP01000140.1:4034-23919 GCA_005887925.1 Deltaproteobacteria bacterium | reverse complement strand
TCGTGATCAACAGGTCGACGGCTTCGATGTCGCCGTTGCGCTCGATCCCACGCAGCAGGGACACGATGCCAAACCTCGCCAGGAGGTGCTGAACCTGGCGGGCCATGCGTACCGACGCGGTGCGATAGGTGATCCGCCCGGAGGTCTCGATCGTCCCGTCGCAGGTGAACAACCGGTTCAGGTACAGGCGCAGCTTGTCCTGCCGCAGGCCGAAGATGAACTCCGGCACGACCCTCTCACGTGCGGGCACGCCGTGCACCCCGACGAGATCCATGTAGCGGAGGATCTTGCTGTGCGTGCCGGACGGGCCGCGCACGTAGAGCCGAGGCGGATCCGACTCGCCGTCGATCTCGGCGCATTCATCCTCCTTGGCCTGGACGGCGCCCTCAAAGTCCATGCGGACGTCCGGGTCGACGATCGGCGGCGCGGCTCCGTCGCTGTTCGTGTCGTTGGCCGTGAGGTAAGCGAGGAGCTTCACGAGCTCGGCGTCCGTGTCGCCGCGCCCGAACAGCCGTGGGTACTCGGCGACGATGGCGACCGCGTCCGAGGGGCACAACGTCGAGACCGGCTTCCAGCCGTCTCGGGTGAGGAACGGCTGGTCGGCCGCGGCCTCGACGCTCCTGCCGGTGTACGTCGTCAGCCGGTACAGCTGCACCTCCTCGTGCGTGAGATACGCGGCCGGGTGCTGCACAGCGAGTACGCTCGCATCGCGCATCGTCAGGACGAGGGCATCTCGACGACGCACCAGGTCTCTCAGCCTGATGGGCCACCCGCTGCCGGCGTGCATCAGGATGGCGTCGCCGGCGAGGCAACCTCCGGGGGTGATCGGTCCGCGCGTCCAGACCGTGAGCTTCTTCGCGCTCGCCGTGGGCGAGTCGTGATCGTTTGATGTCATGGATCGTTCCTTCGGCGGAACGGTCGAGGCGATGCCTCGGCCGGGTTGATTTACGTGGTGGGGAGTGGCTCGACCGGCAGGAGCTCGCACACGTCGTTCGCGTCCTTGGAGCCCTCGGGCTCGAAGGCAAGACACGTGACGATCGTGACGAGCAGGTTGGCGTCGAGGGCCTTCGCCATCCCGCAGACCATGTGGTGAGTGCACCGCAGGCAGAGGTGCAGCTCTCGATGTCGCGCCTTGAGCTCGCCGAGCGACGGCTCCTCGGGTTGCGAGCAGCCATCCCTTTGCGCGAGCATGCTTCGGACCGGCGGTTCGGATGCCCGCGCTGCCGCGCCGTCGATGCGGGCGTGCGGAAGAGCCCCCGATTCGCGATGGAGGGCGCGGCGCCGGCCGGGGCGCTCGACGTTGCGAGGTGCTCCCGAACGCGGGTGAGGGCAGCGGCGTCCTCGGGATGATCCCCGAGGACCAAGATCGCCATCAGCGGCCCGCCGCCGTCGATCGGCAGCAGGCGTGCACGCACCGTCACCTGCTGGCCGTCGAACGTCAGGCCGACCGGCACGCCGTCGTGCGTGTCGGCGTGCTCCCGGCGGTACACCGCGAACACCTGGGTCTTGTCGGCGAGCTCGCCCTCGGGCTCGATGCGGTACTCGTGATCGCCGCTGAGCACCTGCTCGAACTCCCAGCGGCGGAACAGGCCGGGTACGCGGACGAAGTCGTACAGGGGGTCCAGCTGAAGCTCGAGGTCCATCTGCTGTGTCAGGGTCTGGGTCTGATTCATGGCTACGTTCCTTCCGGGCCGTTCTTGGGGCCTCGACGCGTAAACGCAGCTTCGGACATGCGGTTTGGGACAGCGATCTACAACTATTTCATAAGCGCGTGACACTTCAGAGTTTCCTAGTCGAGATCATCGTCAGTCTCCGGAACGGAGCTGTTAACCAGCGGGTCGGGAGACTGGCTGCGTCGCTCGGCTCTGCCAGCCGGAAGCAGTCGGGCTCGGATCCGCAGGATCGCCCGCTGCACGCGCTTGCGAGCCGCGGCGTACGTCAGGCCCATGCGCGCGGCCGCTTCCCGCTGGTCAATCTCGAGCGCCAGCACGGCGATGACCAGATCTGCGTCGGCGCCGAGCAGCGGGGCGAGCTGTGAGCGCAGCTCGACGATGTCGCCGGCAGATGAGATGGGCGCCGCAAGATTGTCTGGGGCTGCGCGTGCCTGCTCCGCGACCGTCACCGTGGCCTCCGTCACCGCCGCGGCCGATGCGGGCGCACGCTCGGTGATCGACCGCAGCCGTGCCTTGCCGACGTCGCGATTCGTGCTTCGGACCAGCGTGGCGGCGACCCGTCGCACATGTGCGAGGTCGATGCGCTGCACGAGCTCGTTGAACGCGAGCCAGATACCCTGGGTCAGCTCATCGGGATCTTCACCGAAGTAGCGAAGGCGACGTCGGTAGATCCGATCCAGGGCCGGCCACAGCCCGCACCATGCGAGCTCGCCAGCGAGGCGACCGCAGGGTGCGCGGGCTTGTACGGTACGCAGGAGCGCGGCGTAGATCTGATCCTTGTCGTCGAGTCTGCCCTCGCTCATGAGATACGTGAGCAGAGCTTCGACGCTATCGAATCGAGCAAGGATCGGTTCGCCGCGACGCAGCGCTTGATAATGACCCGCAGCAGGAAGTGTGGTGACAGAGCGAATGAGAGCCGCATGCAGGCTCTCCCATCGAGCGCGCACAGACCCCGGCCTTCCGGCCGGGCGTCATGCGCCTCGCGAGGACCGGTAGTTGGGGGCGTCGTGCGCCTCTGGTTGGATAGCTACGACTGACGTCTTGGTCAGTCGATCATCATCAGGATCGACTACGTGTTACTCATGCTGTCCTCCGGACCCGTCGCCACGGTGACGTGCTTGCATCTGTGACATATGATTATCGTGGACAAAGGGGCAATGACATCGGGCCCACTGGCCTCCCGAACGTGCACGAGGCGGTCTCCCAGATACTTTCCGAGAAGCTTCCCGCATCGGCAGCGTATTGGCCGCTTGACGATATCTCGCAGCAACACGGGTCACCCTCGCGGGAGGATGCAGTGGCCCCCGAAGTGCAGTCTGCACCGCGACAACGCCTTCGAGCTCGAGATCGGACTCGTCGAGAATGCAGCTCTACTTGCCGCCTCGACCGTCGGTGTCCGACGTGCGACGGCAGCGACAGGATGTTCTTGCCACTGCGAACTTGGATACAGTACCGATGCGACATCTTGCTCCCTCTTTCTCATGGCGATGACGACAGCACCGGCTCCACGATGGAGCCGAGCAGGTGCAGCACGTGGGGACGTTCTCGCTTGATGCGCGCCGCGACAGAAGGCGATGCTTCGAAGCGACATGCGCGACCGCCAGTGCGACAGCGATCGCCAGTGCGAGTGCCGGGCTGTAGCCCGCCGGCAACAGGGGTGTGGCGAAACGCGGCAGGCAGAAACCGGGAAGACTTTGGCAATTGCTCATGCGATTGGCTTTCTCGACAAGCCATCTAGTGATGAGCTCGTCTGCCGATGCACGTCACGCCAACACCCTCGTGACGACGAAACACCGAGCACGCAACACCGAGCAAGAACCGAACCAGCGGCAAGCCCGATTACACAATTCAATTGAACTGAGCATGTGTATCACGCAATCAATTGCATTGTTCCGGTGGTGTTCCGAATCGTAATTTCGTCTGCAGATCCATGTCTCTTGACGGCAGCCAATCGGAACAGTGGCGCTGTTCCGCATGTGTTCCGCAGCGGCTCGTCGCAGCGCTTCGCTGAGTTCGGAAGGGCCGCACATGTGCGCGCACACGGGCCGCATGGGGAGCCTATGACCTCGATCGCGAGCGCTCGGGCTCCGAGGATCTCGCACGCCCGGGGTACAGCGAGCGTGACGCGGCGCATCGCGCGTCGCGAACGCCGGGTTCCTGATGAGGAACTTGGCCGTCCGTCTTTTTTCGAACAATCGCTGTCCCAAATCGGGGTCTCGAACCTGCGTTTGGTCTCCAGAGCCACCCGGAGAGCAACGTGGATGCGAAGAAAACACACGCTGAGCCCCAGATCGTCGGTTCCCGCGGAGATGACGCCAGCCCCCTGGGCGCGCGCGCCGAAGTCGTCGAGCTCCTTGCCAACGCCGTCGTCCGGCTCGTCCTCGAGCGCGGACGAGCCCCGGACGCCGCGGCGCAGCCGGCCCGGCGTGAACACGGCAAGCTCCGTCGAGAACGAGAGCCGAGTTGACTTGCCTTGTTCGCAAAACAGAGCCCCCATGTGCACGGCCGGCAGCGACTCCACGCTGCCGCAAGGAGACAGTCACATGGCGAATCGAAACGCCCTTGCTCAGCGCACCGAGCAGGCCGCCTTCGCGAATGCCAAGCGGCAGATCGCAGCGCTGGACGGGCTGACCGTCGGCGAGCTTGCCGCGAAGTACCTCGAGGTGTTCGGCATACCCACTCGGACGCGAAACAAGGACTACTTGCGCAGGCGCATCGCCTGGCGCATTCAGGAACAGCAGGAGGGCGGCTTGTCATCTCGCGCCGTCGAGCGCATCGCACAGCTCGCGCCACAGGCGCCGGCGCGGTGGCATGAGCCCACGACCAAGAAGGCCGGGTCGGGCGCTCCTGATCGCCGCAACAAGCCCGGGCTTCGCGATCCGCGCCTGCCGCCGCCCGGGCATGTGCTGACACGGATCCACGATGGCATCGAGCACGAGGTGACGATCCTGTGCGATGGATTCGAGTATCGGGGAGAACACCATCGCTCACTGTCGCAGATAGCCAAGCTCATCACGGGCACGCCGTGGAACGGATTCCGCTTCTTCTTCGGCAATTCGCGCGGCGCCCACGCCGCGGGAAGGGAGAGTGTCGAATGACGAACCCGATCGTCGATCTCGATGCACCACGTGTGCCCGGCGGGATTTTGCGGTACGCAACGTATGTGCGCACAGCGATCGAGATCGCGCGCCGGCCATGCCTCACCGCGCTCGACGTGCAGCGCGAGCTGTGCGCGGCGCACATCCGGGACCGGCTTGAGGGAAGCTGGGTCGCCAGCTTCGAGGACCACGGGTTTCCCGGCGTCAGCCTCCATCGGCCAGCGTTGCAGCGCCTCCTCGCCGACATCGACGCCGGCGCGATCGACGTGGTGGTGGTCCCTCGCGTCGATCGCTTGAGCCGCACGCCCGGTGACCTCGCCCAGCTGCTGACGCGCTTCCGGAACGCTGGTGTGTCGCTCATCGTCGCCGTCGGACCGTCGGCGACGCGGTACGCCGGGAACGCCGGACTCGGCGCGCGCGGAGGCACGGCACCATGAAGGCGCGGCGCACGAAAGTGCCGAGTGCCGTGGCGGAGGACAAGCGCTGCGCCATCTACACCCGTAAGTCGACGTCGATAGGTTTGGAGCAGGAGTTCAACTCGCTGGACGCTCAGCGCGAAGCCTGCCTGTCCTACCTCCAGCGCCAGCCCGGGTGGACGGCGTTGGAGAGCCGCTACGACGACGGCGGGTTCACCGGTGCGAACACCGATCGGCCGGCGTTCCAGCGGCTGCTCCAGGACGTCGACGCGGGTCGCGTCGATGTCGTCGTCGTGTACAAGGTAGACCGCCTCAGCCGCTCGCTCCTCGACTTCGCCAAGGTCATGGAGCGGTTCAACGCCGCGGGCACCTCGTTCGTGTCGGTGACCCAGAACTTCTCGACTGCCGATGCCATGGGACGGCTCACGCTCAACATGCTCATGAGCTTCGCGGAGTTCGAGCGGGAGATGATCTCCGAGCGAACCCGCGACAAGATCGCCGCCGCACGCCGCAAGGGGAAGTGGACCGGCGGCTCGGTGCCGCTCGGCTACTCGGTCGTCGACAAGAAGCTGGTGATCAACGAGCTCGAGGCGGCGCTGGTCCGGGAGATCTTCGCGCTCTACCACGAGCACCGTTCGGCGCTCGCCGTGGTCCGCATTCTCAACGAGCGCCGGCACACGCCGAGGCGGAACACGATGAGCGGGCTGGCGCGCATGCCCAGGGCCTGGGTCACCAACGACGTGCTGCGGATCCTCAAGAACTCGGTGTACGCCGGTTACTTCACCGTCGGCGACGAGATCTTCTCGGCCGAGCACCCGGCGCTGATCGAGCGCTCGGTGTTCGTGCGGACCCAGGAGCTGCTGGCGCTCGCGACCGTGACCCGCAAGGCTGCGGCGCGAAATCCCGAGTATCTGCTGCGCGGCATCGTTCGATGCGCGCGGTGCGGTGCGTTCTTCACATGCGCCTCGACGACGACCCGCGGCGTGACGCATCGCTACTACCGCTGCGCCACGCGCGACAAGCGAGGCAAGCAGGCTTGTTCAGCTCGGCCGATGACGGCCCAGGCCATCGAGGACTACGTGGTCGAGCGGCTGCGGCGTGCGGTCGCTGGGGGCGACCTCGCCGGCGACGTCACCGCGGCCGTTGCACGCCGGATCGCCGACGTCCGCGAGAACCTCGACGTGGAACGCAGGATGCTGCCCGTGCAGATCGCCTCGCTCTCCGCCGAGCTCCAGCGCGACTTCGAGAGCCTGCAACAGCTCACCGGCCCGGCACGGCGGCCGATCGAAGCGCGGCTCCAGGCCGTCGGCGACCAGCTGGCGCGCTGCGAGGCGCGGCTGGTCGCGGTCGATGCAGAGCTCGCTCGCTTGGGTGGGATCGGGGTCGAGGCGGCGTGGGTCGCGGAGTGCCTGACGGATTTTCATCGAGTCTGGGACGTGCTCACGGCCGAGAACCGGGCTCGGCTCCTGCGTGTGGTCGTCGAGCGGATCGAGCTCGACGAGCCGGCCAACGAGGTTCGCGTCTTCCTCGCAGATCTCAGCGCCGGTATTTCCGCCGCCGGCACGTCCCCGGAGACCACGCAGGAGGCAGCCCCATGACCATCGTCGTAGCAGCACCGCTGCATCGGGTCCGCACACGTCATCGACAAGGCTTCGTCGAGCAGGCGCCGGTCGTGAGACTCCCGGTGCGCCGACCGGCACGCGTCGCGATCATGCTGGCGCTCGCCCACACGATCGACGCCGCCATCGCCGCAGGTCGGCTCCGCGACCAGGGCGATGCCGCCGAGCGGCTTGGATTCACCCGGCCGCGCATCACGCAGCTGCTGGCGATGCTGCAGCTCGCCCCAGATCTGCAAGAGCGCGTGTTGTTCCTTGAAGCAGTCGACGGCGTTGAGCCCCTCTTCGAACGCCATCTCCGGCCCCTGACTCGCCTGTTGTGCTGGGACGAGCAGCGCACAAGTTCGCCGGCTCGGCTCCGATAGATGACGCGGCAGCATGCGTTGGTGCCGCCTACAGCGGTTCGGTCCAGTGTCTGGTGAACAACTCGAGCAGGATGACATCATCTGGATCCCTCGGCAGCCAGCCCGCAGGGATTGCACCTGTGTAGCCCCTTTCGATCATCGCGTTGCACAGGCGAGCGGCGGTCTGCTTGTGAGACGGACCGAGGTAGACGCCCCACTGAGACAGGGCCGTTGACAGCTTCGACGCCGCCGCGCGCGCGTCGTGGGTGTCGGTCCAGCGAGCAAGCCAGCCCTTGGGGATCGCGGCGGCCAGCTCGCCGACGAGCAGCCGTCGCGCCATGCGCTCGATCCCCGCGGCGCCGAGCAGCTCGGCCTCCTCGCGCCAGAGCTCGGCGAGCTGGCGCTCCCACGCGCCCGGCGACAGTCCGAGTGAGCGGCCGTCTGCCTGCAGATCGTCGGCGAGCTGCCGGAGCGATGCCGTGGGCCGTGCCTCAGCGAACGCGGTGATCGTACGAAAGCCGCACGCGTGCACGATCTCGAGGAGCAACGATCGCAGATCCGTCATTCGTCGGCGGCCCTTTTACCAGCACCTGCAGTTCGGTATGAACGACAGACGGCCAACGGCTACGCTCCTTCGGGCCGCAGCCGTACGGCGTGCGCGGGGGCTGATGCTGGCGAGATCGGCCGAGCAGAGGGTTCCATGTGATGTTCGTCTTCGATCGTCAGGCCACCCGCGTCATCGCTGGTGATGCGATATCTGGAACCTGCCTGCTGAACTGGCCAGTGCTGATCGAACAGCGACACCAGGATCGAATCGTCGGAGTTGTGCGGGATCCAATCCTCGGGCGGCGGCACGATCAGCATCACCGCGCGGATCTCCTCGGCGACATCGTGATAGTTGGCAGGAAGCTGGCTCCCCCACTGGTGGAGCGCGTCTTCCAAGTACCGGACGCGCGACCCGCGGCTGTCCTCCCAATCGCGAAATGCCGTGCAGATGGCGCGTACAAGCAGACCTCGCGCACACCGCGCCAGCGTGCCTGCGATCGCGGCTTCCTCCCAGAGCCCCATCGCGAGATGCCCCGAGTGAACACCCGCGATGCCCACGACGCAGGCCAGATCCAGGAGATCCGCCTGCGGGAACGAATCGCCATAGGACGTGAGCGACTGGCACCCTTCGCGCGGAGGGGCATCGTGGTCATCCGTTACTCCGATGATTGGCTGATTGCGTAACTCACGATGCACCGTCGCTGTGCGACCCGCGGAGCCAGCGAAGCCACCGGCGCGCCGGGCGAGCCGGCGGGTGCTGCGGCGTGTCCGCATCTCCCACCGCGGGCTCGGCCGCGCGCTCGGCCTGATCGATGATCGGCGCCAGGTGCGCGTCGCAGCGAGCCAGGTACTCGATTTCTTCGCCGAGGCGATCGAGCCGTACGGCCCGGTTGCCCATGGCCTTGGCCTGTCGCGAGGCGATCAGCTCGTCGAGCCGCGACAACTGCTGATGGGCGTACGCGACGGCCGAGCCGGGCACCAAGGTGACGCCACCCATGCGCACCATCGTCGCAAGCTTGGCGGCGAGCTGGTGCAGCTGTGCAAGTGCGGCGTTGTAGCGGCGGCAGCGCGCCCAGACGCCATGTTCTCCCGACAGCTCCGCGTCCGGCGCCAGGTGACCTACGCGCACGAAGTACGGCCGGATCGCGCCGCGCCGCTCGGGGTGATAGACGATCTCGATCTTGTCCTTCAGCCAGCCGGCGGAGTCCACGACCACCAGGATTCGCAGCTCCCGGCTCAGGCGAAGGGCGCGCGCATGTCGAGCCATGCGGTCGTAGGTGACCTCGCCGATTGCGGGGGCGGCGTTGCTGCTCTCTCCCGCAGGCACGCTCCCTTCGGCGAGTTGGGGCTCGCCCTCGGCGACCTCGATGACGTCCTCGATCGGCTTCATGCGCTCGCCTCCGTCCTCGCCTCCGTCGCTGGAACCAGCGACGCGGCTCCAACGCTGTCGGGTTCGCGAGGAAAGAACGTCTGGCGCCGCTGACCGCCGAAGCGGGGATCGGATGTGCCCTCGATCCGGATCGCTTCCTCGATCGCTGGCTGCCGGAGGTGGCGCCGAACGATCGAGGCTGGCATCGCCAGCGCTTGGCTCAGCTGACCGGATGATGTGCCGGCTGACGGCTTCACGCGGCCGAGCGCGGCGGACAGATCGACGGCGGGATCCTCGATCGTCATCGCGGCTCCTCGTCCAGGGCCGGATCCTCCGGCACCACTGGCGCCAGCGTTCCCCCCGTCGTCGCGGGATCGGTGTCGAGCGGCTCAGCGCGTAGCGCGCCGGGGCGATCGGGACGCGTCTCGCTCCGCGGGCGCAGCGGTGGTGGCGGCCAGCTCGAGCCGTGGCCCAGCCGCTCGGCCGCCCACTCGTCGGCTTCATCCAGCCATATGCTCGAATCGCCGGCCTTGGCCGCCGTGATCGCGGCGGCGCTGGGCGCCGGTGCGATCGAGAGTTGGCGCTCGGCGACGATACGCAGACCGTCGAGCCGGCGCAGCGCCTCGGCACGCGCGGGGCCGTCCGGCAGCGCGTCGAAGGTCTGTTGTGCTTCTCGGAGGCCATGCTCCAGATCGCAGCGGACGCGGGCGCCGTTCTCGTAATCGATCGCAGCATTCATGGAGGTCAGCTCGAGAATGAGCCGCACGATCTCCGCGATCGCGATGCTGTGGACATCGCCCGGCACGGCGTCGGCGGGGCTTGCCAGGTCCGCATCGCTGCGCGGCGTGCGCGGCACGTCGTCGATCACGACGCTCGCTCCACGACGTGCTCCGCGGAACGAGGAGCGATCACCAGGACCGGCATGTCCGGGTCGACGTCAATCGGGATCGTCAGGGCGATCGAAATCCGCGAGCAAGGGGCTTGCACCGCCGGCCAGTCCGTCCGCACGATCGCATCGAGCAAGAACGGGGTTGCCTTGGTGCGCTCTGCCAGGTTCCGCATCGCCACGTGCGCCTTGCGCAGCGCCGCTCGATACTCGGCACGCTCGGCGGCCTGCCCGCGATAGTCAATCCACCACTGGGCGATTCCGTTCACCTTATGGCCGACGTAGCTGATCCAGTCGTCGAGCTGCTCGAACGGGCTGAATGCGAGCGCCGTCCATCGATCGCGCGTCGAGGGTTCGGCGGTGAGATCGCTGAGCACGTCCAGCTCGGCGAGCACAATCCTTCGCTGCGTACGCAGCACAAGCTCCGAGATCGAGTCGGCGGCGCCGAGTCCATCGCAGGGAGCGACCCGGCTTCCACGTGCGTGGCGAAGGCATGGGCGATGCTGTTGCCCTGGAATGCCGCATAGAGCGCGTCAGCGGGGTGTGGCCTTGCTGTGATCTGTCGCGCCAGCTCTTGGAGATGTCGAATCAGGGAGGGAGAAGAAAAGGTCATTGGTTTTGCTCGGGTGAGAATCGGTTAGTCCAACGCCTGGCGCTCGCTCGGTTCGCCGGCCAGCAGCCCGGGAGGGGGCGGGCCGCCGGCTTGGCGAACCGAGCGAGTGCCCGCAAAGTTGGGCTGCCGCAGTGCGGAGCCTCGCGAGCAGCATTGTTGCTACTCATCGCAGTCCTCGAAATTGTCAAGCGCCTTGGCGCGTCGCACTTTGCACATCATGGCTGCAAAGAGATACTTGCAGGTATCGCATTTACGGATGTGACTCGACAACCGATAGACACCCGCGACGGAGAGCTGTCCCTCGGTCAACGCGGCAAAATCGTGGCAAGACGAGTCGTCGAAGCAGCCCGAGGGCTCTTCCTCGTCGTCCTCCCGCGCCGCTGTTGCGTCGCCAGGTGCTTGCATGGCCGGGCTATCTTCGTCCAAAAAAAGGGATTGCAGTAGCTGCGCATGCGTCATTCGCAACATGACCATCGCACACAGAGGCCCCAGGTTGGTTATACTATTCACGATCAGTCTCTCTAGCGGAATTCAGTGACACTTCATTCCGCCGCTTGATCCAACGCTCCAGTGAGACCCGGGCCATTCCAAGGAGCTTCGCAGCGCCGGTCAGATCGCCGGTAATCTTGAGTGCGACGGCGCGCAAAGCTGCCTTCTCGATGCCAGAGAGCGTCAGCTCGCCTCCGAATGCCGCATGATCCAGTATCCAACTTATGTCTTGTGCATCCAGGCAGTCATCAGGTGCGTGGAGGGCGTGCGCCGCATCCTCGATATACTCGCTCACGAGCCGAGGCAAGTCAGAGCGTCGTGAATCAAGCGACGGAATGTCGATCTGAGCCGCGTTGGGCAGCAGGGTCCTTTGATAGCAGATCATCAGTTGCGTCGGGTACTCTGGCTCCCGAAACGCAGCCAAGATCTCGCCAAAGTCCCGCGGCAGCCGCCGCGCACGAACACAGAGAGTACCTCCGTGCGCTTTCCGAAGGGCATCCACGCCGGATGTGCAGTTTGCGGGACTTCTGACGGTAGCGGAAGTATTCCTGCGCCGCGGATCGGCGACGACAAACGGGACTCTGTCACCGAGAGAATAGCGATGGATCGCGTGGGCGGTGGGGACGAGATCGCCGCTACCAGTCAGCATCAACGGGGCACGCCCGGCGCTGGCAAGGCGAATCGCACGCAGCGCGTGATCCACCACGGCGATGCGATCATCATTCCACCCAAGCAGACGAGAGCAGAAGTTGCGCAGCGCGATGGATCGTGGGCTCTCGGCGATGAATGTCCTGCCAGCGATCGTCACCTCTGTACCAGGCATCAGGCTCACCTCTCGCGTGGGCCTGCCATCCTGCTTCAGATTCGACAGACGGCTCCAGTCCTTGACTCGCCATGACTGACTCTCGTACACGATCTCGATTCTATCTGTCGCGTTGGCTAGGTCGCCACGAGCGAGTTGCAATGCGACGGCGTCCGCCGCCGCTGCCTCCCTCGAGTGCCGTGGTGACCGCAGTGAAAACACTCGACCTGCACCCCATTCTCTAAGCCCAATGACCTTGTCGCTAAGTGGCTCGGACTCAAAGGCAATGAGCGAATCCTGCTCGGCGTAAACCTCGTGGCCGTCACGGTGAGCGCCTGGGGCTGCATCCTCGATGAGCGGAGACACCAATGACAAGGAGTCGCTTCCTGCGAGCGTTGGAGTACTGGACTTGATCAGAGACACGGTCATCGCGGCTCCCTCGGCTCCGTCCTGACTGTCCTTCCGACTCTCCATTACCGTCCTCCTTGAATATGACTGCATTCGTTCCTCCGTGGACAGCTACGACGCGGTGTCATCGTCGTCCGTCAGGTCGAGCAGGGTCGAGCAGTTCTTCGGGTTCGAGCACCGCGGCTGCGAGGAACAGAGCAGGGTCCGGTTCTCTCGCCAGCGCGACGCTGAGGACGTCGGCGAGCTGGTCACACGCGCGACGAATGCGGGGGGCATCGGTGCTGGACGACCCGACCCGCAGGAAGTGTGCGAAGTCGGGATCCGCTCCGAGTTCTGCGATCGCGCGCTGTGCGCGGCGAATGGCCGAGCGGTACTCGAGGAAACCTGTCGTGTTGAAGACTCTCGGGGTGAGCTCTGCTGCCAAGGCGTGTGGCTTCGCGCGATGATGAAGCCACAGCTTGTTGATGCGGGCGAGCGAATCGAACAAGTACCAGACGACATCTTCGATGGTCCGCAGCCTTCCCGTAAACAGCTCCAGATGGGTCGAGGAGCGATATGGCATGGCATCGCACAACTCATCGAGTAGCAACAGGAGTGCGAGTGTCTGCGCGCGGACCCCCAGCTCTGCGAGCGAGCCCATCTCGACACCTGCAATATCCTCGTCAAACTCAATGACGAGCTTCTGGAGGGCCGCGATCCGCGACACGAGAAGATTGCAAGAGTGGCCCAGCTGGTGCGTTGTCATGGTGTGCTCGATCGTGCGTGCGGTGGCCCGCGCAACGAACAACGCTCGGCTAGTCGCATACACAGCCTCGCTCTCGCGAGCGATCGCGTGCAGCATTGTCAGTATCATGTCCGCGCTGGCCAATTGCTTGTCAGCGGTCCGATCTGTGTCTTGCAATATACGGCAATCAGTGCGTTGTGCTTGTGCGCCGCCCTGTGGTGCTATGATATTGTCGCTCAGCATTGACTCCGATACTAGGAGCGAGCTATGTTTGAGTGTAGATCTCGATACGCGGAATCGGAGCTTGCAGCACGAATGTTGAGTCGCGATAGGATCGCGTGTTGTTCTCTACGCGATCATCGCTCGTTGCCATGGGCAACGGCCGGTGTTCCGGCTGCGAGGTGCGCTACAAGCCGGTAGGTTTCGGCCGGTCCGACTGGTGAAACCCTACGGCCGCACTGAGCGACGCTTCAATCACAGCCGTCGTTCTTGCAACGGCGTTAGAGTCGAGGGCGATGGAACTCGCCGAACCACTGACAATTATCGATCCGCAGGACCGAGCAAGCTGGCACATCGACGACGCGATCGTGCGCCTTCGGCTCTGGGCAACCGAGTATGCCCACCCGCTGCCGGAGCCGCGCGTCCCCCTCAAACTCGGGTCTGGCCCCAGCTGTGAGGTGCGGCTCCATGACCAGGCCGGTCGGCTGTCTCGGGAGCACGCGATGCTGGTCCCTGAACCGACTGGATGGGAGATCCAGGATCTCGATAGCAAGAACGGCCTGTGGGTCGGTGGCTCCCGTGCGACCAAGGAGAGGTTGCGAGCCGGAGTCAAGATCCAGCTGGGAGGGCTGACCTTGGTCGCCGAGAGCCTCAAGTTCATCGGTCTTCGCTCGCTCGTCTGCCGGCTCCTCGGGTGGGCGCCTGCGCGCCAGGCCGATGTCGACGAGGCGTTGCAGAGCCTGCGTGATAGCGCGATGCAGCGCACGCCTCTGATCCTGATCGGAGCCGGCGATCTTGCGCCCATGGCTGCACGACTTCATCGCATGACCCTCGGTCCGGACGCCCCGTTCCTCGTCTACGACGGCAGCGACGTGAGCACCGCGATCCGCGCGGCGATGCACGGCACGCTGTGTGTCCCGATCCGGGGCCGAGCGCGCGCCTCCGTGATCGCAGATGCGGTACACGCGGTCGAGATCGCGACGCGTCCGCGCCTCGTGCTGTGCGCCAGCAAGGCAAGTGATGCCGCCGGCCTGGGGGCCAAGCCTGGCCAGCTGGCGGTGATCGCGATGCCTCCCCTGTCCGCGCGCACCGACGAGATGCGGCGCATCGTCCACGAGGCTGCGCACGACCTCGTGCAGGAGGTGGGTGCACAGTCGAGCGGGTTCACGATGCACGACCTCGAACGCCTCCAGGCGATCAAGTTCGCCGGCATGGCAGACCTCGAGGGCTCGCTCCGCCGCGTCATCGCGATGCGGATCTGGGGAGTGACGGCGGGCGCCAAGAAGCTGGGCCTCAAGCACTCGTCGCTGTCACTGTGGGCGCGCAGCAAGAACCGGAAGCTTTCGACCTAGGTCTGTCCTCGTCTTCCGCCGTCGTCAGCCTGGCTGAACGAGAGCGCCTGCGGGGCTGCGGACCTCGATACCGGACACCGGACCTGACCTCCGAGCACGTGGCGACGATGGAGCCGCGACGTCCGACGGTCGGTGCTGAAAGGTGCGCCAACATCCGCGTCCGCGTGAAAGCGCGCCCCATCTCTCCGTCGCTCGCTGACACTCACAGTCGTGGGTACGTGGTCTAGCAAACAAGTTCCTGACGCGGCGAACCCGGGAGCTGGCAATTTGGTGTCAAGCGTAAGGCTGCGCTCGATCGGTGGTGCAGCAAGATGCGGCATCAGAAGTTGTATCATCGCGGACGGCAGAGTGTTTAGGCTTCGGCCACCGACGAGGAGCCGATGGCAGACGATCTCTGTGGGAGGACGCTGGGACAGTTCGTGCTTCGCGAGCGGCTCGCCGTGGGCGGCTGCGGCGACGTGTATCGCTGTGCGCAACCCATGCTCAAACGCGACGCGGTGGTCAAGGTGCTGCGCGAGCCGCAGCGTAACAGCATCATCGCGAAGGAGCGTTTCCTGCGCGAGGCGCAGCTTGCGTCGCGGCTCGACCATCTTTACGCGGCGCATGTCTATGATTTTGGCGTCGAGGCCATCGACGGGCTCATGTGGATCGCGATGGAACTGGTGCCCGGCATCACCCTCGACAAGTGGTTGTGCGAGCGCGGTCCGATGTCGCTCGAACAGCTCGTGCCGCTGTTCGAGTGTATTGCCGAGGTGGTCCAGGCCGCGCATAAGTGCGGGATCGTACATCGCGACCTCAAGCCAGCGAACGTGATGGTGATCGAGAGCGAGGGCCGCCTGATCCCGAAGCTGCTCGACTTCGGCATCGCGAAGACGAGCAACGACATCGAGGTCCCCACGCCCGAGACCCAGCCGGAGAGCTCCGTTGGCGAAGACCAGAATCCTTTTGGGGCACACAGCCCCAACGGGGCGGTGACCGGCACCGATCCCACGCTCAAAGATCGGCACCTGACGCCGGTCGGCGCCGCGATCGGCTCCTGGTGGTACATGTCGCCGGAACAGTGGGGCGATGCTCGTGATGTCGGTCCGGCTTCCGATATCTATTCGCTCGGCGTTCTCGCCTACAAGGCACTCACCGGACGCGTGCCGTTTGGTGCCCAGAGCGAACGCGAATGTTACCGACAACATCTCAATGCGAGCGTGCCGCCGCTCGGTGGTGATTTCTCGCCGGATCTCGATCGGATCTTTCAGCGCGCGCTTGCCAAGGCCCCGGACGCCCGCCACGGCTCCGCGCTGGAGTTGGCATCAGAGCTGCGAGCAGCGTTGATGGCGAGCGAGCGCGAACTGTTGCGGTCCTTGGCGCAGCAGTGGGAGGCCCGCGCCCGCGCGCCTGGTCTGCTGCTGGGTGGTGACGTGCTCGCGGGTGTCCAGCGCTGGACGCGCCGCGCTCCTGCGGGTGTGCTCAGCAAGCTGGAATGTTCGTACGTCGCGGAGAGTCACCGGCACGTCCGGCGTTCCATCTGGATCCGACGTTTCGCGGCGGTGCTCGCCGCGACGATCATACTTGGCGCGTTTCTGAATCACGCGGCGATGGAGACCCGGCTCGCTCGCGAACAAGCTCGCTCCGCTGAGCGAATCGCGGAGGCGACCACCACGCAAGCTGAACTAGAACAGGGACGCTCAGCGCTATTACACGGCGAGCCTGACGCACAGAAGCACCTGTCCGAGGCGTACAAGCGTGGCGAGCGCTCGTCGAGCACAGCGTTCATGTTGGCGCGTGCGCTGCAACCACGGTTGACCGAGCAGGCACGGTTCACGAGCACCTTTGGGCGAATGTGGTCGGCGACGTTCTCGCCGAACGGTACGCAGATCGTCACGACCGACGACCGCAGCGCCCAGGTCTGGGACGCGCAAACCTACCGGCTACTGTTCGCGCTTCCCCACGGCGATACGGTCTATCAGGCCGTGTACCGCGCCGACGGGAAAAGGCTCATCACCGCCGGTGGCGATGGGGCTGTCAGGATCTGGGACGCAGCCAGCGGCACGCTCATACGTGAGCTGCGGCGCGGCGTCGCGAAACCACGTTACTACGCTGTGTCGCTATCCCCCGACGAGACGCTCGTTGCCGCAATCGACATGGATGGAACGGTGGCGCACGTCTGGGACGCCAACACCGGTGCGCCGCTCGCGGAGCTCAGCAACGAAGCGCTAGGGTATTCCTCCGTCGCGTTCAGCTCTGACGGTCAATGGCTGGCGACGACCGGCGGCAACGACGTACGCGTGTTCGACACCAAAACGTGGGCGCTGGTTCTCTCTATCCCCGGACCTGGCATCGACGCTCTAAGCTGGGACCCGAGCGGTCCTCGTCTGCTGACCGGCAGCGGCGACGGTGACGCGTCGATCTGGGCGATTCCGAGCGGCAAGCAGATCCACCACCTGCGTGATATCGGAGAGCCGATCGATGCGGTGGCATTCTCCCCGGACGGACGTCTCGTTGCCGCAGGGAATCGCGATGGTGCGGAGCAGGTCTGGGATGCAGCTACCGGAAAGCTGCGGTCGCGAGGCAACTACCTCCGCGGCAAGATCCTCTCCATAGAGTTCGATCGCACGTCCACGCTCTTGGTAGCAGCGAGCGCAACCGGCTCGGTTGCGGTTGCAGATGCCACACAAGGGATGCCGATCACGGTCCTCACTGGACCTCGCAACGTCGTACTAAGTGCCCGCTTCGACCCGAACTCGCGGCGAGTCGTCGGCGCTTCATGGGATGGCACCGCGCGTGTCTGGGATGCGACCTCGCCTTATCGCAAGTGGAGATCGCCATCCATCGGCGACGACTGCGAAGCTGTCACCAGCCTCGAGCCCGACCAACGTTTCCTCGCCGTCGGCTGCAAGAATCATCCGACGCGTATTTGGGACACGAGCCACGACCAACTTCTCGCCGAACTGCCGAGCGTGACACCAGCCGGCGGTGACTTCGCATCCGCTTACCCCGCCGTGGCCTCGACGGGAGATCGTGCTGCAATCGCTCGCGGCAGCTCGATGGAGGTGTACGAACTGCCCGGAGGTCGCCTGCTGCGCAGGATCGAGCACAAGTCGAGCGCGAGGATCACCACCGTAGCGTTCGCGAAGACCGGGCGAGACATCGTCAGTGGAGCGACTGACGGCTCTTTGCTCATCACGCGTGACAACGGCGCGCAGCTCACGCTTCCGCCGTCGTCCGCGAGCATCGACGCCGCCGGCTTTTTACGCGACGGCCGACTGATCGCTGTCGACATGCAACGACAGCTCCGGGTCTACGACGCCACCGGCGTAGCCTTAGCAGTTCTGGAGGCGTCGGCGCGCGTGAGAACGTTGCGCATGTCGCCGGACGATCGCCGCCTGATCACCGTGCCGAGTTTTACGAGCAAGGTCGCTTCACCCGAGCTCTGGGATCTTGAGCACTACCAGCATATCGGAACGCTCGAAGCGCGAGGGCAGGGTCTCGTCTATTCGGCTCGCTACGTCGAGGGGGAGCAAGTCATCACCACGTGCGCCGACGGCGCGGCGCGGCTCTGGGACGCTGCGAAGGGCCAACTCCGGCAGACCTATCGAGGGGGATCGCGTTTCCTCGCCGATGCCACGACCTCGCCCGATGGGTCCATGGTCGTCGGCGGCGACGGCGATGGCGTGCTGCGATTCTGGGCCACTGCCTCCGGGCTCCCGCTGTGGACCATGCCGGCCCACAAGTCCCACCTGATCGGGATCCGCGTCGACGGCGACAACATCGTAACGCGTGGATATTCAGGCGACATTTCTCGATGGTCCCTGCCTACCCCGGCGGCTGTAATGGAGGCGTGCGGCGTCAGTGGACGCTGCGCTATCGTGCCACCATGACGAAACCCGGTCCCAAGCTGCAATTGCGTAGAGAAACCATCCGGACTCTCAGAGTGCTGGACAGCCTCGAGCTTAGGCGGAGAAACTGCCCGCTCCAGGTGGCGGCGCCTGTTGTCGCCACGACGGCGTGCGGTTGAATCGTGCTGTCTAAACCATAGCGCTCCCTCACGCAGTCAGCTGAGATGTCCTTGCGGCTCGTCGAGGGCCGTGGAACGACGCGTCCGGAGATCCCCCGGGTCCCGAGCACTTTGCACGTCGACAGGCTCGCGCGGTTTTCACGCGTCCGCAAGCGCGACGCGCAGCCCGCCCGTCGAATGTTGAGTCCGAGCGATACACGGCGAGAAAACCTACCGGCTTGTAGTCGCGCTCGCGCCTCTAACCACCAACATTGATCGACGAGCATCGATCGAGCGATGCCGAGCTGCTCTCCGTTCTTGCGTTCGGGGACACGCCACGATACATGGGCAGCCGGTGAGAGGGCCGGCGCATGGTTGACCAGACGCGCTTTCCAGGTGAAGCGGGTGCTCGAGTGCCGGGATACGGTCGCTTCGCGGTCGGGAGCCGGCCGTGAACCGACACGACCGCAACGCGTCTTCGGGCGGGGACTCGAGGACACAACGAGACGAGGATACTCCGGCGGGAAAGCACAGCCTCGTGGAGAGCACGTTCGGGGCCCTGACTGTCCAGCGCCGGGCGCTCGATGCTGGGCGCGAGCGCGACGACAGCGGAACGCGGCCGGGCGTGGGGAAGCACAGCCTCATCGAGGCGACGTTCGGCAGCCCCAGCAGACCGCACGATCTCGTCGGTGACGCTGTCTCCAATGGGGGCGGCCAGCTGCCATACCTCGAAGAGATCCAACGAAGCTTCGGACGCCATGACGTCTCGGGCGTTTCGGCGCATCAGGGTCCTGCCGCCGGCCAGGCCGCGACCGCGCTGGGCGCTCGAGCCTTCGCCGTCGGCAATGCGGTGGCGTTTGACGGGCCACCTGACCTGCACACCGCCGCCCACGAGGCAGCGCACGTCGTGCAGCAGCGCAGCGGAGTTCAGTTGAAGGGCGGCGTCGGCGAAATCGGGGACCCGCACGAGCAACATGCGAACCAGGTCGCCGATCGCGTTGTCGCCGGTTCATCGGCGGAGAACCTTCTCGATCGTTACACGTCCGGCAACCCAAGCCTGGCCGCACAGGCGGTGACTACGTCTCGTACGCTATCCGGAGCCCCCACTCCGGTGCAGCGGCAATCGACGGGAGACCCACCGTCTTCACAACCCGCGACGGTCGGTCCGGCGAATCCGGCGCCAGACTCGACGGCTACGTCGACCGATCCGCCCTCGCGCCACGCAACATGGGACCAGGTCTCGGGAGCTGCCGAGGATCCCAAGGGGCAAGAAGATCTCGACATCGCGTGGATCGAGTCGCTACCGGATCATCTGCGCGAGAGCATCGACGTGGCGTTCGCA
>VBLP01000140.1:0-3999 GCA_005887925.1 Deltaproteobacteria bacterium | reverse complement strand
CACAAGCGTGCGACCGACAAGGACGTCACGAGCGATCCGACCTACCTGGCGGAGCATGACCGCCTCGAGAAGGAACGCGCGAAGAGAAAGGAAGACTACCGGAGGGAGACCCGCGATACGCATGACGCCGCCGTGAAGATGGAACAGCCGAAGCAGTCGGTCGCGCGGCCTGATACAGCGACGGTCAAGCGACTCGAGGGCAAGGCGCTCGCGCGGACGAACTTCATGTCGTGGGCTGTCCACATCTTTGGCAACCCCGAGGCTGTCAAGGCCCATTTCATGGGTATCAAGCCGGTGAAGGGCCACCCGAACATGTGGCTGGCCGCGGCTGCGCGCTCGCGCTTCGAGGCCGCCCAGGCGGACTTCGAGACGAGCCATCCGGGCTACACCATCGTGGACACCTCGGTCGCGAACGATCTGCGAGGGATGCACCAGCAGCGATGGGGCATCGGCATGCTCGGACATCCACTCGGCGAGGCCATTGACCTCAAGGCGATCGACAACCCCAACATCAAGATCGACGACGCCGGTCACAGCTACGGTTACCTGATCGGCAAGTTCGGCGGGGACCAAGGCAAGCGTGGCACCGGAAGGGCGAAGATGTCGATCTCCGAAGCAGCCGTCGAGAAGACCGGCGAGGAGACCGTCGCCGGCAAGAACACACCCGAGGGAGCTGCACTCATCGCGAGCGTACAGCAGCAGTTCGCGGAGATGGCCCAGACGTCGGAGCGACTGAAGGCTTCGATGGTCGCCCAGATGCCGCGGCTGCAAGCTGCGCGCGACCTCTACTTCGAGCAGGCCGGCCTGCGGGGTGTTAGGGCGCACGTACAGCTTCAGCACTGCGCGCACGTAGAGCTTCAGCGTAGCCCCGCCAAGCGTTCCTCTTTCTCGAGTTGCTCGCGGTAGAAGTCGGCATCGTCGTAGTCGTCCCGCCGGCTGGGGTGGGTGACGAAGTCCAGCGCCTTGCGATAGAAGTCAGCGGCGAGGGCGTGGTTGCCCATCTTGGCGTGCACCATCCCCGATCGCTCGAAGCCATCGACGACGTCGGGAAACTCCGCGAGGAGTCGGTTGCACGCCGCGAGCGCGTCCTCGAAGCGGCTGGTATGGACGAGGTCCAGCACGGAGTTCGAGAGCTCGTCGAGGCCGTCGTCCTCGAGGATGTAGACCGGTTGGGGCACCGGCGGTCGAGATGCGAGGACCGCGGGCCGGGGCGCGGGGCGCGGCACGGCAGGGCATTGCGAAGCCTGGCGTTGTTCGTCGGCGGGCAGGCAGCACAGCTTGTACTTCTTGCCGCTGCCGCAGGGGCACGGGCGATTCCGTCCGGTCGTGACCATGAGGGCATCTTCATCACACCCACCCCGCACTGTCCCGGCCCATGTGGCTCGAAGATCTTCGCGATCGCTGGACGGCAGCGTTGGCGCATCGCGGTCGTTGTCTCCGATGTGGCAGTGAGCGGGTGTGGCGCAATGGGGTCCGGTGGCGCAAGGCCACGGTGCTCGACGGCGACCGCGCCGTGTACGTCGGCGACGTGCCGGTGCGACGCCTGCGATGCGGCCGCTGTGGCGCGCGCTGGAGCCGAGCTCCCGAGCGGATCGAGAGCCGCGCCCATTACCAGCCGTGTGTCGTCGCGCGCGCCGTCGTGCGCGTCGTGGTCGACGGCGAGCCGACCGCGGTCGCCAGAGAGCACGAGTGCGATCGGGGCACGCTCGGCCGCTGGGTCGAGCGCGTCGCGAAGGTGGCGGAGCCGGCGCGGCTGTCGCGGGTCCTGATCGCGGCGGCGGACCAGCCGACGCTGCCGGCGCTGCCGACGGCGCGGACGTCACGCTCGGCGCGCCTGACGGCGCTGGGCGCGCGGGCGATCGCGGTGCTTGCGATGCTCGAAGCGCTCGCGAGCTTGCACGGCCTGCCGCCTCCGGGCCTGGCGCACGCCCGCAGGTTCATGCCCGCGGATGCCGCCCCGACGGTGCGGACCGCGATCCGAGGAGGTGGTTCCGTGATGGCGTGAGCACACCACCGGCCAGCGGTGATGACGACGCGGTGCACGGGGACGACGCGGTCCACCGCGACGACGCTCCTGCGCGCAGTGACTCGGCTGCGGATGGTGGTAGCGCACCAAGCGACGATGCTGTACGCGACGACGACCACGCACGCGCCGAGGCGTTGTTTCGCTATGGCGTGATCGCACAGCTGCTCGACGAGCGCGAGGACGGATCCCTGCGCGCACGGATCACCACGCTCGCGTGCGAGCGCCATCCCCATCCGCGCCGCGGTGAGATCGCGATCTCGGGCCGCACGCTGTGGACATGGCTCACTCGGTTCCGGCGCGGCGGCATCGACGCGCTCCGCCCGCGGCATCGCAAAGATCGCGGGAGTCTGCGAGCTGTCCCGCGCAACATCCTCGATCGCGCGGAGCTGCTCCGGCGCAAGGTGCCCAAGCGCTGGACGACGACCGTGATCGACATCCTGGTCCGCGAGGGCACTATCGACGCGGCCAAGCGTCCGCATCGCGCGACGGTCGATCGACATCTGCGGCGCCGAGGTGCGTCGCGCCGCCAGCTCCTCGTGCTCGGCGCCAAGCCCACGATCAAGATGCAGTTCGCCGCGTTCGGCGACCTGTGGGTCGGCGACTACCACCATGGGCCCAAGGTGCTGGCGCCCGACGGGCGACTGACCACCGCCAAGCTCGGCGCCTTCATCGACCACACCACGCGCTATCCGGTCGCCGACCGGTGGTACCTCGCCGAGGATCTCGGGAGCCTGCGTGACACCATGCTCCGCGCGGTGCTCGTGTGGGGCCCGCCGCGGCTCGCGTACACCGACCGTGGCGCGGTGTATCGCGCCGAGCAGCTCGCGTACGCGCTCGCCGCCCTCGGCGCGCGCCTCGTGCACTCCCGCGCCTACTACAGCCAGGGCCGCGGCGTCATCGAGCGCTGGTGGCAGCTGGCGGACGCGTTTCAGGCCGAGATTGACGACCGCGACGAGCCGGTCACGATCCACGAGCTCAATCGGCTGTGGGAGGCGTTCCGCGCCCTGCGCTATCTCGAACAGCCGCACTCCGAGCTCGGCATGCCACCTGCGCAGGCGATCGCCGCCGTCACGCCGCGGCCCATCGACCCGGCCGTTGCGCGCGAGCTGTTCCTCGTCCGCGCCGACCGCACCGTGAACAAAAAGGACGCCACGGTTTCCGTCGAGGGCCACCGCTTCCTGTGCGACGCGGCGCTGCGCGGCCGCAAGGTCACCCTGCGCTACGACCCGCGCGAGCTGTCGAGCGTGCTGGTGTTTGTCGACGGTGTCCGCACTCAGCGGGCGCTCCCGCAGCCGATCGGCAAAACCGGCGCCGCCGCCGCGCCGCCGCCGCCGCCCGACGGCCCCAAGACCGACTACCTCGCCCTGGTGCGCGCTGATTACGACCGACGGCTCGTCGAGTCTGTGCGTCCCGTCGCGTACGGCGATCTCGGCGCGATCGACCCGGGCTTCGACGAGAGTCGGTTTCTCGTCCGCGTCGCCGACCTTGCCTGTGCGCGCGTTCGCGGCGCCGAGGCCGAAGAAGTCCACGCCTTCTGGACCACTGCGCGTCTATCTCGCCATCCTCCGCACTTTCATCCTCGCTCGCATGCAATCCCCCAACCCCGAGGAATCGCCATGACTGATTCGCTACTCCGTCACTTCCGGCTCGGTGCCCATCCGTTCGGCCGCGACGCGCCCAAGACCGCGCTGCATCGCCATCGCGGCTTCGCCGAGGCCCACGAGCGCCTGCGCTTCACCGTCGAGATCGATGGCATCTCCGCGCTCGTCGCCGAGTCCGGCTGCGGCAAGAGCCTGCTGCTCGGCCAGCTTGCCGACGAGCTCCAGAAGCAGGGCTACGTCGTGCATTACTTCGCGCACGCCACCGTCGGTCCGTTCGGGCTCGTCAACGTCCTGGCGCGCAAGACCGGCATCACGCCGCGTCGCTCGCGCGCCGAGACCGCGCTCGCCGTCTCGCAGGCCTTGCTCGAGGAC
>VBLP01000138.1 GCA_005887925.1 Deltaproteobacteria bacterium | reverse complement strand
CCTTGCCGAGGAAACGCTCGATCGCGTTACCGACGTAGCGCCGGTCGGTCGATACCTTGATGTTCGCGATCGCGTGCACGTTGAGCGGAATGCCGCCCTCGGAGTACGCGCCCTGCACGGCGATCGGCACCGAGATCAGCGAGACGTCCATCTGATGAACGGTCTCGACCACCGGCACGCGGACGCCGCGACCGCCGAACACGACGCGGTAGCCGACGACGCGGCCATCACTGGTCGTGTGCTTTCGCCCGCTGAAGATCAGGATCTGGTTGGGCCGGCAGATCCGGAGCAGGTAGCGGTAGATCACCATCAGCACGAGCAGCACGGCGATCCCCGCGGCGATTCCGGCGGCGACCTCGGGTGGAATCCTCATGTCATGACCTCCAGGTAGAGATACCCCTCGCACACGACGCGTCGCGCCGTGGTACTCCACGAGTCGCCCGGTTTGCGCCCAGGCGGCCCAAGCGGCAAGACCACAGGCTACATCTCGCCCTTGGTGACGAGCAACGAGCCGCTCTCGCCTTCTGCGACGATCAGTACCGCGGCGCCGCTGGCCAGCTCACCGCCGTCCTCGACGATGTTCGCGACGAAGTCCTCGGCGCGGCCCTTGATGTCGACCCGCACCTTGCCGGGCTTGCCCGGACCGACCGGCAGCATCAGCGTGCCGGTCGCGCCGACCAGGTCGGCGGCGCGCAGCTCGCTCGACACGCTGTGCCGGGTCAGGCTGCGGATGACGGTCACGGCGATCGCACCCGACGCCCAGCCGATGGCCAGCGCGCCTCCAGCGCTGACCGCCGCGCTCGATCCGAGCCAGCCGAGCGCGAGCCCGGCACCGCCGCCGAACGTGAACAGGAACACCCAGAACCGGAGCGAGGTGACCGGGACCCAGCCGAGCCCGAAGTCACCACCATCGTGGGCATGACCACCGCCACCGTGGCCGGTGTCCTTTCCGCCCATCACGAGCGATGCGAGGAGCAACGTGACACCGAACGCGACCGCTCCGAGATAGACGTGGTTCAAACCCGTACCTCCCGCGACCTGATGTTTGTGATGCCAGTACTGTGATGGCGGTTGCGGGCCGGTGCAAGTCCTATCGGCGACGCTCCTCAACGGCGCCGCCGACGCGGTCGCTACCGCGTGGCGTAGAGCAGGACGGCGGCGACGATCGCGATCACGACGAGCATGGGAACGATCCAGCGCGCCGATCGCACAGGGTCGCCGGCGACCTCCGCTGGTTCGCCGATGGTGCGTGATCGCGCGATCCTCGCCGCGGCAGCCGGTTCCTCGCCGCGTGATGGCGCTGGCTCTGCCGGCGGCTCGCTCATGTGCAACGACGCTGGCTCCGCCGCGGAGGAAGGCGGCTGCTGGGAACCCGGCTCGGCGGACCCCGGTGCCAACTCGACCGGTGCCAACTCGACCGGTGCCAACTCGACCGGTGCCAACTCGACCGGTGCCAACTCGACCGGTGCCAACTCGACCGGTGCCGGCTCGATGGGTGCCGGCTCGACAGCTGCCGGCTCAACGGGTGCCGGCTCAACGGGTGCCGGCTCGACCGGTGCCAACTCGACCGGTGCCGGCTCGACGCTGGAAGCTGGCACCTCGCGCGGCGGATCGTCCGAAACGCTCGGGGTCGGCGTCTCGATCACCGCGGGAGCCGGCGCGGCCGGGGCTGATCGCTTCACATCCTCTACCGGCGGCGGTGGCTCGGATCGAAGCGGCTCGCTCGCGGGCGACGCATCGGTCGCGTCGGGGTCGACCGACGCGATCAGGCTCTCGAGCACGTCGACCGAGGCGGACGACGCGACGAGCTCGACGAAGCTGCTCAGCGCCTGGTCACGGCTCGTCGTGCCGGTCGGCGGTACCGCCCACCGCGCGAGGTCCTTGTCGTTGCGTGACGCGTGGCGAAACACCGCGCGCGCGGTATCGACGAGCAATGCGCCGATCACGCTGTCGCCCAGCAGCGCCGCCAGCGCGCGATGATCGGCGAGCGCGCGTCGCAGCGAATCGATCGCGAGGGCGCGGACCCGGCGCCTCCCGGCGGCGACCGCCGGAGCATCGCCGACCCGCCCGCAGCCGGCCGCGAGCACGACCATGTCAAGCTTGCCGTCGAGGATGCCGTCGCGTCGAGCCCGGCGCAGCGCCGCGAGCGCCTCGCTTCGAGTCGGGACATCGCGCCCGAACACGCCGAACACCGCCTCGATGCCGATGCGCACGCCGGCCTCGCTCGCAGCGAGTCGATCGCGAAGCGCCTCGCCGGCCAGCACGACCTCCACGGCCCGCCAGCCACCCGCACACGCCGAGCGTACGGCGCGCTCGAGCGTCGCCGGCGCGGCACCCTCAGGACGCACGATGGTCGCCAGCGCGAGTGCTTCGATCGCGGTCACGGCAAACCCTTGCCCTCGCCCGCCTTCGATGCGAGCCTGGCGCCCGTCGAGAATCTGCCTGGCATCTCCGTGCACAATGCCGCATTTCCACTAACCTGCCGCACCACCGCCGGCTGCGACACAGCGGCGCGACGTGGCCGCGATCGACGCGCGACCGTCGGACGCTGCCCGTGCCATCCACCGCGCGCCGCCCGATGGCGACGACATCAACGCGCGTGGCGCGCGATGAGGCCAACCCAGCCCACGGTGATCATGGCCACCGCTTGCTTGGCGAGCCGTTCCCAGACGGGTGGGGGAGGCTGTCGTGGTCGCGGATCTCGACGATGACACCGACGCGCGTGATCGTCGCGTGGTGGCGCGACAGCTTTGGATCGTCGAGCGCAACATCGCCGTCCGCGCCGGCGACCCGCCCGAAGCGCAGTCTGAAGACGAGGTCGAAGCGACAGGAGACCAGCGTGCGAACCGGCGTATGAAGGATAATTACCGCCCAGTCGGACGCCACGCTCGACTCAGACCCGGAGCGTCCCTCGAGGCTCGGCAGCGTCGTACTGGTAGGCGGTTCCGGCAAGCCTGCACGAGTCTACCAGCAGGGTCGTCGCGAGGTTGAAGCCGCAATTGTCGGCCTGCGGAGCGCGGCCTACACTACGTGGCGATGGTGGAGGTCGAGGAGACGCTGTCGGCGACCGAGCAACAGCCGACGCCGGCATTGCCGCTTGGTCGACTCGGTGGCGACGACGAGCTCCTGCCGACGACCCTCATGGACCGCTATCAGATCGAGCGTCGGCTCGGCGCCGGAGCCATGGGCGTCGTCTACGCGGCGCGGGACATGCCGCCTCGTGCGTGAGGCGCAAGCGATGGCGAAGCTCCGCCATCCCAACCTCGCCGCAGTGCACGACATCGGCGTCAGCAAGGACCGCCTCTTCGTGGTGATGGAGCTCGTCGATGGCGGCACCGTGGCCGACTGGCTGAAGGCGGAACCGCGATCCTGGCGCGCGATCCTGGGGGTGTATCTTCAGGCCGCGCGAGGACTGGCGGCAGCACACGCCGCCGGCTTCGTGCACCGCGACTTCAAGCCCGAGAACGTCCTCTACGGCAAGGACGGCGTCGCTCGCGTCAGCGACTTCGGTGTCGCCCGCATCCTCGGCCAGCCGGAACGCGCAGACGCGGCCGAGGGCATGGCGGAACAGGCGACCGTCACGAGGACCGGAGGCGTCGTCGGGACCCCTGGGTACATCGCGCCCGAGATCCTTCGCCACGAGCCGGTCGACGAGCGCGCCGATCAGTTCAGCTTCTGCGTCGCCGTGTACACCGCCCTGTACGGAGAGCGCCCGTTCGAAGCTCTCGAGGGTCCGAGCCGGATCGCCGAGACCCTGGGCCGGCTCCGACCGCCGCGGACCGGGATCGCGCCGCGATGGCTGCAGCGGATCATATCGCGCGGGCTGGCGGCCGATCGACGAGATCGCTGGCCGACGATCGACGCACTGACTGCGGCGATCGAACGACGCCTCGGTCGGCGGCGGCGAGCGCGCGTCCTGATAGGGATATGGGCGATGGTGCATGTGCTCGCTGCCTCGGTGCTGGCGATTGTGATTGTGATTATGATGCGAGCCATGCCCGCTCCGCCGACACCGCCGCCGCCGGATCGGTCACCCGTCATGCTCGCACGCAACGGCAAGGATTCCCCGCCGCCGGCGCCCGCTGCCTCCGCGGAGCTGTCCCCGGCACTGGCTCCGCTGGCGTGGTGGCTCGGTGACTGGGACGCCAGCGATGGCACCGGCAGCGAGCACTGGATCGCGGCCGCCGGCGCGATCTACGGCGTGGCGCTGCACGGCGACACGTTCGAGGTCCTGGTGATCGACGATGGCGACGACCCGGGGCGGTACTATGGCGTGCCGCGGCTGTTCGCGATGCCCAACGGCGCGCGCTCGGTCGAGTTCCGCCGGAGCACGATCGGCGATGGCACCGCGACGTTCGCCAACGACGAGCACGACTTCCCGACGACCATCACCTACGAGCTCGCCGCGGATCGCGCCGGGCTCGCCGCGCGGCTCGGCGGCGGCGGCAAGCTGGTCTCGTTCCGGTTCAAGCGCGGCACGCGGTCGCCGGCCCCCGAGCTCGAGGCCGCGGATCGCGCGTTCGCCGCCGCGACCGCGCAGCGCGGCGTCGACGGCTGGGTCGCGGCGTTCGATCCGAGGGGCGGCATGATACGCAACGCGCGCCGCGTCGAGTACGCCGCGATCGCCGAGTTCATGACGCCCATGCTGCGCTCGGGCCGGCTCGACTGGGCGCCGATCGCGAGCGGCAAGTCCGGCGAGCTCGGCTTCACGGTCGGCAAGGGCTCGTTCACCGGCGCCAGGCCCGAGGACGGCTGGCGCGGCAACTACGCCACGATCTGGCGCCGACAACCCGACGGTACGTGGAAGGTGCTGTTCGACATCGGCCGGTTCGTCCAGGACTGATCGCAGTCCCCGATGCACCTTGCAAGACGGCGCGCGCCTTCCAAAGATCCTGGACTATTCCGGCCGCGGGCCGCTGCAAGCCTCGGTGAGAACCGCCGCGGTTCGCGCTGCCCTCGCAACTGCCCGATGCCGCCGGGACGGAGCCGAGCCGCAGCTGAGTGTGCCCGATCCCGAGACCGATTATCTGAAATCCAGGTACCCAGGTCGTCAGCCGCGCCAACATCACGCTCTCCGTCCTGTCGCTCCCGATCGGCTCCCCGATGACGTCGCGCTCAGTGGACGAGGATCGGTGCCTTGAAGAAGTCCTCGAGCATGAACGTGCCCTGCTCGGATACCGGCGCGACCGGCTCCTGCACCAGCTCCTCGGGCAGCGGCCCACCGTCGAGCGCCTTCTGGACCAGATCCGGGATGACCAGCGGGAACGCCAGGCACACCGAGTTGGCGACGCCGACGAGATCGGACTGGCGGCGCGCCAGATCGTTGAAGTGGCGGTTCGGCGCGCCGAACGCCGGATCGGTGACGGTGATGCCGGTGAGGAAGCCGGACAGCGCGGCGGGCGAGCCCAGCGGTGTGGTCGGGCTGATGTGGGTGAACACCGTGCGGGTCTCGCCGGCGTGGCACGCGTTGCAGGTGTTGAAGCTGAAGTCGAAGCGCCGCTGGTTCCAGTTGCCCAGGTGGCTCGGGTCGAGATCGAGTGTGCTGGTGTTCCAGAAGTAGCCCAGGTTGTTGAACGTCACCGGCGCCGCGCCGGCGCGGAACGGAGTACCGAGGAACGACAGCGGCACGGTGGCTCCGGCGGCCGTGGTCGTGATGAAGGTGTCGAGCAGGGTCGAGCCGCTCCAGAACGGATCCGCGGCGTTGAACTGGATATCCGGAGTCTGGGCCACCGGCGTTTCGTGCAGGAAGCTGATCGGTGTCGTCAGGTTGAACTGGCGGAGCTCCCACGGCGAGGCGAGCGCGATCTCGTTGGTGCGCAGCTGGTTGAGCGCGCTGCGGTTGGGCTTGCCCGGCCCCTTGTTGCGCAGGATGACCTGATCGGTGATCGCCTGCAGCGCGGTATTGTAGGCCGCCGAGCCGAGCACGAGCGAGTTCAGGTTGACCCACTGCTGGGCCCAGCTGCGCACGTTGACGCAGCCAGAGATCGGCACGCCGTACTCGAAGATCACCGTCATCGGCAACAGCTGACACGTCCGCCCCGGCTTGACCGCGCCGAACACGAAGCGCAGCTCGCCGGCGTTGCCGGTCGATCCGCCGTAGCCGCCCGCGCCGGTGCGCAGGTCGAGGCGGTTCACGATCGCGAGCAGCCGAAACGGCGCGATGCCGAGATCGAGGCTGGCGCCGCCGCTCGCGGCGAGCCAGGGCTGGATGATCTGCGTGTTGATGTTCGTCCGCGCGGGGACGTTGAACGTGTTGATGTTCTGGTTGGCCATCCAGGTCTGCAGCCACTGCATCACGAAGTTCGACGGGTTGATCCCGGTCAGCGGCTGATTGGCCATCTCGGTCATCAGGTGTCCGAACGTGAACGCGCCCATCTTGGTGCCGACGCCGGTGCACGGATCCCACGTCCGCGTCGGGTCGCCGGCGCCGACCACGCTCGGATCGTTGATCAGGAGCGACTTGCCGGGCGCCGGTGACAGCGGGGCGAAGATGATCGACGGATCGAACGCCACGGCGATGCCCTTGTTGAAGCTGGCGATGTCGAACGGCGCGGGCGGCACGCTGGCGCCGACCTCGCGGCCGTCGAACGTCGGCACGCTCTGGATCTTGAACTCGCTGATCAGGTTGGTCTCGTTGCGGTTGCGCACCGCGAGCGCGGTGGTGTCGACATTGGCGAACCCCGAGTACACGTGATCCTGCGCCCTGACGTCGGCGCCGATGCCGTCGTCGCGCAGGATGATCGGATTCTCGGTCTGGCCGACGACCAGATACGGCGGCGCGTCCTTGCCGGGCGCCGGAGGGCTCACGATCGTCACGCGCGCGTTGCCGGCGATGTCGGGCTTGTCGAGCAGCTGGATCATCAGCCCGCTCTGCGACCCGGTCGCGGCCTGCGTCGCCGTGCCCACGGGGGCCGCGGGCTCCGCCGTGTCGTCGCTGTCGGTGCAGCTGCCGAGCAGCAGCGCGCCGAGCGCGGCCGCTGCGCCGGCCCAGTGGGCGCGCCGGCCCAGGACTCCGAGGATGTTGTCATGATTCGCGTAGCTCATATCGTTACTGCCCTCCCTGTTGGTTTCGACACGGACCAGATCGTGCGGTCTCACATGCGCTGGATTGCGCAGCGCGGCTCATCTCCCGCGGCGCCGCTACCGCCTGGCAGATACGGGTCGAACTCGAATGCGACACGGATTTCGATGACAGGAGCTGACCGCGGGTGATGACCTCGCGCGAGGCAAGCATTGCCGCGACGACAGGATCTCGCTCACAGGGCAAGCGAAGCGAAGTGTCGATTCCGAGATCGTGTCAGGTCGAATCAGCGCGTGATCGGAAACGAGCGCTGTTCGGCATGGCGGCGCTCACCGCCAGGCCTGCGACACCTTGTGTATGCGCTCGACTGCCTCGCGCAGCGTCGCAGCCGACGAGGCGAACGAGAACCGCACGAAGTCGGCACCCGACGGACCGAACGCGGCGCCGGGGATCGCCGCGACGCCCGCGTCCTCGAGCATGATCCGGCAGACGTCGTCGGCGCTGGCGCCGGTGCCGGCGATGTTGACCCAGGCGTAGAACGCACCCGACGGCGGCGCGCAGCGAAACCCGGGCACCTGGTCGAGGTCGCGCGCGAACTGATCGCGCCGGCGGTGGAACTCGGCCACCATGCGCGGCGTGGCCTCGTCGCGATCGCGCAGCGCCTCGATCGCGGCGTGCTGCGTGAACTCGGCGACGCAGGTGTAGCTGTTGACGATCAGCATGTTGAGCGCGGCGACCACCGCCGCCGGGGCCACGGTGTAGCCGAGGCGCCAGCCGGTCATCGCAAAGCTCTTCGAGAACCCGTCGATGATCAGCGTGCGCTCCGCCATGCCGGGATACGCCAGCATCGAGCGGAAGCCGCCGCCGGCCGCATCCGGATACACGATCCGCGCGTAGATCTCGTCGGACAGCACGTAGAGATCGTGCGCGACCGCGAGCTCGGCAAGCCGCCGCTGCACCGCATCGCTGTACACGGTGCCGGTGGGATTGCCCGGCGAGTTGGTGATGAGGATCTTGGTGCGCGGCGTGATCCGCGCGGCGACCTCCTCGGGATCGGGCTGCAGCTGGTGGCGCTCCGACAGCGCGAACCCCACCGGGATGCCGCCGAAGCCGCGCGTGATCGACGGATAGCCGGGGAACCCCGGATCGGGGTACAGCACCTCGTCGCCGGGCTCGACCAGCGCCATCAGCGCGAAGAACAGGGCGATCTTGCAGCCGGGCGCGATCACGATCTGATCGCCGGAGACCGCCAGACCGCGCGTGCGGGCGAGGTAGAGCGCGAGCTCCTCGCGCAGCGCGGGCAGCCCCTGCATCGGGCAGTAGCGGTCGCGGCCCTCGCTGACCGCCGCCCGGAGCGCGTCGAGCACCGGCGGCGCCGGGTGAAAGTCCGGCTCGCCGAGCTCGAGGTGGATGATCGAGCGGCCCTGCCGCTCCAGCTCCTTGGCGCGCGCATACACCGTCAGCGCGCCCTCGCCGCGCAGCGTCGAGATCCGGGCCGCCAGTGGCTTCATGCCCGCATTCTAGCCGCGTGGGCCACGCAAGTGGCCGCGCGACGCGTCGCGATCAGGCGAGCTGGCGCCCGCGGGTCTCGGGCAGGAAGTAGATCGTGATCGCACCGCCGATGAAGGCGATCGCCAGGAAGGTGAGCGCGCCGCCCAGGCCGTACTTGAGCGACAGCGATCCGATGAGCGTGGGAGCGAGCGCGCTGAGCATCCGGCCGGCGTTGTAGCAGAACCCCACCGCCGCGCCGCGCGCCCGCGTCGGGAACAGCTCCGCGATGAACGCGCCGAAGACACTGAAGTAGCCCGAGCCGAAGAAGCCGACCAGAGGCCCCAGCACCATCAGCTCGGTCGAGTCCTGCGTCTTGCCGAAGATCCACACCAGGACGGCCGAGATGACGAGGTACGCGGCGAACGTCGGGCGCCGGCCGATCTTGTCGGCGATGAAGCCAAACGTGATGTAGCCGATCAGCGCGCCGACCATCATCGGGATGATCCAGATCGGCGCCTTGGCGATGCCGAGGCCGGCGCCGCCCTTGTCGATCGGCGATGCCAGATAGCCCGGCATCCACGTGAACAGCCCCCAGTACGCGAACATCACGAAGGCGCTGGTCAGCGTGCACAGCAGCGTGAAGCGCAGGAGGTCGGGGCGGAAGATCTGCAGGAGCGATCCCCCGGCGGAGCGCGTCGTTCCCGTGCGCCTGGCCTCGATCCAGATCTCGGGCTCGTCGACGCGGCGCCGTATCCACAGCGTGAACAGCGCCGGCACGATGCCGACGAAGAACATCGCTCGCCAGCCCCACCTCGGCAGGATGGTGGCGCCGGCGATCGCGGCGGCGATGTAGCCGATCGCCCAGCCGCTCTGCATGAAGCCGATCGCCTTGCCGCGGTGCTGCGCCGGCCAGGTCTCGGACACCAGCAGCGCCCCGGACGCCCACTCGCCGCCCATGCCGAGGCCGAGCAGCGTCCGTGCGATCGCGAGCTGCGTCAGGTCCTGCGCCAGCCCCGACAGGCCGGAGCACAGGGAGAACACGAGCACCGTCGCCATCAGCGCCTTCTTGCGGCCGACGCGATCCGCGATCCAGCCGAACAGGATGCCGCCGAACGACGACGCGAACAGCGTCACGCTCACCATGAAGCCCGCCTCGGCCGGCTTCAGGTGCCACTCGTCCATGATCGTCGTGAGGCAGAACGCGTACAGCATCACGTCGAACGCGTCGAGCGCCCAGCCGAGCTGGCCGGCGAGCAGCGCATACCATTGCTTGGCCGTGATCTCGCGATACCAGGGCACCACCACGGACGGTGTGAGCACGGACTCTGTCATGGCAGCCTCCTGCGCTATGGGATGGCAACGGGATGGATGCTCGCCTGCAAGCGAGGCCGGCGAGCGCTCTTGAACTCTCGACGTGAACGCGGACGAGATCAAGACGCGCCGTGGTCTGTTGCCGTCAGCTCCGGTGGCATCTGGTCCGACCACTGGTCGCGGCCGCTCTCCGCAGGTACGCTCCTCCCGCTGCAGCAGGAGTCAGCATCGAGGTCAGGACCTTCGCGTTCTTCGCGCCGGGCTGATCACGAGGCCGGCGCCGGGCTCAGCTTGAACTCGTAGGTGAACGTCGCCCGGCCTTCATTGCGGTCGGGCGGCGCGAGCACCAGGCCGTCGATGGCCTTGACGACGCACGTGCCGAGCACCGGCGGTGCGCTCGACCGGGACGGTGACGCTGCCGCCGAGCTTGTCGTTGGCCTTGAGCGCGTCGTCGTAGCAGCTCTGGAGCTGCGCGCTGCGCGTGTCGAGCAGCCGGGCGGTGTCGGCGCGGTAGGCCTCGAGGCCGCGCGCGGTGCCGGTGCAGGCGGCCGCCGCCACGAGGCTCGCCGCGATCAGGTGATGGAGTTTGCGATCGCTCATGGGCTCAGCTCCCCTTCTTGTGTGCGGTGGTGGACCGGGCGTTGCCGGCCGGCTTGGCGGCATGCTGCGCCGCGCCGGCATCGGCGTCGGGCGCGCGCACCAGCTCGTGCTTCTCCTCGACCACCTTCTCGGCACCGGTCTGGGCGTCGACCTCGACCTTCTTGTGGGTGACGTCCTGCTCGACGATCAGGAACTCGACGCGGCGGTTCTTCTCGCGGCCGTCCTCGCTGGCGTTGTCGGCGATCGGCCGGTCGGCGCCGTACCCGACGGCGACCAGCTCGGCCGGGGCGATGCCGTGCTCGGTCAGATACGTCATCACCGACCGGGCGCGCTCGTCGGACAGCGTCCGGTTGTGGGCCGGGTTGCCCTCGGAGCTGGCGTGGCCCTCGATCCGGATCCGCTTGATCTGCGGATTCTTGGCGATGACAGAAGCGATCTCGTTAATCAGGCCGAACGAGACGTCCTTGATCGTGGCCTTGTCGAAGTCGAACTGGATCTTGTCGTGGATCTCGATCTTGTTGTCGCGCACCTCGACCCGCGGAGGCGGTCTGGCCTCGACGACGCGCGCGGGCGGCGTCCCGGTGACCGGGAGTGTGCTCTCGCCCTGAAACACGACCGGGCTGCTGCAGCTACAGAGTCCAATGGTGGCGACCACTAACCATGTTCGGATCATGTCCTCTCCTTGGGCCGAGCGCGCAGAGCTGCGGCCTCCGACTGCAAGGACGGCGGCCGGGCCGCGATATTCATGGGTTCCCAAGGAATTTTGTCGTGGACGCTTCTCGATGCTAACCGTTTGACCTCAAAGGAATTGCCGGCGCACAGCATCCGGGCGGTCTGCCAGCACTGGATCCCGCGGAGCCCACGCGGCGCTGGCGCTAGGCATGCTCGTGGCTGTGATGCACGTCCGGAGCGTGCTCGTGGTCGTGCTCGAGTTGTTCGTGCCGGTGTGGATGTGCGTGCTCGCCGAGGAACGGCGGATCGTGTGCGTGCGTGTGGTGGCCGTCATCGTGCCGGTGCATGTGCTCGTGCTCCACCGGCCGGTGCACGTGCCGGTGACCGTGTCGCTCGCCGACGTGCAGCACGACGCCGGCCGCGAACAGCGCGGTGGCCCCGATGGCGAACCCACCGGCATGGCGATCGCCGAGCGACCAGGCGAGCGCGGCCCCGAGGAACGGCGCGAGCGCGAACACCGAGCCGGTGCGGCCGGCGCCGATCCGGCGCTGCGCGAGCAGATAGAGGTAGAGGCTCGCGCCGTACCCGGTGGCGCCGCAGCCGACGAGCACGGCGGCGCGGTCGAGCGGCGGCAGCGGCTCGCCGCGGGCGATGGCGACGATCGCGGTGAGGCTCGCCCCGAGCACGCCCTTGACCAGGATGACCTGGAACGGATCGCGCTCGGCGAGCGGGCGGGTCAATGCATTGTCGAGCGCCCACGCAGCGGTCGCTCCGGCGACGGCGAGCACGCCGAGCCAGCCCACGCCGCCGCCGCGCGCCGCGTCGAGGGCGAGCGCCGCGCCGCCGGCCGCCATGCACGCCACCGCGACCGCCACGCGCCGGCCGATCGGCTCGTGGAACAGCGCGCGCGCGAGCAGGACGGTGAACACCGCCTCGAGGTTGAGCAGCAGCGCGCCCGCGGTCGGCCCGGCGTGCTGCAGCCCCCACGCGAGCAGCGCCGGCGCGAGCGCGCCTCCGGCGATCGCGATCGCGATCAGCCGCGGCGCGTCGCTCCGGCGAACCGCGGCCTCGTGGCGGCGCACGGCGAGCTGGAGAACGAGCGCGGTCAGCGCGGCGCCGAGATAGAGCAGCGCCGCGGTCGACAGCGGACCGACCGCGCGCCCGGCCCACGCGACGATCGGCGTCGCGACCCCGAACGCCACGGCCGCGGCCGCGGCGAGGGCGACTCCGGTGGCCACGGGCGAGCGCCGCACCGGCCGAGTCTGGCATCCCGCGCGGGTGTTTTCCATCGGCGCCGATCTTCTATGTCCGACACCAGAACGCCGGCACGCAGTACACTTTTGGGTCGCTCGAGATCCGCCAGATCCAGATCTGCCGGCCCTGAGCGGCGCGATCCTTCCCGGATGCGGCACGGCGAGTCGGGAACACGCCGGACGCGGTCACCGAGCAGGGATGCGATCGCCTCGAGCGAGAACCCCAGGTCCTTCAGCGCGACGATCTGGTCGAGCGGCGGCAGCTGTTCGGCGCTGCGGTAGCCATAGCCCGATCCGGCCTCGACGAAGCGCGACCCGATCAGCCCGATCTCGTCGTGGTGGCGCAGCATCTCGACGGTGACGCGCGTGAACCTCGAGAACTCGCCGATCTTGAACATGGACTGACGGGTCCGCCGAGCTTCGAGTCTCCCAGGATGGGAGAGTCACGCAGAGATCGCGCGGCCATTCCCGCGAGCCGCGCGCCAGGAGACCGTATTGCCTACGGTCTCCTGGCACATCACATTCCGCGGATCCCTCGCTGCGCTGATCCGAAACCTCGGGCAGGAGCCCGATGTTCCGGCTTCGCTCGGTCTCCGCTCGGCGGCGCTCGCCCGCGATCCGGGAGCCGAGGAACCGCGCGACCTCGGTCATCACGTTCGCACCGGGGTCGAGCCGCTTGATCAGGCCCTCGACCGTCACCATGCCGAGCAGCACGAGCGACAGCTCGGGCACCGGACGGATGTGGTGCTTGCGGCCGAGCGCGAACAGGCGTCCGACCACCGCGCTGACCTCGAGCTCGGCCATCGATCGCCGGCGCAGCTCCGCGATCAGCTCCGCGGCATCGCGCGCCACCGCGTCCCAGTCGGCCGCGTCCGGGCAGCGATAGTGCCGGCGCAGGTGCGCGACGAGCGCGCGCGCGTCACCGAACGCCATGCAGCGCGCGAAGTCGACGACCTGCGCGGTCACGCCGGCCGGCAGGTACTTGACCAGGCCGACGTCGACCAGCACGACGACGCCGTCGTCGCGGACCAGCACGTTGCCGGGATGCAGATCGGCATGGACGAAGCCGTGGTCGAAGCACATCGCGAAGAATGCCTCGCGCAGCGCGTGGACCACCTGCGGGACCAGCGCGGGGCGGATGCGATCCATCGTCGCGCCGTGGATGAACTCCATCACCAGCACCTCGCTCGTCGAGCACTGCGCGTGGACGCAGGGGAAGGCCACCGCGGGCGTCGCGGTGAACTCGCGCCGGAACCGGCGGTAGCTGCGCGCCTCGTTGCGCAGATCGGTCTGCGCGATGATGCCGGCGATGAGGCTCCGGACATGGCCTATCGCGTCGGCGGCGCGGGCGCGCGGCGACACCGCATGCACGACGTGCGCGAGCCAGAGCAGCAGGCGGGCGTCGCGGCGCACGCGGTCGCGCACGCCGGGCCGGAGCACCTTGACCGCGACCTCGGCGCCGTCGATCAGCACGGCGCGATGAACCTGCGCGATCCCGCCGGCCGCGACCGGTGCGCGATCGAACTCGCGGAACCGCTGCTCGATCGGCGCGCCGAGCTCGCGCGCGAGGATCGCGCGCACGCGGCGATACGAGAACGCCGGCACGTGATCCTGGAGCGCGCGCAGCTCGGCGATCACGCCGTCGGAGAACAGATCGGGGCGCGAGCTCACGACCTGACCGATCTTGACGAACGTCGCGCCGAGCTGCTCGAAGCACCAGCGCAGCAGCCGTCCGCGCCGGCGGGCGCGATGCCGCTCGCGCGCCGTCCGGCCGCGGATCGCGAGCTCGCACAGCGAGCCACCACCATAGATCACGACACACAGCGCCGCCAGCGAGGCAATCGCGAACCCGCGGGCAATGCTCGCCAGCGTCGCGCCGATCTGGCCCAGGGCCTTCACAAGCTCGATAGTACGCGCGTGGTGCTCGACGAGCGCTGGCAATTTGTCGCACGAATGATCTGCAGTACCGCGCGATGATTGTGCCCGCAGATCGCAATGGTGATCTGTGTTCTGCGAAACCGCGATTGCCGGATACGCGCAATCCTTGCGAGGCCTCGCCGCGCCGGACGCGCAAACTGCACGGAGTGCGCCGTTCGCGCAGCAATCGCTGGTCTGCGTGATGCACGCCCGCCTGCGCGAGGCCGCGGCGATCGTCTCCGTCGGCTGCTTCCTGGAGGTGCCGAACGTGCTCGCTGGGAAAACCATGGGACTGCTCGCGGTGCTCGCCATCGCCGGTGTGACCGGCGCCGTGGCGGTCCTGGTGTCGGCGGACGGCGCGACGGCCAAGCGCGCTCTCGCCGCGCCACCCGACGAGCCCCGGCCGCGCCGCCCCCGGCTGACCAGCGCGAACGACGTCCGCACGACCGCGCTGCACCGCGCGCACCTCGAGGCCGCCGACCGCGTCGACTGCGCGGGCTGCCACGACATGGCCGCGCGCGAGTTCCATGCCCCGTCGATCGAGAAGTGCCTCGCCTGCCATCCCGGCCGCGAGCCCGCGGTGCACGGCGGCGCGCCCGAGGCAGCCTGCCTGACCTGCCACGACTTCCTCGCGCCGAGCGAAGCGCTCGCGGCGGCGCGCCGCTGCGACCGCTGCCACCATACCGTCGCAGGGTCGGACCTCGCGCTGGTCAGCCACCGGCAGCCGTGCACGGAGTGCCACCCGGCGCACCCGGCGCGGACGGCGAAGCCGGTGGCGTGCCTCGACTGTCATGACGCGAAGGCCACCGGCCATCCCGCACACGGAACGGGGCGAGCGGCGTGCCGGACCTGCCACCTCCCGCATCGCCCTGCCCGCGAGGCGCTCGCGCGCTGCCGGTCCTGCCATGTCGCCGGCGCGCCCGACGTGCCGGCCGCGGCGCGGATCCCCGCAACGGCGCTGTTCCGCGGCCACGATCGTTGCCTGCAGTGCCACACCGGCCACAGCTTCACGCGCGCGTCGGTCAAGCCGTGCGGCGACTGCCACGCCGGCAAGCACGTGCTCGCCGCCGACCGCGTGGCCGCGCACGCCGCGTGCACGAGCTGTCACGACCCGCACGCGGCCAAGGCGCCGCCGGTGGCGCGCTGCACCACCTGTCACGCCGCCATCGCCGCGAGCTCGAGGCATCCGCACGACGCGCGCGGCGACTGCATCGGCTGTCACCCGCCGCATCAGGACCTCGGCCCGTCGCGCGCGGTGCTGGGCTGCCGCGATCGCTGCCACGCCGACAAGCGCGAGGCCAGCCACGGCTCGGCGACGTGCGCCGACTGCCACCCGCGGCATCGCTTCGTCCCCGACAAGGCCGCCCCGGCGCTGTGCCTGGACTGCCACGCCCGGCCGATCGGCCGCGCGCCGGCGATCGCGACCTCCGAGGGTCACGCGCGCTGCACCAATTGCCATCTCGCGGCGGCGCACCGCCCGGCGGCGGCGCGCCCTGCCTGCGGCACCTGCCACGCCGCCGAGGCCGCGACCGCGCCCGCCGGCCACGCCGACTGCCGCACGTGCCACGACGTCCACTCCGGGAAGCGCCGCCCCGAGGCCGCGCGCTGCGAGAGCTGCCACGCCGACCGCGCGCGCACGCCGCACGTCCGCCTGCCCGGCGGCTGCCAGGCGTGCCACCGCCCGCACGGCCCCGGCGGGCCCGCGACGCGTCCGCCATGCGGACAGTGCCATCCGTCCGGACGCCTCACCGGACTCCACACCTCGCCGGGCCACCAGCCCTGCGCCGCGTGTCATACCGCGCACGCGCCCGAGGTCACGGCGCGCGAGCCGTGCCTGCGCTGCCACGCCGACCGCCGCGACCACGTGCCGACTGCGCGGTCGTGCCAGGCCTGCCACCCGTTCGGAGCCCAGCCGCGATGACGCGCCTCGTGGTCCTCGCCCTCGTCGCCGCGTGCAGCCGCGCCCCGCGCCTGCCCGAGCAGCCGATCGCCTTCAACCACGCGCTGCACCTGTCCGTCGAGCTCGACGGCCGCAGGCTCGGCTGCGTCGACTGCCACGCCGGCGCCGAGCGCGCCGAGCACGCCGGGCTGCCCGCGCTGCGCGACTGCCTGCGCTGCCACATGCGCCCGCAGCTCGGCGAGCGCGGCGTGCCCAGCGAGCGCGAGGCGGCCGTCCGCAAGCTCGCCGCCGCCGCCGCGCCGACGCGCTGGGTCCAGATCACGCGCAACCCCGGCCACGTCTACGCGCCGCACCGTGCGCACGTCGGGATCGCGAAGCTCCCGTGCGCCGAGTGCCACGGCGACGTCGCCGCGTGGACGGCGCCGCCGACCGAGCCGGTCCAGCGCCTGCTGCGCATGACCGAGTGCATCGCCTGCCACCGCACGCACGGCGCATCGACCTGGTGCGGCGCGTGCCATCGCTAGGAGCCATGCCATGACCCACCGACACACAGCCGATCGCCCAGCCCCGACGAGGCGGTGCGCCCTGGCCGGGCTCGGCGCGGCGGCCGCCGCGGTCCTCCCCGGGTGCCGGCCGCGGTCGCACGACGATCCGACCTCGCGCTCGCAGCGCAAGCCCTACGTCCCCGGCGCAGAGGACTACGCGACCTACGAGGAGCGCTGGTTCGCGTCGTCGTGCGCGCAGTGCCCGGCGGCGTGCGGGATCCGGGTCCGCGTCGTCGAGGGCCGCGCGGTGCGCATCGAGGGCAACCGCGACAATCCGCTCAACCGCGGCGGCATCGGCGTGCGCGGGCTATCCGGCCTGCAGGCGCTGTACGACCCCGACCGCGTGCCCGGGCCGCTGCTGCGCAGGGCCGGCGCGCTCGTGCCGGTGTCGTGGGACGAGGCGCTCGGCGTGCTCGCCGCCGCGCTGCGCGAGCTCCGGCCGCGCGCCCCCGAGCGGCTGCTCGTGATCTCGGGCCAGGAGCGCGGCTTCGTGCACGAGCTGCTCGCGCGGCTGTGCACGGCATACGGCACGCCGAACTTCGTCGACGGCGCGCCCGGCCACGGCGCCCCGCTCGCGCGCGCCATGGAGCTGTCGCTCGGCGTGCGCGACCTCCCGGCGTTCGGCTGGGCCCACGCCAACGCGATCCTCAGCCTCGAGGCCGGTCTGCTCGAGGACGCCTGCCGCTCGATCTACTTCGCGCGGCTCGCCGCCGAGCTCCGCCGCGATCGCGTCCACCGCGCGCAGCTGATCCACGCCGGGCCGACCTTCGATCTCGCCGCGTTCAACGCGGATCGCTGGCTGCGCATCCACCCGGGGACCGCCGGCGCGCTCGCGCTCGGGCTGTGCCACGTGGTGATGCGCGACGGCCTGTACGATACCGAGGCGGTCGATCGCGCCGGCGGGCTGGCCGGCTTCCGCGATCTCGTCGCGGACTTTGCGCCCGAGCGCGCCGCCGCGATCACCGGGGTGCCCGCCGCCGCGATCCCCGAGCTCGCGCACGCGCTGTGGGAGCGCCGCCCGGTGCTGACCGTGGTCGACGAGCGCAGCCTGGCATTCAGCAACGGCGTCGACACCGCGCGCGCCGCGCTCGCGCTGAGCACCCTGCTCGGCGCGGTCGAGAACGGCGGTGGCGGGCTGCGGATCCCGCCGTCGCCGCCGTACGCCGCGTGGCCGGCGGTCGCGGCCGATGACGCCGCGCGCCGCGGGCTGGCCACCGCGCGGCTCGACGGCGCGGGCCGCGCGCCCTACCCCGCCGCGCGCGCCGTGCTCGACACGCTGCCCGACGCGATCCTCGCGTCGCCCCCGGCGATCGCGCTGCTCTACCACGCCAACCCGGCGTACGCGCGCGCGCAGCCCCGGCGCTGGCGCGACGCGCTCTCCCGCATCCCGCTCGTCGTCAGCTTCTCGCCGTTCCTCGACGAGACCACCGCCGCCGCGCACCTCGTGCTGCCCGACCACACCTACCTCGAGCGGTTCGAGGACGCGACCCCCGCGCCGGGACTGCCGCGCGCGGTCGCCGGGATCCGCCGCCCCGTCGTCGCGCCGCTCCACGACACCCGGCCGACCGGCGACGTCGTGCTCGAGCTCGCCCGCCGGATCGGCGACCCGGTGGCGCGCGCCCTGCCGTGGCCGACCGCGCGCGACGCGATCGAGGAGCGCCTGCTCGGGCTGCACGCGGCCGCGCGCGGCACGATCGTCGAGGCCAGCCCGCGCGGCTTCCTCGACCGGCTGACCGAGGCCGGGTTCTGGGCCGAGGCCGACGACGCGCCGCTGCGCATCGCCCACGTCGAGCTGCCCGCGCGCTGGTCGCCGCCGGTGTTCGACGGCGATCCGGCCGCGTTCCCGCTGGTCTTGCTCGCGTATCGCCCGCTCGGCTACGCCGAGGGCAGCGGCGCCAACCAGCCGTGGCTGCACGCGCTGCGCAGCCGCCCCGGGCTCGCCGACTGGACGCTCGCCGCATCGATCTCGCCGCACGACGCGCCGGCCGGGCTCGCCACCGGCGACCTGGTGCGCGTGACCAGCCCGTCGGGCTCGCTCGTGCTGCCCGCCCACGTCGATCCTCGCCTCGCGCCCGGCTGTGTCGCGATCCCGACGGGCGGTGGCCACGCGGCGCTCGGCCGCTGGGCGCGCGGCGTCGGCGTCAACGTGATGGAGCTCCTGCCGGCGCGGCCGGCGCCCGACACCGGCGCATCGCTGTTGTGCGCGACGCGCGTGCGGGTCACCCGGGAGGAGGCCTGACATGGGGGCCGACCGCCGCGCGTTCCTGCGCGGGACCCTCGCGCTGCCGGTGCTCGCCGCGCTGCCGCGCGGCGCCGAGGCCGCGGCCGCGCCGCATCGCCGCCGCCGCTGGGGCATGGCGATCGATCTCGACCGCTGCGCCGCATGCAACGCGTGCAGCGTCGCGTGCCGCCAGGAGAACAACATCCCGTCGTACGGCGCCGATCCCGAGTTCCACGGCGCGCGCCCCGAGTGGATGAGCATGCTGTGGCAGGAGCCCGAGCGCCCCGACGGCCTGCCGGAGCTCTTGCCGCTGCCGTGCATGCACTGCGCGGATCCGCCGTGCGTCAAGGTCTGCCCGGTCGGCGCGACCTACAAGGATCCCGACGGCATCACGATGCAGGTCTGGGACCGCTGCATCGGCTGCCGCTACTGCATGGTGGCGTGCCCGTACTCGCGGCGCTCGTTCAACTGGAGCGAGCCGGCGTGGACCGCGAGCGAGCAGCAGATGCTCAACCCCGACGTCGCCACCCGCCCGCACGGCGTCGTCGAGAAGTGCACGTTCTGCCACCACCGGGTCCGCGCGCTGTCCGAGCGCGCCCGGCTCGAGGGCCGCGAGCCCGGCGACGACGAGCTCCAGCGCCTGCCCGCGTGCGCCGCGGCGTGCCCGGCCGGCGCGATCACGTTCGGCGATCTCGACGACGCCGCGAGCAAGGTCTCCGCGCAGGCCGCGAGCCCGCGCGCGTTCCGCCTGCTCGAGCACCTCGGCACCGAGCCGTCCGTCTACTACCTCAAGAAGGAGCGAGGCTGATGCTGCAGCGGATCTACGCCACGCCCCACGTCCGGCCCCGGCCCGGCGTGCTGCCGACGCCGCGCGCCGGCTGGTACGTCCTCGTCGCGCTCGGCCTCGGCGCGCTCGCCCTCGGGCTCTGGGCCTACACGATCCAGCTCGATCGCGGCGACATCGTGACCGGCATGCGCGATCCGGGGCGCGGCGGCGCCGCGTGGGGCCTCTACATCTCGCTCTACGTCTACCTGGTCGGGATCAGCTTCGCCGGCATCACCGTCGCGAGCATCGCGCGGCTGCTCAAGCTCCACGTCCTCGAGCCGGTCGCGCGGATCGCCGAGCTCTTGACGATCGCGTCGCTCGTCGCCGGCGCGACCGCCGTCCTGGCCGACCTCGGCCGCTCCGATCGCGGCCTCGCGTCGCTGCCCGCGCTGGCGCGGCCGTCGTCGCCGTTCTACGGCACGTTCACGCTGGTGGTCGCCGGCTACCTGTTCTCCAGCGTGGTCGCGTTCTTCGTCACCGGGCGCCGCGACGCCGCGCGCATGGTGCGCGACGGGCCGCGCGCGCTGCGCTGGTTCTATCGCCTGTGGGCGAGCGGCTACCGGTTCACGCCCGAGGAGCACGCGCGCCACGGCCGCACCACCTTCTGGCTCGCGATCACGATCCTCCCGCTGCTGGTCACCGCACACTCGACGCTCGGCTTCATCTTCGGCATCCAGGCCGGCCGCCCGGGCTGGTACAGCGCGCTGATGGCGCCGTCGTTCATCGTGCTCGCCGGCGCCTCGGGCATCGGCATGCTGATCCTCACCGTCGTCATCCTGCGCCGCATGCTCGGCCTGCGCATCCCCGATGCGTCGATCCACTGGCTGGGCAGCTTCCTGTGGGTGCTGTGCCTGGTCTACCTCTACTTCACCGTCGTCGAGGAGCTCACCGCGACCTACGCCGGCCCGGCCCTCGATCGCCACGTCGCGCACACCATCGTCGCCGGCCCGTTCTCGCGGTCGTTCGCCGTCGCGATCGGCTGTCTGTTCCTCGGCTTCGCGATCCCGTTCGTCCAGTACCTGCGCGCGAAGCCATCGGTCGCCGGGCTCGCGATCGCCGCGGGCCTGGTCAACATCGGCGCGCTCGTCAAGCGCCTGCTCATCGTCGTGCCGTCGCAGACCCATGGCTCGTACCTCGCGCTCGAGGACGGCCGGTACGCGCCGTCGTGGATCGAGTGGGCCGTGCTCGCCGGCACGATCGGCCTGGTGCTGCTGATCGTGCTCGTGTTCGCGCGGATCTTCCCGCTGGTCCACGGCGAGGAGCCCGCGCTCGAGCGCGACGCGCCGCTGCCGCGCGACCCGGTCCGCAAGCTCGTCTGCCTCGGCTGGGCCGCGACCGCCATCGCGCTGATCGCCGTCGGCCTCACCGACTCGTTCCGGTTATGGAGCGGCACCGAGCTCGACCCCCGCCTGCCGATGGCGCCGGTGATCTTCGCGTCCGGCGTGATGATGCTGTTCGCGACCGCGATCGTCTACGAGGTCCTGCCCGCGCGCCGCCGCCGCCCGCGCTCGCCGCGCATCGTCGACCGCGCCCGCACCCATGCCGCCCCTCGCACCGTCCTCGCCGCGGCGCTGCGCGCCACCGAGCGCCGCCCGATCCCGCCTCCGCCCCCACCCTCATCACCTCGGAGCCAGCCATGAGCGAAGCCAGCCACGATGTTCCTCCTCCACCGAGCAGCAAGTATGGCCTGAGCGTGGTCTCGCTCATCGTGCTCGGCCTGGTCAGCGGCGGTGTCGCCGCTGTCGCCCTCGCGGCCCGGCTCGAGCCGCCGCTGTTGCCGGTCGTGACCGGAGGCGGCCTCGCACTCGGCATCTACCTGGCGCTCGCGCCGCGGATCGCCAGCCAGTGGGAGCGCGCCGTGGTGCTCCGGCTCGGCAAGTTCGTCGGCCTGCGCGGCCCCGGGCTGTTCTGGATCGTCCCGCTGCTCGATCGGATCGTGGTGTGGGTCGACGTTCGTGTCCGCACCACCGGGTTCGCCGCCGAGCGCACGCTGACCCGCGACACCGTGCCGGTCAACGTCGACGCCGTCCTGTTCTGGCAGGTCGCCGACGCCGAGCGGGCCGCGCTCGGGCTCGAGAACTACGAGGAGGCCGTCGCGTGGGCCGCGCAGACCGCGCTGCGCGAGGTCATCGGCAAGACCGATCTCGCCGACATGCTCGCCGGCCGCGACGTGCTCGATGCGTCGATGCAGAAGCTGATCGACGAGCGCGCCCGGGCCTGGGGCATCACCGTCACCTCCGTCGAGATCCGCGACGTCGTGATCCCGCAGGCCCTCGAGGACGCCATGTCGCGCCGCGCGCAGGCCGAGCGCGAGAAGCAGGCCCGCGTGATCCTCGGCGACGCCGAGGCCGAGATCGCCCACAGCTTCTCCGCCGCGGCGGGCATCTACCGCGAGGACGCGATCGCCTTGCAGCTGCGGTCGCTCAACCTGCTCTACGAGGGCATGAAGGAGCGCGGCACCCTGATGATCATCCCGACCACCATGGCGGACTCGATGGGCGCGAGCAGCTATGCCGGGCTCGCCGCGCTCGCCGCCCAGCAGGTGCCGCACGCGCTCGACGCCAAGAAGTAAGGAGAAGCGCGACCTGCGGCCGGTGGTCCTGGCGACGGGATCCGTTCGACGAGAGCGCCGGTGCCACGAGCTGGTAGCTGCGGACCGGACGGCGGCTCAGCGACCTATCGGCGATGATCGAGGTGTTCCGTCACCAGGCGATGCCGTAGTCGATCGGGCCGGAAGTGCGATCGCGGATCTCGAAGCTGTAGCCCATCCTGGTGAGCTCGTTGCGGACGTAGCCGGGGAGCTGCTGGTTGATCAGCATCCTGCCGGGGCGCGCGTCGTGGCTGCCGAACGAGCTGCGCATCTGGTAGCTGTTGATGTTGGGCGCCTCGCAGGCCTCCTGCACGTTCATGCCGAACTCGACGACGTTGAGGAAGAACTGCAGGAGGTTCTGGTCCTGGCTGTCGCCGCCCTGGACGGCGAACGCGAGGTAGGGCTTGCCGTCCTTGGTCGCCAGGGTCGGGGTCAGGGTGGCGCGCGGATGCTTGCCCGGCTCGACGACGTTGAACGGGTTCTCGGCGGGGTCGAGCACGAAGCTCTGCATGCGCTGGGACAGGCCGACGCCGGTCTTGCCGGCGATCACGGCCGGGACCCAGCCGCCGCTGGGCGTGATCGAGACGACCCAGCCCTTGTCGTCGGCGGCCTCGATCGAGGTGGTGCCGGCGTAGAACTGGCGAAGGAACTCGTCGTCCGCGGGCTGGCCGGTGGGCTCGGCGGCGGAAATCGCAGCCGCGGGCCTCACCGGGGCGACGCTGGCACCTGCGCCGGCCGAGGCGCCGGTCGTGCTGCTGCCGGCGGCGGGCGCGCCGGCGGTGGCGGTGCCGGCGGTGCCGGTGGCGCGCCAGTGCTCGAGCAGGGTGCGGAACGGGTTCTTCTCGCCCTGGAACGGATACGGGTCGCCCGGGCCGATCTCGGGATCGTTCTTGGCCCAGTTGATCTGCTTGAAGCGCTCCTTGGCGTAGGCCTTGGACAGCAGGCCCTTGACCGGCTCGGCGGGCGGCACGTAGGGATCGCCGTAGTAGAAGTCGCGGTCGGCGAACGCCAGGCTCATCGTCTGGTAGATGGCGTGGAGGTAGCGCGCGCTGTTGTAGCCCATCGCCTTGACATCCATGTTCTCGAGGATGTTGAGCGCCTGCAGCATCGCGGGGCCCTGGACCCAGGTGGTGAGCTTGTAGACCGTGATGCCGCGGTAGGTGGTCGACACCGGCTCCTCGATGCGAACCTGCCATCTAGCCAGATCGTCCATCGTGAACAGCCCGCCCTGCTCCTTGACCGAGCGGACGATCTCGGTGGCGATGTCGCCCTTGTAGAAGCGATCGTAGGCGGCGTAGATCGCGTGCTTGCGGTCCTTGCCGGCCTTGAGCGCCTGGCCTTCCGCCTCGACCAGCTTGCGCAGCGTCGCGGCGAGGTCGGGCTGACGGAACATCTCGCCCGGCGCGGGCGCCTCGCGCGCCTGGCCCTGGTGCGGCAGCATCGTGGCCCTGGCGTACGGCCACTGCTTGATCCTGGCCTTGTTGCGCTCGATGACGTTGGACAGCTCGATCTCGATCGGATAGCCGTCGGCGAGCTGGATCGCAGGCGCCAGCACGTCGGCCAGGCTCATCGTGCCGTACTCGGCGAGCATCGTGAACAGGCCGCCCGGCGTGCCGGGGGTCACCGCGGCGAGCGGCCCGAACTCGGGTGGATACTTCATCTTCTGGCCCTTGAAGAACTCCGGCGTGGCGCCGCTGGGCGCGACGCCGAGCGCGTTGATCCCGACCACCTTCTTCTTCGTCGGGTCGTAGATCAGCGCCTGGGTCTCGCCGCCCCAGCTCAGCGTGTCCCACAGCGTCGTGACCGCGGCGAGCATGGCGCACGCCGCGTCGACGGCGTTGCCGCCGCGCTGGAAGATCATCGCGCCGGCCTGGGCGCCGAGCGGCTTGCCGGTGATCGCGACCCAGTGCTGGCCGTGGAGCACCGGCTTGTGCGGCTTGTCGGCGCCGGCGGGGGCACCGAACAGCGCCATCGCGACGATCGCGGCGAGAGCGGAACGGGACAACAACGCGGGGCGTGGGCGCATCGCAGACCTCCGAGGGGCGCCAACCTTACCCCACCGCCGAGATCGAATCCCAGCGTAAGCCACGCCACCGCCCGCCCCCGCGCTCGACCCGGAGGCCTGCCCGGCGCGCGAGACCCGGGAGTCACCAGATCCGGTGCGACCGGCTGTTCGGATGGCGCTGGCTGCGGCATACCGAGGCAACTGACCTGAAGCGTACCGCCGCGGCCCGCGCCGCGAGCGCCGCCGGCGCGATCGCGACCCGACAACCTACGACGTCAACGGCCGGTGGTTCGACGCCCGGCTGTCGGACATGATCAGAACGAGCCGGCCACGCCGCATCGGACGCCTTTTGCCACATTGTATCTGTGAGTTTTGGCGTCGGCTGACGCCTTAAGGATTCGGGGATCTCTCCGCGGGGAATCACGCGCCGGACGACGGGTCCGGAGTGTCAACTGCAG